>NZ_JAXAVV010000006.1:0-421698 GCF_033949925.1 Lentzea kristufekii
CCGGGGTCAAGACAGCGCTGCGTGACCTGGCTCGTCGCTGGAAGTCGCTCGATGACGAGATCAAACTGCTCAACAAGCAGATCGAGGCACTCGTGCGAGCCGCAGCACCGGACCTGGTGAAGCTCCACGGGGTCGGCGTCGAGCTCGCTGGACAGTTCCTCGTCACCGCGGGCGACAACCCCGAACGCATCCGCAGTGAGGCAGCGTTCGCCAAACTCTGCGGCGTCGCACCACAACCAGCCAGCAGCGGACGCACCACCGGCCGGCACCGGCTCAGCCGCAGCGGCGACCGCGCCGCCAACAGCGCCCTCTACATCGTCACCATCGTCCGCATCCGCCACCACCAACCCACCCGCGACTACGTCCAACGACGCACCGCGGAAGGCCTGAGCAAACGCGAGATCATCCGCTGCCTCAAGCGCTACATCGCCCGAGAGATCTACAACAACCTCCCACGACCAACCGCCCAGCCACAGCCAGACAACCAACTGCCCACAGCGGCTTGACGAACATAGGAGCATCGAACGCTTCCACCGCACCCTGCTCGACGAATGGGCCTACGCACAGCCCTACCGCACCGAGACCGAACGCCGCGAGGCGTTCCCGCGATGGCTGCATCTCTACAATCACCACCGCGGTCACACCGCACTCGCAGGCAAGCCACCGGCCAGCCGCGTTCCTAACCTCTTGGGTCAGTACACCTAGCCGGACAGCCGGTCGCCCACCAGCGCCAGACACTGGATCGCCGCGAGTCCGTACTGGGCGGTCGCATTGGTCGACACCCACGTCGCCTCGTCGACCGGGTTCAGCACGGCGGGCCCGGTGATCCTGGTGCTGCGCCACGGACTGTTCGCCGGGTAACCGGCCTCGCCCCGCTCCAGCTCCGTCCACGCGCGAGCGGCCAGGGCTGGATCACCTGTCTTCGCGGCTGCGTAGGCGGTGAGCCTGGCGTGCGCCTGCTTGAGATTGAGACTGCCGAACGACTGCCCGACGGCGGCGATCTGTTCCGCGGCCGTGCCGTTGTACAACGTGCAGTACTGCAACCAGGCGCGTTCGAACTCCGGCAGCTCCGCCGCCGCGATGATCTCGCTGCACAGCTCCGCGAGGCCGAACACCGCGCTGAGGTGTGACACCGACACGGCGACGGTGTCGGTGGCGAACTGGCCCGTGGTGAGGTCGTACATGCCCTGACCGGTGACAAAACCGTTCTTCAGCTTGCCGATCGCGGTGCAGGTCTTGATCAGCTTGGTCCTGGCGATCGGGTCGCCGCCGCGTTCCCACTCAGTGAACCACGCGGCAGCCAGCGCGCCCCAGTCCGTGCCGAGGCCGACCGCCAGCGCCTTCGGGTCGGGTTCGTAGGGCTCGGTGCGGATCTTGCGCAGCGGATCGAGGACGAGGAACGTCCTGTCCGCGTCGACCAGATCGCGCATCAGGTCGCCGACGCGTTCGTCGGCGGTGAGGAAGTAGAGGAACCGCCGGTTGGCCGCTGTACTGATCCGCAGCTGTTTGGCGCTGTCGGCCCAGTGCTGCACACCGTGACGGGTACCGAGATCCGCGTACTTGCCGAGGTGGTAGACGTCGACTTCACCGGTGTGGCGCGTCATCGCCTCCGCCATGCGGAAGATGTCCGCCCTGCCGGTCCGCAGGTAGCTGTACCAGAGCCACAGGTCTGTGCTGAGCTCCGAGTTGTCCCACGCGTAGCCGCCGACGTCGTAGCGCCACTCGTGCCGGTCGTTGTCGTAGGTGTGCATGACGTCGCCGTAGTCCCAGAAGCCGTACCACCGGCGCTGCTCCACCTGGTCGCGGTAGAAGTCGAAGAGGAAGTGGAGCCGGTCCTCGATCACCGCCTTGGCCGGGGTCGACCTGTCCACCGGCGACCAGTCGCCGAACACGCCTGCTGCTCGCATCCGGCGCGGCGACGCGACCAGCAGCGGTGGCGTGCACACAACGGCAGCCTGTGCGGCGAGGCGTTCCGCTGACGGCGTGGCGTCCAGCGCCCAGAACATCAGCTCGGTGGTCCTGGCGACGCCGTACGGATCTCCGAAGCCGGGTTCGTAGTCCTCGTAGGTGATCTCCAGGCCCTCCAGTTGCTCGGGATAGGTGTCCATGCCCATCCCGTCGTGGTAGAACCGCAGATCCATCGGTCTGGCGTCCGGCGCCCAGAGCCACACGGTGACCTCTGCCGACTCCCCCGCCGCTCCGCGGATGTCGAGCTGCGTGGGGTGCGTCTGCCAGAAGTCGCGCATGCCGAACGCGAAACCGCGGCTCACGCCACCGACATAACCGAATCCGCCCGCCCTGGTGCCTGCGGCGGCGTGCACCCACCCGCAGCCGGACCTGGTCCGTTTGCGGATCTCGAACCCGTCGGCGGTCAGCTGGCTGAGCGTGTAGTCGCCCCAGGCCGGGACGAGGTGCAGCCGCGAGCTCACCCTGGTGTCCCAGGTGGACACATCGGGCGTCGCACGCCCGGCGGCCTGCGCGGCCCGCACCGCCGCCCCAGGGTCTCGCCGCAGACCGGTGACACCGCGCACAGCCTCGGTGAACAGGCCGCCGTCGGCACTGGCGAACCGGACGTGCCGGTTGTGCGGATCGTCCGGCAGCGGAACCTGGAACCGCACCCCGAGCCCGCGGATGAAGTCGTTCTCCGCCTTGCCGTCGAACACGAAGCTGTGCACCATCCGGAAGTTCTCCGCACCGGCGTGGAAGTACAGCCGGATGGTGAAGGGTAGCCAAGCCCGTGACTGACGCTGAGCGCGGTGCTTGCCTTCGATGCGCACGACCGCGCGCACAGGACCGGACTGTTCGACCGTCACCCGGTGCACCTCGCCGGTGTACCGCTCGCGCCTGCGGTCACCCCGCTCGTCGCACTCGTCGGGCCCGTTCTGGTGCAGACACACCAGTTCGCCCTTCCGTGCCACGACCTTGCCGACGCGGGAGACCGAGTCGATCAGGACCTGGCCGCCCCGGTTGAGCACGCACCGCAGCACGCCGGTGTCCACGACGATCCTGCCCGCCTGCCGGGACACGGTGACCTCCTTCGCCGGTGCCACGGCCGGGCCGGGCGCCAGCAGGTACTTCTCGGCCGCCGGTGCGCCGGCGGCGATCGCGTGGGCGCTCCACTTCAGGGAACCGTCCGGCCAGTAGCCGATCGGCCACGTCTGCACCGGCACCGCGGTGCCGTCGGGTGTGCGCAGGCCGAACGACTGGTCCGGCCGCAGTTGCCCTTTCGGCCACGGCAGTCCCCACGTCACGCCGGTCATCTCGGCCGGGACACCGCCTTCGAGCCAGTGCACCTCGGTCGGTTCACCGGGCTCCGCGGCGGCGGCAGCAGCTCCGCCCGTTGCCGCGGAGGCCGCCAAAGGCAGGGCGGTACCACCGACCAACAGGGTTCTCCGGGTGAGCGGCGACATGCGTAAACTCCCTTTCGGGTTCGGGTCCGCGCTTCGGAAAGCGCTTTCCTGCTGAGCACGCAAAGGGGTATGGTCGAATCTGTTTCGGTCCGTCTACATCAGACAAATCCCTGCCATCTGGAGACAACGTGAGGAAACACTTCCTGGCCCTGGCCGCGCTCGCCGTACTGCCACTGTTCACCGCCGCGGTTCCGGCATCGGCCGATGAGCTCGACTGCGCCCCTGCGACCAAACCGTCCGCGAGCGCCGCGCCCGTGAAGGTCTGGCTCGCCGGTGACTCGACGATGTCCAACCCGCATTCCAGCTGCCCGGCCGGCTGGGGCAGCCAGTTCGACCCGCTGTTCAACGCCGACGTCACCGTGCAGAACAGCGCGGTGGCCGGACGGAGCATCCAAACCTGGCTGTACGAGTCCAACGTGAAGAACACGAAGGACTCGACCGGTGAGTGCGTGGTGAGCCCGAGGACGTTCCACTCGCGCTGGCAGAACATGCTCAACCCCACCACCGGCATGAAGGCCGGCGACTACCTGATGATCCAGTTCGGGATCAACGACGGCAGCCGCGACTGCCCGCGCCACGTGGGTTCCGCCCGGTACAAGGAACTTCTCGCGCTGATGGCCAAAGCGGCCAAGGACCGCGGTGTCACGCCGATCTTCCTCACGCCCGTCTCCGCCATCAGGTGCAGCGGCAGCACCGCCGTCGGTACCCGCGGCTTCCTCACCGAGACCTTCGACGCGGGCCGGGCCGCCGGGGCCACCGTGATCGACCTGCACAAGCTGAGCTACACGCTCTACAACACGCTCAGGTTCTGCCCCAACAACGGTGACTACACCAGGGGCCCGGTCGGTGCCTTCTTCTGCAACGACCACACGCACTTCGAGGCGGCAGGGGCTCGCCAGATCGCCGGTGTCGTGGCCAAGGCGTTGCGCGACCAACGAATTCCCCTTTCCAGCTACCTCAGGTGAAGGAAGGTGGGTGGTCCGGTCCGCGACCGGGCCACCCACCGCTCACCAGATGCCGTTGCGACGTGTGGAACGTGGAACCGCCGGCCTCGGTGGTGATGGAGGCGCCGTCGTCGAGCTCCAGTACCCGTCGCTGAATTTCATTCGACGTTCTCGCCGTTCGAATTCGAATCGAATTGCTTCGATTTGCGAACACCTTCAGGAGACGTTAGCGACAACACTGTTGCGAAGGAAGAGGAATCGACGTTCGTTGACGATTGCGCCGATCAGGTTTACATTGCCTGGAAAGCGCTTGCCTAGCACGGGGCGTGCGTGATGATTTCCTGCATTCCCTGCGCAAGGGAGTATTTGTCATGGTCTCAACCAGCTGGCGGATGGGCGCCGCGGCCGCCGCGGTGGCCGTGACCCTCGGCGGCGTGCCGGCGTCCGCGAACCCCGAGCCGCGGATCGCGGCCTGCGGCGACCGCACGTTCAACGCCGAGGCGGTGCTGAGCGGCAGCACGTGGACCGCCCGCAACGGCGGCCGCACCGTCTACACCGGCGGTGACATGCGAGCCGCCGTCCAGGCCGCCGTCAACAGCCTTACCTCCGGCCGCACCGCGAAGCAGTGGGTGCTGGTGCGCGGCAACGGTTCGGTGAGCGCGGGCTCGCGGATCTCGTTGCCCAGCTACACCGGCATCGACGTCTGCGGCACGATCAACGTGACCGGCTCCGGTTCGGGCGACCAGGCGCCGATCTACTCCAGGGGCACCCGCGACGTCGAGGTCCGCTACCTCAGCCTCACGGGCCGCCCGTTGTACGGGATCTTCATGCGCAACGTCGACAACCTGATCCTCGGGCAGATCGACATGCGACTGTCCGGCGGACTCGGCGTGCGCGTCGACAACCGCGGCAACACCAGCGTCCGCAGCCGGAACATCCGGATCGACAACGTGTTCGTCTCCGGCGCCGGTAGCCACGCCGTCGAGACCTACGGCGTCGACAACATCACCATCGGCACCGTGACGGCCCGCAACGTCGGCGAGTCCGGACTGCTGCTCAACGACACCATCAACGCCACCGTCGGCACGGTCGACGCTGAGAACGCGGGCGCGGGCACCGGCTACGCGGCGTTCCGGACGGCCAACCGCAACGGCCGCATCGGTTCGAGCTACCCCACCAACATCCGGGTCGGCACGGTGCGGGCGCGCGGCGGCGGCCGTGGCGTGTTCTGCGTGTCCGAGAGCGGCGGGCTCACCATCGACCGCGTCGACCTCGCGAACACCGGCAACAACGCTGTCCTCATCGAGAACTGCTACAACGTGAACCTCGCGGCGCAGAGCGGCACCGTCACCGGTGGCGGCGAGATCCGGCTGGCCGCCCGCTCGGAGTTCCCGAACAACCGCGACATCACGGTCCAGAACCTGACGGTGAACAACTCGTCGGTGCGCGAAAGTCCTTGTGGTACCAACACGACGTTCCGCAACCTCACGCTGAACAACAGCACGTCGAACGTCTGCCCTTGACGTCCGAACACGACTGTGGACCTGCGAGGACAACGGGTCGTGCTGATCCGACGGATCAGCGGTCGAGCGGTTCGTAGTCGAACCAGTCGAAGTGGACGGTGCCGGTCGCGGCGTACATGCCGATGACCCTTCCGGTGAAACCGCCCGCGACCTCCGTCGAGAGATAGCGGCCGTCGAGCGAGGCGAGCACGGTGAACGTGCCGTCGCTCTCCTCGACCCCGAAGGAGATGGTGTCCGGCCCGGAACGCGGGTCCCGCGGTTCCACCGCCTCGTCCACCTGCACACCGAGGACCAGTGGACCACCGGTCGCGGGCCGGGACGCCACGACCGTCCGCAGTGGACCGATGCGGGCGAGCACCCGCACCTCTCCGGACGCCACCTCGATCTCGTAGTGGTGGTCCTCGTCGAACCGCACGGCCAGTCCACCGCTGCCGTCAGCGGTGTCGATCACGGTACGGGCGCGGCAGGACAGGTGCTGCTGACGGCGGCCGACGAACAAGACGTCCGGGTCGTCCAGACCGGACCCGCGGGCGTTCAGGGTGAGCCATCCTGGCCGGTCCCCCGTGGTGCAGTGGCGTTCGGGGCGGTCGCGCGGGGAGATCCAGCACGGTCGCAGTCCGGTGTGGGCGAAGTCGTCCCGCTCCGCCTCCCCCGCCGCGGGACCGGACACCAGCTCGCCGACCACCGGCCAGCCGTCGGCCCAGCTCACCGGCGCCAGGAAAGTCTCCCTGCCGAGCAGGTGCCAGCCGGGCGTGCCACCACCCGGCCGCACACCGAGCAGCACCATCCACCACGACCCGTCCGGCCGCTGCACCAGATCCGCGTGACCGGTGTTCTGGACGGGGTCGTCGGTGCTGCGGTGCGACAGGATCGGGTTGGCGGGGCACGGTTCGAACGGCCCGTCCGGCGCCAGGCCGCGAGCGATCGAGACGCCGTGTCCCCGTTCGGTGCCGCCTTCCGCGATCATCAGGTACCAGTGGTCGCCGATCCGGTACAGGTGCGGCGCTTCCGGGGCTTTGACGCCAGGAGTGCCGGACCAGAGTCGTTGCGGCAAACCGAAAGTCTCGCCGGTCGACGGGTCGATGCGGTACTGCGACACCCCGGCGACCGTGCACCAGCAGTTGCCCTCGCCGTCCCAGGCGAGGTCCGGGTCGATGCCGCCCACCTCGGACAACAGGATCGGGTCAGACCACGGCCCCGCCGGGTCGGTGGCGGTGAACACCACGTTGCCGCCGCCGTGGCTCACGCTCGTGACGATCAGCCAGAACCTGCCGTCGTGGTGGCGCAGCGTCGGCGCGTAGATTCCGGCCGACGACGGAGTTTCCGCGGTCAGCAGCAGCTGGCTCGTCCGGTCCAGCGCGTTGCCGATCTGCGTCCAGTTCACCAGGTCCCTGCTGTGGAACACCGGGATGCCGGGGAAGTACTCGAAACTGGAGCACACCAGGTAGTAGTCCTCCCCGGCCCGGCACACGCTCGGGTCGGGATGCATCCCCGGGATGACAGGGGTGGGGGTGTTCGTCACCCGTAGAACTCCTCTGGCCCTATGGCGGTGCAGCGCCGCTCCACGGCAACGTCTGCATCAGGCAGACACACGGCAGGGTCGCGGTGTCCTCGTCACCGGCCTCCAGCGTGGTGAGGTCACGGGCGTTCACGCAGATGACCTCGTGCGGTAACGGTGCTCAGACAGTCTCACGGACCGCTTGGAACAGGTGGTGGCAGGTTCCCGCATCGGCGGAACTTCTTCCGCGAGGCCCAGCGGCAGATCGGCCGCGTAGCCGATCGTGCGCCGCGGTCGTCCACTTGGGACTGATGAACGAGGAGAAGCGATGCGCACGATCGCGACGGCCTTCGCGGGAACGGCGCGAGTCAGGGGGTGCGGGTCGACACGGTCGGCTGGGAGTTCCGCGAGGGCGAGGCAAACGCCGTCGTCATCTACGCCGCACAGCAAGGCGGGCACGGCAGGCGATCGGCCGGCCTGCGTCACACACGCTTGCTGAATCGTCTGCTCAGTCCCTCCCGCACAGCTTCGGGAAGACGGGGCATCTCCACGACCGATCAACCCGCTCAGCCGGCGGAGACCGAGTAGCTGTAGGTGGTGAAGTTGAGGCCACGCTGGACGAGGTGATCTCGTAGCCGAACTGCACGGCGCCGACCGTCACGTCACCGAACCAGCCCCGGTTGCGGATCCAGTTCATGATCCCCTTGATGTCGACGGAGCCCGACCCGGTGTTGGACGTGCGGACGAACGAGAACACCTCGTTGCTGCCGTTGGAGCCCCGGTAGACGTTCCAGCTGTGGCCACCCACCGACACCGACGCCCGCCAGGAGCCGATCGGGCCGACCGAACCGACCTTGTTCATCCACAGCATGATCTCGTAGGCGTTGTTGTTGGCCCAGATGTCGTAGGCGGTGGTGTAAGCGCCGGCGTTGGGGTACGAGACGTTGAAGCTGCTCGACAGGCTGCCGATCGAGCTCAGCCTGCGGTTCACCACCTTCTCCGAATGCGGGTAGGCCTTGACCCCGCCGGTGTTGGGGTGGTTCGCCCAAACACCCCAGTTGCTGTACGAGTTCGCCCAGATCGACTGCGGGCCGTAGCCGTTGCCCCAGACGTTGTTGCGCACCGTGTAGCCGCCGTTCGACCAGGTTCCCCACCGATCCGATGAGGACCAGGTGGCCGCCAGCGCGGTGCTCGTCCCCAGGGAGACGGTCAGGACGGCCGCCATCGCGACGACGAACGCACGCATGATCTTGTTCATTGATTTCCCTTCCGCACATCATTGAACGGAATTGATGCCCGCAGTCGGGCATTCCACGCGATCGAACCCAACATCGAATGCATCGAACGCAAATGCACGAATTATTCGACGAATTTTCCGGAAACAACTGAAGAGACAGCACTGCCCGTGCGACTCGACAACTCCGGCGGCAACAACGTCAGCGGTGGCGACTGTTGCCCGTTCAGCTCGGCGATCAGCAACTCGACCGCCCGCCGGCCCAGCACCTCGGCCGGCACCTGCACACAGGTGAGCCGCATCCGCTCGGCGAGCTCTTCCGGGCAGATCGCCACCAGCGCCACGTCATCCGGAGGCCGCCGGCCCGCGGCGTGCAGGCACTCCAGCACCCAGCCCAGCGCTGCCTCGTTGTGCACCACCAGCGCCGTCATCCGGGGGAGTTCGCGCAGCAGCGTTCGAACGACCGCTCGCACCGAGTCGTAACGGTGCTCGGCCGGGAGTGCGGCCGACACGACGCCACGCCGCATGGCCGCCGCGCCGAACCCGGCCAGGGCTCGTCGCGCGCGGGGGTGCCGAGCGCCTGCACCCAGCCGAACCCGGACCCGCCGGCCAGCGACGTCACGACCGACACCACCCCGGCGGCCGCGACCATGGCAAAGCCCGCAGTCACGAACCGGACCCAGCCGCCGCCCAGCCTGCGCGCCAGTGCGGTGCCGACGACCGCGAGCGCCACCAGTGCGGGCAGCTTGACCTGCGCACCCAGTCCGATGAGGACGACGCCGGCCGTGTACTGCCACCACTTCAGTTCAGGCAGCGCGTGCAAGGCGACGACGGTGCCGGACAGCATGAGGCCGAGCATCAGCGCGTCGTTGTGGACACCGCCGATGAAATGCCACAGCACCAACGGGTTCATCACGCCCAGCCACAACGCCGTGCGCTCCTGCACACCCGTCATGGCGGCAAGCCGGGGCACCGCCCACACGACGAGCAGCAGTCCGAGCGCGGCGACCAGCCGGTACAGCCCGATGCCCAGGACCGGGTCGCCGCCGGTGACCTCGATGATCGCCCTCTCGACGGTGGTGAACAACGGCCCGTACGGCGACGGGGTCTCGCGCCAGTAGACGCCGACGCGTGCCACGGCCTCCGCGCTCGCACCGGCCGCAGGGCTGACCACGTTGGGGTCGAGCCCGTTCGCGGCCACCTCGCCCTGGGCCAGGTAGCTGAAGACGTCGGCGCTGAACAACGGCGGGGCGACCAGCAGAGGCGCGCACCACCAGGCCAGGGTCCGGCGCAGCCATCCGGGGTCCGGCCTGGTGCGGCCGAGCAGTGCCCACGTCAGCACGACCAGTCCGGCACCCGCGATCGCGACGCCCAGGGCCACCGCGCCGCCGGTTCTGGCGCTCACGGCCCAGGCACCGGCGGTGAGCAGAAGCGCACCGCCGAAACCCGTCCAGCGCAACAGTTCCGGGGTGTCGGTGACGACCGCGGCCGGCCAGCGGTACGTGACGGTCTGCACGGGAGACACAGTGCTGCCCGGACGGATCGTCACGCGTCCGACCGTGGTCGCGTTCCCACGTACGACCTAAGAATGATCTTTTTTAAGTCCGCGTCTCAACTCAACTTCCGGCGAAGTCGTGCGTCATCCACACGGTTCCCTTGGCGTCGCGGATCACGACGATGCCGATGCGGGTGGACGACTTGCTCAGGATGTTCTTGCGGTGGCCGTCGTTCGGCGGCTTCTCGTCGATCATGCCCTGGGTCAGGCCGAGCGCCATCTTGGAGATCGCCTCGACGTTGTCCTTGACCGGGCCGCCCATGCCGACGTTCTCCGCGACCGAGCTCCACTTCACGCCCGCCGCGGTGCTGCGTTCGCCGAGGCCGCTCTCGCCGGGGCACTGGTGCGACAGGCCGCAGCCGTTGCTCATCATCGCCCTGGTGTGCCGGTCGGCCGCGGTGACCAGCGCCGGGTCGACCGTCAGCGGGGCCAGGCCGGCCTTCGTCCTGGTCTCGTTGATCAGCGCCAGGACGCGTTCCTCCGGCGTGGCGGCGCGGACGGGCTCGGGCGGCGCTGTCGTCGTGGTGGTGGTCATGGCGGACGACGGTGCGCTCGGCGCTGCGGACGTGGTCTCCGGCGGCTGCGACGAGGAAGTGGTGAGCGCCAGTCCCTGCGTGGTGTTCGGCCCGGCCACGGCGGCGGGCGGGTCGGACGGCAGCAGGACCATCGTGCCGACCACGCCGACGAGCGCGCACACGGCCGCGGCGCCCGCCACGGCGAGCACGGGCTTGCCGCCGGCGATGCCCGCGAGCTTGCCGAACACGCCGGCTGGTTCGGCGAGGTGCGTGGTCACGGCGCCGAGGTCGGACTCGAACGCGACGGGGTCCGGCGTGACGTCCGTGAGGGTTTCGAGCAACCGGGGCAGGTAGGCGGCCGGGACCACGAGCAGCGCGGCGCCGGTCAGGACGCGCTCGACCGGCATCGCGTCGTCCACGCCGCGCCCGCAGCGCCCGCACTCGTCGACGTGCCGCAGGAGTCGCTTGCGCCACAACGGGCTCGGCTCGCCGTTCCAGCCCTGCGCGGCCCGGTCGAGCCCGGCGCAGCGCGGCTCCACCGACAACGCCCGGACGAGGTGCCTGATCGTCTCCAGGCGGCCCTTCAGCCTGCTCACGCGCACCGTGACGGCGTGCGCGCCGAGGTCGAGCGCGTCGGTGACCTCGGCCCTGGTCAGCTGCCCGACGCGTTCGAGCGTCCACAGCGCCAGCAGTTCGCGGTCGCCCGGATCCAGCCAGCGCGCGGCCTCGTCGACCTCCCGGCGCTGCTGGGCGAAGTGCAGCCGCGACAACGCGACCTCGACGAACTCGGCGCCCGGATCGGCCCGGTCGTACTCCTCGAGCGGAGCCGGGGCCAGGTCGCGGCGGCGGTAGTGCTCGCGGACCTGGTTGATGGTGACGGCGACCAGCCACGACCGGAACCGGTCGGGCTCCCGCAGCGCGTCGATGCCGCGGATCACGCGGACCATCGTCTCCTGCACCACGTCGTCGACGTCGGAATCGGCGTGCAGCGCCCGACCGGCGACGTTGTAGACCAGCGGCAGGCAACCCGCGACCACGGCGTCGAGCGCCGTCCGATCACCGGCCCGCGCGGCCTGCACCTGCTCCGCGTCCACCCGCCCCAGCCACTCCCGACCCGTCACTTCCGCACCCTTCGCCGACTGTCCTGTACGCCATGGGAGACCGGCGAGTCTCACCTCAGGTCACAGAAACCGGGCCGGAAGGTGACCGGGGTCACACGGCAACCACCGCCACGCCGGTCCGGCCGCCGTCGACGTCCAGCACGATGCCGTGCACGAACTCGGCGTCGTCGGAGGCCAGGTACACCGCTGCGGCGGCGATCGCGTCCGGCTGCCCGGAACGGCCGGCGGGTGTGCCGCGCATCATCACGTCGGCCATGCCGCGAGTCGTGTCGTCCCAGCCCGCCGAGGCGATGACGCCGGGCGAGATGGCGTTGACCCGGATGCCCTGCGGCCCGAACTCCGATGCCCACGCCCGTGTGAGCGTCTCCATCGCGCCCTTGCTCGTGCTGTAGACCGCCCCGCTGGGGACGCCGAGCCTGGTGATCCACGAACCCAGGTTGACGACCACGCCTCCGCCTGCGCCGATCATCGCGGGGACGAGGGCCTGCGTGAGGAAGAACGGTGCCTTCACGTTGACCCCGAAGACCCGGTCGAAGGTCTCCTCGTCCGTCGTCGGGGTGGTCGAGGGCGGGTAGATGCCCGCGTTGTTCACGAGGACGTCGACGTGACCTCCCAGCAGCGCGGAGGCCCCGGCGGCGAGCGCGCGGCTCGCGGCCGGGGAACCGTCGAGATCGGCGCGGACGAAGTCGGCCTTCCCGCCGTCCGCGCGGATCTGCCCGACCACCTCCGCTCCCCTGGCCTCGTCTCGCCCGGAAACGACGACGTGCGCTCCTTCGCGGGCGAAGGCGACCACGATCGCGCGGCCGATGTTGCTGGTGGAACCGGTGACGAGGGCGGTCCTGCCCTCCAGTCGCTGTGTCATGTCCTCGAAGCTACGAGCGCTTTTTTGGACCATCAAGTCCAGAAATCTAGCCCCGGAGGTGTTCGACCAACGTGTCGAGCACCGCTTCGAGGTGCGCGACGCCACCCGTCGACATGAGCACCTGGACGCCGCCCTGGATGCCGGCGATGAAGGCGGCGGCGACCCGGTCGGCGTCGAGGCTCTCCCGGACCAGCCCGGCCGCCTGCATGTCGCCGATCCCCTTGCGCACGTGGGCCTGCCATTGACTCAGCAGCGTGCTGACCACCTCGTGCGCCCCCGGCGTGCTGCCGACCTGCCCCATCAGCGTGCCCAGCGGGCAGTGCCGCCCCTGCGCGCGGTACCGGGCGACCACCGAGTCGCGCCACCGGTCCCAGGCCGCCCACGACGTGAGCGCGCCGAGGTGCGGCTGCTGGTCGTCGAGCACGCGATCCGCCTCGTGGCGGGCCACGGCGAGGAAGAGCTCCTCCTTGCCGCCCGGGAAGTAGTGGAAGATCTGGCTCTTGCTCGTCCCGGTGATCGCGCGGATGTCGTCCAGCGTCACGCCCGCGGGCTCGTCGCTGCGCAGGTAGGCCGCGGCGCCCTCGATGATGCGCTGCCTGGTCGCGCGCCCCTTGGTCGTCAGTGCCATGACCCGAGCCTAGGTTTTCTGGACCGGTCGGTCCACTGTGGTTGACTGGTGCCATGCTGCCTTGGGAGGGACCGCTCGCCGGTCGGCTGGACCGGCACACCGTCGACTCGGCACTGCTGCGCGACAACCCGCTCGGCGATCCGCACGAGCGGCCGCTGTGGGTGTACGTGCCGCCGGGCTACGACTCGGGGACCGAGCGCTACCCCACCGTCTACATGATCCAGGGCTACACCGGGCACGTGGCGATGTGGGCGAACCGGATGCCGTTCCGCCAGCCGTTCATCGAGACGGCCGACGCGGTGTTCGCGCAAGGAACCCCTGGCTGCATCGTCGTCTACGTCGACGCGTGGACGTCGTACGGCGGGTCGCAGTTCGTCGACTCCCCCGGCACCGGCCGCTATCACTCGTACTTGTGCGACGAGATCGTGCCGTGGGTGGACGAGCACTACCGCACGATCCCGGGCCGCGAGTCGCGGGCGATCGCGGGCAAGTCCTCCGGCGGGTTCGGCGCGATGATCACGCCGATGCTGCGCCCCGACCTGTTCGGCGCGTTGGCCACGCACGCGGGCGACGCGCTCTACGAGCTCTGCTACCTGGCGGACTTCGGCAAGGCCGCACGGGCGTTGCGCGGCTACGACCACGACGTCCAGAAGTGGTGGACGGACTTCACCAGCCGGACGGCGTTCACCAAGCCCGAGGACATGGACTTGCTCGGGATTCTCGGTGTCGCAGCGTGCTTCTCGGCACGCGAGGACGGCACGCCGGAGCTGCCGTTCGACCCGGTCACCGGGGCGCCGATCCCCCAGGTGTGGCAGCGCTGGCTCGACTGGGACCCGGTGCGGATGGTGGCCGGTCACGCCGACGCGATCCGCTCGCTCAGGGCCGTGTGGATCGACGCGGGCACGAGGGACGAGTACTTCCTCGACCTGGGCGCGGAGGCGTTCCGCAGGGAGATCGCCGCGGCCGGGATTCCGGACGAGCGCGTGCACTTCGAGCTCTTCGACGCGGGACACGGCGCGATCGACTACCGGTATCCGCTGTCTTTGGCGTGGCTCGCGACTAGGCTCGCTCGATGATCAGCGAAGTGGCCCTGAGAGGCGTTGAGGACGCGGACTTGGACATATTGTTCGAGTTCATGCGTGATCCCGAAGCGGTGCAGATGGCCGCGTTCACCGCGGAGGACCCCGACGACCGCGCGGCGTTCGACGCGCACATGCGCAAGATCCGGGGCAACCCCGAGACCCTGAACCAGGTCATCCTCGGCGACGGCGTGGTCGTGGGCAGCATCGCGAGCTTCGTGATGGAGGGCGACACCGAGATCACCTACTGGATCGACCGCGCGGTCTGGGGCCAGGGCGTCGCCGGACGGGCGGTGGCGTTGCTGTTGGAACAGGTGACGGTCCGGCCGCTGCACGCCCGCGTGGCCAGTGACAACGCGGCGTCGATGCGCGTGCTCACGAGGGCGGGGTTCAAGCCGGTCGGCACCGACGTCGGCTACGCGGCGGCCAGGAAGGCCGAGATCGAGGAGACGATCCTCGTCCTCAGCTGACGAACTTCTCCGTGCCCAGAACCCCGAGCAGCTGCAGCTTGTCGAACGCCTCGGTGCGCGGCGGCGCGGTCAGCACCAGCAGCGCCTGCGACTGGTCCTCGGTGAACAACGCCTGGCAGTCCACCTCGATCTCGCCGAGCTGGGGGTGGATCAGGACCTTGTGGTCCTCGAACCGCTTCGCGACCTCGTGCCGTTCCCACAGCTCCGCGAACTCCGCGCTTTCCTTCTGCAGCGCGCGAACGAGCTCACCGGCCCGTGAGCGCGGACCCATCGAGGCGTAGGCGGCACGCAGGTTCGCCACCTGCGTGCGGCCCTGCCGGTCGCGGTCGTGCTCGGGGTAGATCAGGCGCTCGTCGGGATCGGTGAACCACCGGTAGATCCCGCTGCGGGCATGCCCGGTGAAGCGCGAGGAGTCGCCGTACAGCGCCTCGGCGAACCTGTTCTGCACCAGGATCTCGCCGAGGTTCGACAGGATCAGCGCGGGCGTGTCGTCGAGCCGGTCCAGCACCCGTTGCAGCGCGGGCGCCACGTGGGTGGCGGTGGACCGGGGAGACGGGGCGTTGCGGCCGGCGACGCGGAACAGGTAGTCGCGTTCGTCGTCGGTCAGCCGCAGAGCGCGGGCCAGCGCGGCCAGCATCTGCTCGCTCGGCTGCGGGCCGCGTTGCTGCTCCAGGCGCGTGTAGTAGTCGGTGGACATGGCGGCCAGCGCCGCGACCTCCTCGCGGCGCAACCCGGGTGCCCGCCTGCGCGCACCTGCCGGCAGGCCGACGTCCTCCGGCCTGAGTTCCTCCCGGCGGCGCCGGAGGAATCCCGCGAGTTCCACCCGATCCATGAACCCCAGTATCCGGGCCTGCGCGTGCTGAACCAGGGACCGCCGATCCCCCGATAAGGGCTCTCTGCCGCAACGGCGTACACCGGCAGAAGCTCAGTGCCATGGACATCACCGGAAACACCGTCTTCATCCCCGGAGCCACCAGCGGCATCGGCCTGGCGCTCGCCCTCGCCCTGCGGGAGCGCGGCAACACCGTGGTCGTCGGCGGCCGGCGCACCGAACTGCTCGACCGGATCGCCGCGGAGCACCCCGGTGTCGAGACCGTGCGGATCGACACCGCCGACGCCGCGAGCGTCCAGGCCGCGGCCAAGGACGTCATCGCGCGCTTCCCGTCGGTCAACGTGCTGATCACCATGGCGGGTGTCATGCGCGTGGAGGACTGGCACCGCCCCGAGTCTTTCCTGGAGTCCGCCGAGGGCATCGTCACGACCAACGTCCTCGGCCCGATCCGCCTGATCGCCGCGTTCGTCGAGCACTTCCAGACGCTGCCGGACGCCACGATCATGACCGTCTCGTCCGGACTCGCGTTCGCGCCGCTGAAGATCACGCCGAGCTACAACGCGTCCAAGGCCGCGATCCACATGCTCAGCGAGACGCTGCGGCTCCAGCTCGCCGACACGTCGGTGAAGGTCGTGGAGCTGGAACCGCCGGCCGTGCAGACGGACCTGCTGCCGGGCCACGCCGAGAACGAGCAGGCCATGCCGCTCGACGAGTACGTCGCCGAGGTCATGAGCATCATCGAGACGCAGCCCGACGCCCGCGAGATCCAGGTCGAGCGCGTGAAGTTCCTGCGCTACGGCGAGGCGCGCGGCGACTACGACCAGGTGGTCGCCGCGCTCAACACCGAGGACCCGCACGGGAAGTGATCAGCTGATCCCGGGGCAGGCGTCGTTCGAGGTCTGCCCCGTGCGGAGGAACCGCACGGCGTCGTCAGCGCAGCCGGAGTGCCACAACGAGCCGTGCGCGCTGTCGTCCACGGTCAGCAGCGCGCCACCGATCCGCCGTTGCATCTGCTCGGCGAAGAAGAGCGGCGTGTTGGTCTCGTACCGGTGGCCGGACAGCTGCAGTGGGCTGGCCGCCCGCTTCAGCCGCCACGGTGTCGCGGGCAACGGCCAGCCCGCGCACCAGTTGCCGTAGCCGTGGCCGTTGCGGAAGAACGGGTACTTCTCCTGGCGGTGCCGGACCTGACGCCACGCCTCGTCGACATCCGGCGCCCTGCCCTGGTCGTTGCACACGACGGCACGCTGCATGAGCAGGCCGCCGTACCAGACGGGGGTGAGGCCGAAGCCCTCCAGCTCGGGCTCGTCGCCGGTCAGCGGCGGCACGCCACCGTCGCGCAGTGCCACGACCGACTCGGCGACCTGCTGCCAGACCGCGCGCTTGTAGGCGAGCATCGTGCGCAGGTGGCTGCCGGTGTACATGCGGGGTTTCCCGCCGGGCGGCGTGACCGTGACAGGGCGTGGTCCAGCTTCTCGGCCAGCTCGCCGATCGACGCCGTCACCGCTCGCGAGGTGGCGCCGAGACGGACCGTCTCGTCCCGCTGGGCGAGCCAGTCCGCGAGCACCTCGTAGTTGGCCTGCTTGGCGGCGGAGGCGCCGAGGTTCATGGTCTCCAGCGTGAAGTCCGCCGGCATCACCGAGTCGAGCAGCATCCGGTCCACGCGGTGGTCGTGGTGGCTGCGGTAGACGGCACCGAGCGCGGTGCCCCAGGAGATGCCGAAGAAGCTGATCTTCCGCTCGCCCAGTGCTGCGCGGATCAGGTCCATGTCGTCGGCGACGGCCCTGGTCGAGAGGTTCGTGAGCAGTTCGCGGTCGTAGCCGGTGCAGCGGGCGTTCGTGCGCGCGTTGCGTTCGTAGTCCTGGCGGAACCGCTGTTCGGGGCTCGCCTTCGGGTCGGGCTCGGGGCCGTCCTCCGGTGTGGCCTCGCACTCGACACCCCCGCTGGCCGCCGTCGCGCGCGGGTCGAACCCGATGAGGTCGTGGTCGGTGCCGAGCGCCGCGAGCTTGGACCGCGTCATCGCGTACGGCATGTCTAGGCCCGCGTTGCCCGGGCCGCCGGGGTTCATCAGCAGCACACCGCGCCGCTTCTGCGGGTCGGTGGCCTTGATGCGGCTGACGGCCAGGTCGATCTTGCGGCCGTGCGGCCGGGAGTGGTCGAGCGGCACGGTGACCTTGGTGCACTCGGAGACGCCGTCCTCAGGATCCCAGTGCTCCTGGACCTGTCTGCACGGCTGCCAGTGCGGTGTGGACGGTGCCGCCGGCGCGGGTGTCACGGTGACGAGAGGGACGACGAGCACGGCGGCGGCCGCGCAGCGCCCGATGACGTTGAGTGCGGTGGACATCTGCCTTCTTCCCAGGTCCGGTCGGCGCCAGCGTAGGAAGACCGTTCGTCCGCGCGGATCGTTCGCGCGGATGATCCGCGCGTCCGACCTGGGGTTGATCGTCACCGCGCCGGTAGCGTGGGCCCATGCCACAGATCACCGTCGAGTACTCCGCCGAACTGAGCGAGGCGTTCGACCGCAGAGCCCTCGCCCTCGCACTGCACCGGACCGTGGGGCCGCTGGTCAGCGCGGAGGTGGCGGCGTTCAAGACGCGGTTCCGCCAGATCGAGGAGTCCGTGATCGGCGACGGCTCGCCCGCGGCGATGATCCACATCAGGGTGGGGCTGCTGACGGGCCGGTCGGTCGAGCTCAAGCAGGAGGTCGGGCAGGTGGCCGCCGGGATCGCGCGCGATCACCTCAAGCCGGTGGAGGGGCTGCCCACCCAGGTGACGCTCGAGGTGTACGACCTGGACCGCGAGCAGTACCAGAAGTTCGTCATCTGAGGCCGGCCGCGCCGGCGCAGTACCGCCAGAAGGCCGCCACGTCCCCCGGCTTCTCCGCGGTGCCCGGCAGCAGGTGCGTCGGACGTTCGCGGCGGTCGTGCCAGAAGCGTCCGGCGCGGGGAGCGGGACTCGTCGCGGCGAGCCAGACCACCGTGTCCGCGCCTTCTTCGGCGGTGCGCAGGAACGCACTGGTCAGGCGGTGGAACCCCGGCAGCGAGCCGGCGACACCCGGTGTGTCGGCCCAGCCGGGGTGCATGCCGTGCACGGCGATGCCCTCGGCCGCGTAGCGCTCCGCCAGCAGCGGTACGAGCGTGACCTGCATGCGTTTCGTGCGGGCGTAGGCGGTCGCGCCCTTGTAGGTGCCCTCCCGGTACTCGGGGTCGTCGGCGCGGAGGCGTTGGGTGTACATGCCGCCGGACGAGACGAGCACGACCCGTGGGTCCGCGGAGGCCGCGAGCCGCGAGCGCAGCAGGTCGGTCATCAGCAGTGGGCCCAGCACGTGCGTGGCGAACGTCAGCTCGTGTCCCTCGGCGGTGACCGTGCGCTCTTGTGGCAGGACGCCGGCGTTGTGCACCAGGACGTCCACGCGGTCGATCTCCGCGGCGAACCGGCGCACGGACTCCAGGCTCGACACGTCGCAGTGCCGGACGAGGACCGTGGCGCCGGGGACCGCGGCGACGATCTCCGCCCGGGCCATCTCGCCCTTGCGTTCGTCGCGCACCGCCAGCACCACGTCCGCGCCCAGACGGGCCAAGCCCAGCGCCGTCGCCTTGCCGATGCCCGAACCGGCCCCGGTCACGACGGCCGTGGCGCCGTGCAGCGCGCCGGGTTCCGGGCCGGACCAGCTCTTCTCGCGGAGCCGGTATCCCCACTTCGAGTAGCCGGGGGCCACGAGCCGGTCGGCCATGGTGTCGAGCACGCGGTTCAGTTCGCTCACCTCCGGTGTTCGTCAGCCGAAGCGGAGTGGTTTCCTCGCGGGCTCCTGCAACACACGTGATGCCAGCCACGCGAGCCCGTCGGCGGTGGCAGCGGGGGTGCCCGTCGGCTGGACGACGTGACTGAGCACCGTCCTCGTCATGAGGTCGACGAGCACCTCGATCTGCTCACCCGTCAGGCCGGGCCGGTAGGACTCGACCCGCGCCGCGAGCATCGCCTTGACCTCGGTGAGCAGGGTTTCGGCCTGGGTGGTCAGCAACGGCACCAGTTCGGTGTCGGCGCCGTGCGTCGCCGAGGCGATGGCACGGACCAGGAGGTTGCCGCGGGCGAGTTCGAGGACGTCGCGGACGGCGTCGTGAACGGCCTCGACGAGGTCGTCGGCGTGGCGGTCGAAGGCGGCGCTGATCGCCGTGAGGAACCGGCCGAGCTCATGCGCGAGCATCGCGTCGGCGAGGGAGTTCTTGGAGCCGATCTCGTTGTAGACGGTCTGGCGGCTGACGCCGACCTGCTCGGCGAGCCGCGTCATGGTGACCGCGGCCCAGCCGTCGCGGGCCGTCATCTCGATCGCCGCCTCGACGATCGGCTGCCGGCGACCCGAAGCCGCCGCTGGAGAACCCATGGTCGCGATCCTAGGCCGTGACCCTTCCCGGCGCGACGAAGTCGATCTTCTCGCGCACGCCGCAGTCCGGGCAACACCAGGTGTCCGGGATGTCCGCCCACGCGGTTCCGGCGGGGAAGCCTTCGCGCGGGTCGCCCGTCTTCTCGTCGTAGACGTAGCCGCAGCCGGGGCACATGCCGCCTGCCGTCGCGTCACCGCGGCTGTCCGCGACGACGTCCGGGCCCGAGTCGGTGCCGCCGTAGCGGGCCAGCACCTTCGCGCGCTTGCCCGGCTGGATGTTGGCGCGGCCGATGTCACCACCGAAGTGGCCCCGCACCCGCGGGTCCATCACGCGCCGCCACAGCGGCGGCACCAGGGCCAGCAGGATCATGCCCGCGTAGCCGGTCGGCAGCACCGGCGACTCGGCGAAGTCGCGCAGCGTCTGGTAGCGCCGGGTGGGGTTGGCGTGGTGGTCGCTGTGCCGCTGCAGGTGGTAGAGCAGGACGTTCGTGGCGATGTTGTTGGAGTTCCAGCTGTGGCTGGGGTCGACCCGCTCGTACCGCCTGCGGCCCGGCGCCCCGACCATCTGCCGCAGCATCCCGTAGTGCTCCATGTAGTTCACGACCTCCAGCAGCGAGAAGCCGATCACCGCCTGGATCAGCAGGTACGGCACGATGCCGACACCGAGCCACACGATCATCGCCGCCCACAGCACCGCCGACATCAGCCACGCGTTGAGCACGTCGTTGCCCAGGCGGTACGGGTGCCGGTCGCGGCGCGCGTAGCGCTTGCGTTCGAGCCGCCACGCCGAGGCGATCGAGCCGAGGACGGTGCGCGGCCAGAACCGGTAGAAGCTCTCCCCCACCCTGCTGCTCGCCGGGTCCTCCGGCGTCGCGACCCGCACGTGGTGGCCGCGGTTGTGCTCGATGTAGAAGTGGCCGTAGAAGCTCTGCGCCAGCGCGATCTTGGACAGCCAGCGCTCGTGGCTCTCCTTCTTGTGGCCCAGTTCGTGCGCGGTGTTGATGCCGATGCCGCCGATGCAGCCGATCGACACCGCCAGGCCGATCTTGTCCACAACGGACAGATCACCGCGTGCGATCAGCCAGAACGCCACCACGAACCCGACGTACTGGATCGGCAGGAACAGGTACGTGATCCAGCGGTAGTAGCGGTCGTTCTCCAGCCGCTCGATCACGTCGTCCGGCGGATTGCCGCGGTCGAGCCCGGCGACGAGGTCGATCGCCGGGACGATGAGCAGGACCACGATCGGGCCGATCCAGAACCACACGCCCCAGCCCGTCGCCGCGTGCATCCCGATCGCCAGGAACGCCAGGGACGGCACGACCAGTCCCAGCAGCCACAGGTACCGCTTGCCGTCCGTCCACTGCTCGGTTGAGCCGACGGGCACCGTTGCCTTCTTGTCGCTCATGCCACGCTCCTCTGGAGGTTGACAGAACGGTAGGGCACGTAAAGTCAGTTTGACAAGAGAGCGCTATTTGTAAACCGCGAGCAGGGTCGTCGCGCGCCTCCGGTAGGCGACGGCCGACACCGACACGCACACGGGCACCCCTGGGAGCACGGCGTCTAGTGCCGCGGCGATGTCGTGCACGGCCCGCTGCGGCGAACTTCCGCGCCACACCACGACCTCCAGGTGGATCTCGGCGTCCGACGACAGCTCGACGCTGTGCACCGCCGGGTGGCACAGGGCGGTCTGCTCCACGAGCGACAGCCGCTGGTCCTCGGTCATGGGAGTGCGCAGCTGGACGACTCGGTGGCTGGGGCTGGACAACGCGGACTCCTCGGGCGACTCGTGCGGGGGCGACAGTCAGGACCGCGGAGGTTCCCGGTTCGTCACGCCCGTTCACCGAATCGAGGTATCCCGAGCAGCCGCAGAAGGGCGAGCAAGGGCTGCGAGTGGCTGTGCAGGTTCGCGACCGGCCAGGCCTGCATCGCGGTGCCGAAGCCGGGCAACGCCCACGTCTCGCCGGGACGGTCGCTGTCCGGCGCGAGGTAGCAGTCAGGGCCGGACAGGGTGCCCGTCCACACCTCCGGGTACGCGGCGGTGTGCGCGTGCAGCGTCATGCGCCGCCACTCGTCCCACGCCAGGCCGGGGTCGTAGCGGGAGGCCGCCCAGATCAGCGTCGTGTTGACCGAGAACCACACCTGTCCTTGCGCGCCCTCGGGAACGGGCCAGCGATGGCGGGCGCCCAGCGGCGACCCGGCGCGGCAGGTCTCGTCGATCGTCTTCAGCAACGCGCGGGCCTGGTCCGCGGTGGCGGCACCGCAGAGGATCGCCCACGGCTGCACCTCCAGCCACAGGTCGTGATCGCCGACGACCTTGCCGCCGGGACCGTGCGCGCGCCGGAACCAACGGCCGTTCCACTCCTTCGCCACCAGTTCGCGGAACGCCGCCGCGCGTCGCCGTGCCTCGGCGGCCGTTGTGGCATCACCCAAGCGCTCGGCGAGGCCCGCGTACACCGGGAGCACCCAGGCGGCCATCGCGGAGTTCAGCACCGACTCGCCGCGCTCGATCATCAGGTCGCGGTCCACTCCGGACTCCGTGATGGCGAGGTCGTTCCAGTCGGCGTTCAGGATCCGCACGTGCCCGTGCTCACCGACGCCGACCTCGTCCACGAAGAACCTGAACTGGCGCCGCAGATTCTCGGCGAGCGGAACGGCTTCGGCGGCGTGGCAGGGGTGGTACGGCACGGGCTCGGCGAACGCGGCGAGATCACCGGTGACGACCGCGTACTCGGCGGCGAGCCAGAGGGCCCACAGGTTCTGGTCGGACGGGCGGAACAGCTGCGTCCAGGGCTGTTTGCGGCCGTCGAGCGCGTACGGCAGGTCACCGTCGGGGCTGCCCCAGGCGCAGGTGTTGCGGAGCACCGACAGCGCGAGATCGGGTTCGAAGTGGACCAGCGGCAGCGCGTGCTGGAGCGGATCCCTTGCGGCGCCGTTGAAACCGTGGCGGAACGAGTACGCGGAACCCTGGTTCAGGGTGTGGCCGCCGAGCACGCCGTCCTCGCAGGCGCCACCGGTCAGGAGGGCCACGTGCCACGCGATCTCGGCGGTCGCCTCCGGTGCGCGCGGGGTGGTGATGGACGGGAGGCGCTCACGCAGGGCCGCCAGGCTGGTCGAGTAGACGGCCTCCGGGTCGGCGGGCCCGTCGAGCAGCCCGAAGCGGAACCACGCGGTCGTCCGCTCCCCCGGCGCCAGCTCCAGCCCGACCCCGACGACCAGGAGCCCGGCGGTGGTCTCCACCCGTCCTCCGCCGCAGTTCTCCAGCGCCACCGCCGGTGCGTCCGGCGGAGGGTCACCCCGCGTGGGCCCGAATTCGAGGTCCACCAGGCGTGGCCGCACATCCCACTCCTCGACCAACGCGCCGTGCACGACCTCCGCGCCACGGTTGAGCACGTCGACCCTGATCAACACCCACGGCACCGCGCCCTCCGGGCACAGCACGGTGCGTTCGATCCCGACGGAGTCCGACGCCACAGCCGTCCGGCAGAAGGTCGGCCCGAACAGCTTCACCGCGGCGGAGTCCGTGGCCAGCTCAGCGAAGCGGGCGATGCCGGTGCGTTCGGCGATCCACCGGCACCCGAGGTGCTCGTCCCACACGCCGGTCAGCCCGTCGCTGTCGGCCACGAGGGTGATCCGGCGGTTGCCCAGGTGCACCCAGTGCCTCGACGTCGGCGGGTCGATGATCGGATCCCACGGCCGGGGGCCTGCCCGGTACTCGAACGCGGGCAGGCCCTCGACTGTCGTCCACTCCCCGAACGCGCTCACGAAGGAAGCGTTGCGGCAGAACCCTCACACGGGCAATCGTCCGATCAGCGCCAGAACCTCCGGCGCCGCTCCGGCTCGGCGGGCGTCCCCTCCGCGACGAACTCCCGCAGCACCTCCAGCGTCCGCGCCCACAGCTCGTCGACGTCACCACCGGCCGTGATCTCCGCGAGCAGTCCGCGCATCGGCCCGTAAGCGGCGTCCGTGCGGCCTGCGATGAGGATGCCGAGCCGGCTGGCCAGGTCGGCGAGCAGGTCGCGACGCTCCCACGACGGCAGCGAGGCGTCCTTCTCCAGACGTTGGATCTCCAGTGTCACGACCGCGCGCAGGTCCGGCTGTTCGACGGCCGGAGGTACCGGCATCGCCATGGGCGCGGACGCCCGCATCCGCTTGGGCGCCCCCATCCGGGGAGCGGCGCCCGTCGGCGCGGATGGGGGCGGCGGTACCGGTGCGCCGAAGGCGGCGGGCGCGGCAGCGAGCGGCGCAGGGGCGGCGAACGCGGGCGCACCCCCGGCGAACATCGGCATGGGGCCGCCCGGAGCCCGCATCTCCCAGCCCGCGGGCTGTTCGACCGGCTGCACCACCCGGTGCACCGGCCCGTCGGACACGACTCGCTCGTCCACCGCCACGAACGCGGTGAAGCGGCACAGCACGCCGAACCTCAGCGAGGTCTCCACGATCGACGACTCCAGCGTCCGGTCACCGGCCGCGTACCGGTCCTCCAGATCACGCAGTGCGGCACGGGCCCACTGCGACCGGACGGCCGGCGAGGTGTGCTGCTGCACGGCCACCGTCTCCTGCCAGCCGGCGCCGTCGCGGGTCCGGCCGCGGACGACGCAGGAGTCCGGTGCGGCACCGCGGTACCGGCCGAAGGCGACCAGCGGCACACCCGGATAGATGGCGGTGGGCAGCCGGGGCAGATCCGATCCGGGCGACACCACCACGTCGGTGATGACCGGTGCGCCGATCCGCCGCTGGATGTGCGTCATCGCCTCGTCGAGCCGGTCCTCGCTCTCGACGAGTTCGCACCGGCCCGCCCCGGCGGCGGCCAGCCTGCCGAGGAAGCCCGCGTTGACGGCGGTGTCGATGCCGACGGCGTGGACCCGCGTCCGGTTGATCAGCGGTGCGATGTCGCGCAGCATCTGGTCCTCGTTGCCGACCTGACCGTCCGTCACGAGCACGAGGACGGGGTCGCGCTCCGAGCCCGCGTCGGAGAGCAGGGTCAGGCCCTGCCGCAACGGCTCGTACATCTCCGTGCCGCCGCGTGCCTGCACGGCCGCCAGGTGCTCGACGGCGCGGAAGCGGTGGCGGTCGGTGGCCGTGACGAGGCCGGAGCCGAGCGTGTCGGGTCGTTCCACCTGGTGGTCGAAGGTGATCACGGAGAACGTGTCGTCCGCGGTCAGCGTGTCGACGATGCGGGCCGCCGCACGCCGGGCCGCGACCATCTTCCAGCCCGACATGCTGCCCGACCGGTCGAGCAGCAGCACAACGTCACGCCTGCGGACCGGGGCCTCGGTCTCGGGCGGCAGCACCGTCAGCTGGTAGGTGCCCTCACCGCTGTCGTCCTCGTCGGGCACGCACACGACCGCCGAGCTGTTCCCGTTGTACGCCAGGCGGAGCACGAAGTCGCGGTCGACCCGCTCGCCCGGCGAGACCGACACGGTGTTGCCCTCGGTCACGACGGTGTGCAGGCTCGACCGCACCTCGCCGAGTTCCAGCCCGGCGGGGTCGATCTCCACGTCGACGCCGAGCCGCACGGGGTTCGGGAAGCCCGGCAGCAGCACCGGCGGCGTGATCCGCGAGGCGTCCGGCACCAGGTCCGTGTCCTGGGCGTGCCCGTCGCCGACGGACGGCCCGGGCAGCGGCGAACCCGGCACGTAGCGAGGCGCCACGACGAGCGGGAACCGGAACGTGGCCGCGCCGTCCTCGAACACCAGCGGCCCCACCAGGGTCAGCTCGACGGTCACCCGTTCACCGGCGGGGATGTTGCCCACGCGCATGGTGAAGACGTCCGGGCGCTCTTCCTCCACGATGGACGCTCTCTTGCCCGCCGCGATCGCGTCGTCGTACGTCTGGCGGGCCTGGGCGCGTTCCTGCAGATCGGCTTCCACGGTGCGGTCGCCGGCGGTCATCTTCATGCCGGTGACGGCGGCGCGGTCGGGTAACGGGAACACGTAGGTCGCTTCGAGAGCGGTGTCGTGGGTGTTCACGAACCCGGTCGTCAGGACCACGCGGCCGACGAGACCGGTGATGGAGGCTCGCACGCCGAGGCGCTCCAGCGGCAGGTTGCCGCGTTCGGTGCGCAGCGCGCCCAGACCCGCGTCCTCGGTCGTCCGGCCGATGCGGTCGGCTTCGGCGGCCTTCATCGGGGCGACGGAGATGGTCATGACGACTCCCTTTCGTTGAGCAGGCCGCGGGCGGCGAGCAGGTCGAGCAGTGGCCGGGCGGCGGCGGCGATGTCCGCGCGGTCGGCGGCGGTCGGCGTCCCCGGCACCAGGACGACGGCACCTCCCCCGAGCGCGACGCCGTTCAGCGCGAACGCCTCGGCGGGTGCGGGTGGCGCGGCCGGTGCGGCAGCGGGTTCGGCCCAGAACCTGGGGCGAACGGCCTCCGGTGGTGCTTCAGCCGTGGAGAGCAGGTGTTCCGGCACGCGGGCGATGGCCGCCAGCGTCGTGTCGGTGGCGCCCGCGAGTTCGGCTTGGACTTCGGCCAGCGTCCTCCCCTGCGACTGCAGTCTCTTCACCGCCACCAGCTGGAGCAGGTGGCGCTTCTCGTACAACGCCGTGCGGCCGCGCATCGCCGACGGTCTGTCGACCAGCCCCGTCGTCGCGTACCAGCGGACGGCCCGCTTGTCGGGCACGTCCCGGACGCGTCCGTTGGGCGCGCCCGAGTACTCCGCCGTCAACGCGGCGGAGACGCGGTCCAGCAACTCGTCGAGCGTCCACACCCCCTGATACTGACACTGCAACCGTAACAGTGTCAACGTCAGAAACCTGATGATGTTCACGCCGGGTAGCCGGGTAGGGTCCGGCGCGTCCGCGTGCCCCTGCAAGCCCCCCACACATCAGGATGGAGAGCACGAGTGTCCACGGACGAGGTCGGCACCCTGACCGACCACACCGCCGAGCTGGCCCGGCTGAAGACGCAGAAGGCCAAGATCCAGTACGCGCTGGAGCACCTGCCGCGCGGCTGCACGGTCGAGGACGTTCGCCGCTGGCTGCACAAGCAGGGCCAGGCGGTGCCCACCAGCTCGCACACCAGGGCGATCGTGAACGAGTGGCGCGCCGCCAACGACATGACCGACACGAGCGGTCATGTGCTGCTCACGCCGGAACTGATCGCCGAACTCGACAAGGCGGAGGCCCCCTCCCCCGCTCCGGAACCGCCCGCCGAGCCCTCGAAGCCCGCCGGGGCCAAGGGGTTCTACGCCGTCGCGCTGATGAGCATCGGCGTCAGCGTCGACACCTCGTGGCGGTTCTTCGAGCAGCGCCTGGGCATCACCGACGTCGTGGAGCGGGTCGTCCTGTTCTCCGTGATGGAGGCGGCGCTCGTGGCGTGCGGCTGGGCGATGCGCGGTGGCGTGCGCCAGAACGGCCGTCCTGGTCCTGCCCGCCTCGTGGCGTGGGCGCTGACGGCGTTCGCCGCGTTCGCGGCCTTCAGCCTGTCCGGCCCGGTCGCCGGCACCGCCCGTGTCCTGCTCGGACCGGTCCTCGGCCTGGTGATGCTGCACCTCGCGCTCGGCATCGAGATCCGCGCCGCGCGCCAGCGCACGACCACCTGGGCACGCGTCGGGCGCGAGCTGCGCGAACGCGTGTTGTCGTTGCTGGGCCTGGGTGACGACGGCCGCGACGCCCTGGCGCGCACCCGTGACAAGGCGGCGTTGCGTGCCGCGAAGCTCGCCGTCGCCGGCCCGTGGACGCCGCGCCGGAAAGCCCGGCTGCGCAAGGCACTGCACGCCTCGCACGTCGCGCACGACCCGGTGCAGCGCGATCGGATGCTGCGCGAACTCGGGGTGCTCCAGCACGCCGACGAGCTCGCCAAGATCACCCAGCCGTCGCCGTGGTGACTCCCGTCCTGATCTCCGACACGGCGTTCGCCGCGGAGATCGCCGCGCTGATCAACCGCGTGTACTCCGACGCGGAGAAGGGGATCTGGCTCGAAGGCCAGTCCCGGACCACCGAGGCCGAGGTGGCGGAGCTCATCGCCACCGGGCAGATCGCGGTGGCCTCGTCGGGCGATCGCGTCGTGGGTTCCGTTCGCGTGCACGAGATCGAGGACGGCGTGGGCGAGTTCGGGATGCTGGTCGCCGCCCCGGAGGAGCGCGGCACCGGCATCGGTGCGGACCTCGTGTCGTTCGCCGAGAACTGGGGCCGTGAGCGGGGCTTTCGTGAGATGCAGCTGGAGTTGCTCGTCCCGCAGACGTGGGAGCACCCGGTGAAGGAGTTCCTCCGGGGCTGGTACACGCGCATCGGCTATCGGCTCGTGCGCAAGGACAGCCTGGAGGCCGCGTATCCGTTCCTGGTGCCGCACCTCGCGTGCCCGTGCGACTTCCTCGTCTTCCGTAAAATCCTCGATCCCAATAGGTGAACTCTCAACCGGTTTGATCGGCGTGCGAGGTAGCGTCCGCCTCTCAAAGCCGAGTTAGAGGAGACGAACCGTGCGTCGTCGTATGCGTGGCACCGCCGTGGCCGCGATCGCGCTGACCAGCCTCATGGTGGTGAGCGCCTGTGCGAAGGACTCCGGTCGTGGCACCACGCCCGCCGCGTCGGGCAATGGTTGTGAGTTCTCGGCGCCGCCCACCGCGCCCGCCACGTCGAGCACCAGCGCCGCCAACGACAAGAAGGTCGACGGCAGCGCGTTGAAGATCGGTCTGGCCTACGACATCGGTGGCCGCGGTGACGCGTCGTTCAACGACCTCGCCGCCGCCGGGTTCGACAAGGCGATCAAGGACATGGGCGTCAAGAAGGAGAACACCCGCGAGCTGTCCGCGGCGCCGAACGAGGACGAGTCCGCGAAGCAGACCCGGCTGCGCCAGCTCGCGTCCGAGGGCTTCAACCCGATCGTCGGCGTCGGCTTCGCGTACACCGAGTCGCTCAAGGTGGTCGCGCCGGAGTTCCCGAACGTCAAGTTCGGCCTGGTCGACTCCGCTGTGGACGGTGTGCCGAACGTGACGCCGCTGGTCTTCGCCGAGCAGGAGGGCGCGTTCCTCGCGGGCGTCGTCGCCGCGTACCAAAGCAAGAAGTGCCACGTGGGCTTCGTCGGCGGCGTGGACATCCCGCTGATCCAGAAGTTCGAGGCGGGCTACTACCAGGGCGCGAAGACCGCCGCGCCGAAGGTGTCGATCGACAAGAAGTACATCACCCCGGCCGGCGACTTCACCGGCTTCCAGGACCCGCCCAAGGGTCAGGAGGCGGCGAAGGGCCTGATCGACAAGGGCGCCGACGTCGTCTACCCGGCGGCGGGCGCGTCCGGCATCGGCGTGTTCGCGGCGGTGAAGGAGGCGGGCGTGCTGGCGATCGGCTGTGACGCCGACCAGTACAACCAGCCCGCGCTCGCGGCCAACCGCGACGTCATCGTGGCCTCCAGCCTCAAGCGCGTGGACGTCGCCGTCTACGACTTCTTCGAGGCCGCCGCGGCGAACGACCTCGCGTCGCTGCCGAAGATCTTCGACCTCAAGTCGAACGGCATGGGGTACGCGACGTCGGGCGGCAAGATCGACGCGAAGCTGCAGGGGATCCTGGAGGGCTACAAGGCCCAGATCATCGAGGGCAAGATCAAGGTCGCGGACGCGGTCTAGCGGACGGGCGAACCGCCGAGCGCGAAGATCACCTCGACGGGGTGGTCTTCGCGCTTCCCGTGGCCTGGCCGGCCGGCAGTGGATCACCCGGCCAGGAGCGGCAGTGGTACTCACCGTGTCATTTCCATGACGCCGCCACACCACAACAGGTGGTTTACGACCTCGCCGCCACGTCCTCATCCCGAAATGGGTACCTCGCTCGCAGTACTTCCGGGCGAGGAGGGGCGATGCTTGAGAAAACAGGCAGGCTGCCGAGGATTCTGCTGGCGGTCCTGCTCATCGGTCTCTTCCCGCCCGCGGCCGAAGCGGGTGAAGCCGCGCCCGTCGGACGTGTCCAGTCCTTCTGGCTCCACCTCAACAGCACACCGGTGTCCGACGAAACGATCGCCACAGAGGCCGAACGCCGCGCCCACATCGTGCTCAACGCCTGGGAAGGCGACCTGCTGAAGAAGCTCAAGGCGGCGAACCCCCAGGTCAAGGTCTACGTCTACAAGGACCTCTCCTCCACCCGTTCCTACGCGTGCAAGCAAGGCAGGGACGACGAGCACCTGCCCGCCGGACTCGGTTACTGCGATGCCCGCGAGAACCACCCCGAGTGGTTCCTGGAGGATCCCAGGGGGAAAGAACTCGTCTACTCCGGCTACGAAGGCCATTGGCAGATGGACGTCGGAAATCCCGAATACCGCAAAGCCTGGGTGAGCAGCGTCGTCGCGAGTTCCAAATCCACCGGATTCGACGGGGTGTTCCTGGACAACGTCCTCTACACCTGCGACGCCTACCATTCCGGTGTGTGCCCGGCGAAATATCCGGACAACGCGTCGTTCCAGGAGGCCTACAAAGGCATGCTCGCCGAGATCAGGAGCAGCTTCGCGGCCGCGGGCCTGCTCTCGGTCGGGAACCTGACCAACGCACGGCTGCAGGCAGGCGGATGGGACGCGTACGGCGACTACCTCGACGGCGCGTTCGACGAGTGGTGGCTGACTTTCTCCAGCGACCGGCTCCTCGAGGACTACCCGGAGGGCTGGCGCCGGCAGGTCGCCGAGATCGCCGTCAATGAGGCGAGCGGCAAGATGACCTGGGTGCAGCCGCACTTCAAGGCGGGCGACCCCCAGGCCTTCCGGTACGCGCTGGCCAGCCTGTTCATGACCACCAGCGGGCACGCCGCGATCGCCGAGATCGAGAAGACGGACGGCTACGCGGACCCGACGCCGTGGCACCCCGAGTACGACTGGTACCTCGGGCATCCCGCCGGCGCCTACCGCGCGGTCGCCAACAAGGTGTTCCGCCGGGACTTCACCTGCGGCATGGCGCTGGTCAACGCGAACCCGACCGGCAGCAGGGCGGTCACGGTGCCGCTGCACCGCACCTACCAGGACCACGAGGGCAGGCCGGTCACCTCGGTGAGCCTGCCGGGCACCACCGGTGTGCTGCTACGGGCACATTGCCCCGCCACGCCACCAGTGTCACTGCTCCCACCACAATGGACACTTCCGTGGCCGTAGGTCAGGCGAGGTTGATCGCCGCGAGCAGCAGGTGGAGCTCCGCCTCAGCGGCGTCGTGGACGCTGGACTCGACGAAGACCGATCGGGCCAGGGCGGTGCCGATCAGCACCAGCGTCAGCACGTCGATCTGCGCGCTGCCCACGGCGTTCGCGAGTTCCCCGCGGCCGGTGGCCCGGTCGACGAGGGCGCCGAGCTCACCGCGGACCGCCAGATACACGTCGTCGTGCAGGATCTGGCGCAGCTCCGGGTCGTGCGCGGCCTGACCCATCAGCGAGAGCAGCGCGGGGCCGGTGGCGGCTTCGAGGATCTTCCGCTTGCGCGCCAGGAGTTCCCGCAGGTCGCTCTTGAGTGCGCCGGTGTCGATCCCGGTCAGCTCGGCCTGGGCGATGTGCCGGGCCACGGCTCCGGCGAGAGCCTGCTTGGAGGGCCAGCGGCGGTAGAGGGACGCGGTGGAGGCACCCGCGCGCTTGGCGACGGCGGTCGTGGTGAAGGAGGCCCAGCCCGACTCGGTGAGGACCTCGATCGCCGCGTTGATCAGGGCCGCGTCCACCCGCGGGTCTTTGGGGCGCCCCTGTGCGGCGTCGGCCTTCGTCGTCATCCCGTCCAGCATACCGGGTCGAAGAAACGAAAAGGATCTGTTTCGTAATGGGGTAGGGTGAGGTGCATGCCCACGACGACAGCCGACCTCGCCGCGACCGTCTCCGGCGTCCGCGAGGTGTTCGACTCCGGCACCACCCGTCCCCTGGCCGCCCGCACCGCCGGTCTCCGGGCGTTGCGCGCGATGATCACCGAGAACGAGGCCGCGTTCGAGGCCGCACTGTGGAGCGACCTGCACAAGAACGCGGGCGAGGCGCAGCTGACCGAGATCGGCGTGGTGCTGGCGGAGATCAGCCACACGATGCGGCACCTGCGGAGGTGGTCGCGATCCCGGCGCGCCCCGGTGCCGCTGGGCCTGTGGCCGGCGCGGGCCCGGCTGGTGCCCGAGCCGCTCGGCGTGGTGCTGGTGGTCGCACCGTGGAACTACCCGATGCAGCTGCTGCTCGGCCCGCTGGTCGGTGTGCTGGCGGCGGGCAACACGGCCGTGCTCAAGCCGAGTGAACTGGCACCGGAGACGTCGGCGCTGATCGCGAGGCTCGTGCCCGCCTACTTCCCCGACGGCACCGTGCGCGTGGTGCAGGGCGGTGTCCCGGAGACCACCGAACTGCTGGCGCAGCGGTTCGACCACATCGTGTTCACGGGCAGCGGCACGGTCGGCCGGGTCGTGATGCGGGCCGCGGCCGAGCACCTGACGCCGGTGACGCTGGAACTGGGCGGCAAGTCGCCCGTCTGGTTCGACGACGACGCCCACCTCGACCAGGCGGCGCGGCGGCTGGTGTGGGCGAAGTTCACCAACGCGGGCCAGACGTGCGTCGCTCCCGACTACGTGATGACCACTCCCGACCGGGTCCCCGCACTCGTCGAGGCGATCAGGAAGGCGATCGCGGACCTGTGGGGTGCGGACCCGCGGGCGAGCGAGGACTACGGCCGGATCGTGAACGAACGGCAGTTCGACCGGCTCGTGTCCCTGCTGGACGGCACGAACGTGGTGATCGGCGGCGACCACGACCGGGCGGAGCGGTACCTCGCGCCCACGGTCGTGACCCTGAGCGGCGGCCGCCTGGCCGTCGGCCCGGACGCGGCCCATCCGGTGCTGCGGGAGGAGATCTTCGGCCCCGTCCTGCCCGTCGTCGCGGTCGACTCGGCCGAGCAGGCGATCGACGTCGTCAACGCCTGGGACAAGCCCCTCGCGCTCTACGTGTTCACGTCGTCCGCCCGCACCCGCCGCCTGTTCGAGCAGCGGACGTCGTCCGGCGCGGTGGTCCACGACGCGGGCCTGATCCACGTGGCGGCGAGCGGGCTGCCGTTCGGCGGCGTCGGTGCCAGCGGGATGGGCGCCTACCACGGCCACTACTCGTGGAACGCCTTCTCCCACCTCAAGCCCGTGCTGCGCAAGCCGCTCGCGTTCGACACGCTCCGCCTCGCCCAGCCGCCGTTCACCGGCTTCGGAAAGCGCTTCGCCCAGCGCCTGATGCGCCGCGGGTGACGTGATCGTCACCGTTCCGGCCCGTTGAATCCCGTTGTTCTGCTTGGATTGCGCGGTGTTCTGGGACTGGGTCGAACGGGTGTCGTGGGTAGCGGGGATCATCAGCGCCGTCATCGCGCTCATCGCGTCGCTGATGGCGTCCCGCTCCGCCGCACTCGCCACCCGCCAGATGGCGATGCTCGTCGCGGCGGCCACGGACAAGCCCGAACTGCTGCAGAAGCTCGAACTGGAGGCACGGGAGCGTTCCGAGGCCGTGCAGCGCCGCGTGCGAGCCGTGCTGGTGTCGACGGTGACGATGATCGCGTCACTGGGTGCCATCGGCCTCGCCGCCGTCATGCTGGCGAACCTGCCGGACCACGTGAGCACCAAGATCGTGGGCGGTGACGCTCCCCGGACCGTGCAGGAGTGCTCCGGCGGCGGAGAAGCCACGGTCTGCGCTCCCGTGCACGTGTACGAACTGGCCGCCGGGTCGAAGGTGGAGACGCGGTTCGGCGGTGTCGGCCGCACTCCGGCGCGCACGGGGCACGGCGGGCTGTCGGTCGAGCTGCCTGGCTGCGAGTCCGAGGTGAAGTGGCACGTCGTGCTCGACGGCAGGACCGTGGCCGAGGCCGTGTCACGCGATGTCCTGGTGCACACCGAGTTCCCGATGACGAGCGACCGCGAGTACACCTTCGTCGCCGAGCGTGCGGGCGGGGACTGCGCCACCACGGAACTGCGCGTGCGCACCGGGTTCACGTTCGACGACTAGCTGTCCCGGGTGAGCCGTTCCCACGGCAGGCCGAACGCCCGCTCGACGATCGGCACCTCGCCGACGAAGCCCAGCCGCAACGAGCCGGCCTGCCCGCGCGCCGCCCGTCGCGCCTCGGTCGCCCCGGTCTCGACCTGCTCCAGGACCCGCCGTGCGGCGGGTGCGGTCTACGTCTGCCGCGACAGGGAGGGCTGGGTCATGCCGAGCGCCAGGGCCGCCCGCCGGAAGTGCCGGTGTTCCGCCACCGCCACGACGTAACGCAGTTGTCGCAGTTCCACATCCGCCAGCCAACCACGCCCGATGCCCGGCAAGCATCAGTCCCCGACGTCTCACCGGCCGTCCGCGCGGCGTTCGCGGAACGCGATCATGTTCATCCGGTTGCCGCACCGCACGCTGCAGAACCGCTTCAACCCGTTGCGGGACAGGTCGAGCAGGAGCCCCTCGCAGTCGTCGGCCGCGCAGACCCGCAGGCGGTCCATCTCGTTCATCCGGATCACGTCGATGAGAGCGAGCGCGGCCTCGACCCGCATGCGTTCGGCGAGCGGCGAGGTGGGCTCGGTGGCGTGCATGTGCCAGTCGAGATCGTCGTGCCGCACGAGATGCGGCAGTGCCTTCGCGTCGCGCAACATCTTGTTGACGGCCTCGACCGCGTCATCGCGACTGAGCGACCACACGCGCCGGAGCAGCGCGCGTGTCAGGTGGACGTCCCGCAGCTCCGCCTCGTCGCCGTCGATGCGCCCCGTGTAGCGGAACCGGCTGAGCAGGGCCGCCAACTGGTCGACGGTGGCCAGCTCGTCGTCGCCACCACGCGAGGCCGACGGGTCCGTGTTGCACAGCGCCACGACGAACGCGAGTGACTCCTCCGTGTCAGGGGCAAAACGCAAATTGACTCCTTACCGAGACCGGCCTAGCGTCAGGGGCGTAGGTCAGGTTAGGCCATGACATCGTTCGGAACCGGGAGGCACGCGACCATGGGGATTCCGTCGAAGTCCACGGGCCTGATCGCAGCGGCGGTCTCGTTCATCTCGTTCGGCACCTCCGGCGCGTTCGTCAAACCCCTGCTGGAGGCCGGCTGGTCCCCCGCGGCCGCCGTCACGGCCCGCGCGCTCACCGCCGGTCTGGTGCTGCTGCCGTTCGTCCTCGTCCTGATGCGCGGCCGCTGGTCGTTGCTGCTGCAGGCCCGCTGGCCAGTGCTGGGCATGGGCCTGGTGGGCGTGGCGATCACCCAGGTCCTCTACTTCGCCGCCATCCAGCGGATCCCGGTGGCGACCGCGCTGCTCATCGAGTTCCTCGCGCCGCTGATCCTCGTCGGCTTCACCTGGGCGGTCAGCAGGCGAACGCCCGCCCCCGTCGTCCTGATCGGCTCGGTGCTCGCGGTCGGCGGCCTGGTGCTGGTCATCGGCCCCGGCGCGATCCAGGCCGTCGACCCGATCGGCCTGGCCGCCGCCTTCGGTGCCGCCATCGGGTGTTCCGTGTACTTCGTGATCGCCGCCCGCCCCAACAACGGCCTGCCACCGGTGGCGCTCGCCGGAGCGGGACTGCTGCTCGCCGCACCGGTGCTGGCCTTGATCGGCGCCACCGGCCTGCTGCCGTTCACCGCGACCTTCGGCGACGTGCCGCTGTTCGGCACGCCCACGCCCTGGTGGGTGCCGCTGCTCGTCGTCGCGGTCATCGGCACCGCGCTGGCGTACGCGAGCGGCATCACCGCCTCCGGGATCCTCGGCTCACGGCTGGCGTCGTTCATCGCGCTGCTGGAGGTCGTGTCCGCCTCGCTGTTCGCGTGGCTGTTGCTGGGCGAGGGTCTTTCGCCGTTGCAGTTGCTCGGCGGCCTGCTGATCCTGGGCGGCATCGCCTCGGTCCGCGCCGAACGCCAGCAGGTGGACCAGGTGGTGGAGCCGGCCGTCGCAAGGGACGTAGCGGTCCGCTGACCGCACTGGTGCGCGAGCGTCCACGCGGCCCACCACCTGGTGAGCACCGCTGCTGTGCAACTGCTGTTCCACACCGCGTCGCCTCGGTGGTGACCATGCGCCCGGAGGCGGGGTCGGCGACCGCGTCCGCGATTTCCCTGTTGTGCCAGGCCATACGCACTTTGATCGACGGAGGGGAAGTCCGCCCGGCCCGTCGCCGGACGGTCCGGTCCGCCGGCACTGGAACACCGTCAGGCCTCGTACTTCACCCGATCTTGACACCGTTTACCGACGGCGCTTAGCTGTGCCACGAAACGGGGCTTGATGTCTCGCCTGGGGGATCGCGCTGGCACTCGCACGCCTTGTCCACGATGAGGCGTCGCTGCCGTGCGCGTCGCCCGTGCTGCGCGGGCAACAAGGCCATCAGCTACAAGTCCTGGGGGATTCTGGATGGCTCGAACAGGAAGAAGCCGGCGGCTGTGGCGCGGTGTCGCGCTCAGCACCGCGGCGCTGATGCTGACCGGGACCGCGTCAGCGGTCGCGGCACCCGGCTCGGGACCGGGGCCGAACAACACCGCCTCGAAGCCCCTGCCGAACGACCCGCCCGCCGTCGCGGCCGACAAGCGCCAGGAGGTGCTCGGCAAGGACTGGCAGAAGTCGGACGACAAGCTGTGGACGACGATGGGCGACCAGACCGGTTTCCACGTCATGGTCGCGACCGGCAAGTCCGGTTACGCGTGGAAAACGGTTGCCACGCTGAACCAGCCCACCGTCGAGGCGGACCTGTGGATCGGCAACGCCTGCGTGACCGGGTCCGGTGATCGTGTGGTGGTGGCCTATGCGCCACGCACGTACACGAACAAGGAAGCGTTGATGGCGCGTGGTGCGTTCACCGCGACCGTCGACCTGAACACGGGCGCGGTGACGAAGCTTCCCATCCGCACCACGCTCGCCTACTTCAACCCCGGCTGCGGTCTCGACGAGACGGCGGTCCTGACGCAGGACGCGACCGAGGACAAGGGCCAGACGGGTCTGGTCAAGGTCGACGCCACGTCCGGCAAACTGCAGAAGCGCATCGAGCTGACCGGTCAGGTGACGTCGGCGGTCCCGACGCGCGACGGCATCGTCGCCGTCGCGGGGGCCTCGGTCCAGCGCATCGCGGACGACGGCAAGCGCACCAGGCTCACCAACACCACCAAGGGTTCGGCGTTCCAGCTGAAGCCCGACGCCGAGGGTGGTGTCGTCTACCTCGAAGGGGACGACAAGACGAACCGCGTGAAGCGGATCGCCACCAACGTCGCCAAGGAGACCGCGGCCACCACGCTCGCCGAGGGCAAGGCGGGCGAGGTCGGAGTCGCGCGGATGCTCGGCGGCAAGGTCGCCATCACCGGCAAGCCCGGCAAGGTCGAGAAGCTGCCCTCGGTCGTCAGCAAGATGGACGTGCCCGCCGACGCACAGCTCTCGCTGCGCGGCGAAGCCGTGGTCACCGCGGTGAACCGGGCCGACGGCGGCACCCCCGGCGTGTTCTCGAAGAACCCCGGCAAGGCAGAACCCGTGCACATCAAGGCGAAGAGCACCAAGACCGGCAAGGACGTCGGCTTCACCGTCGACCCCGCCGCCACCGCTCCGAAGCCGCAGTCACCGCAGCCCGGTGTCCCGGCGCCGAGCGCCGGCACGCAGTCGGAGGTGGGAGCCCAGGCCGCCAACCAGGACATGAGCGACACCCTGGCGAGCTGCGCGATCAAGCGCAACGACCTCAGCAAGCAGGTCTACCAGCCGAAGCCCAAGCAGGTCGAGTGGGCGGCGAACTTCGCGGTCAACGGCGCGCTCATGACGGCGCGCCCGACGAACTGGAACGGCAACGGCCAGGCCGGCTACCAGATCCAGGCGGAGAACGCGTTCCCCTCGCTTCCGCTCAACGGCGGCGGCAAGGTCCCCGTCCAGGTCCTGCTCGGCATCCTCGGCCAGGAGTCGAACCTCTGGCAGGCGACGCGGCTCGTGCTGCCCGGTGAGTACGCCAACCCCCTGGTCGGCAACTTCTACGGCAACGACGTCTACAACCGGGACGAGGCCGACGACTGGACCATCGACTTCTCCAAGGCCGACTGCGGCTACGGCGTCTCGCAGACGACCGACGGCATGCGGCTCGCGGGCCGGCAGAGGCCTGATGAGATCCCCAGGACGTACCGGGACCAGGTCCTCATCGCCACGGACTACGCGGCGAACATCGCTGCGGGTCTGCAGATCCTCCAGACGAAGTGGAACCAGCTGCAGTACTACGGCGTCCGGATGAACAACAACGACCCCTCCAAGCTGGAGAACTGGTTCGGTGCGGTCTGGGCGTACAACTCCGGCTACCACGTGCCAGGAAAGGCCGGCTCGAACGGCGCCCACGGCCTCGGCTGGGGCAACAACCCGGCCAACCCCCGCTACCCGGAGAACCGGCAACCGTTCGGAGCGGTCCCGTCCGACTACGCGAGGCCGAACCAGTGGCCCTACCCCGAGAAGGTGATGGGGTTCGCGGGCAACCCGCCGTCGGGCTTCGAGGACGAGGTCACGGAGGTCCCGTTCTTCCGCACCGCCTGGTGGAACGGCGAGGAGAACAAGAAGACCGCCAAGCCCGGCATCTACACCTTCTGCAACAAGGACAAGAACCAGTGCGACGAGCACGGCCCAAGGCCCGTTCCGGACGCGCCTGAGGTGATCGGTGAACCCGCCGGTCCCTGTGCGCACAAGAACGAGGCAGGCCAGTACGACCTGAAGTGCTGGTGGCACGACTCGGTGACCTGGAAGACCGACTGTTCGGTCACCTGCGGTAACCAGTTCTTCCGCTACTACCCGGACTTCGGCACCGAGCCCGACGACGGCATCACCTCCAGGCCGACGTGTGACAACGGGGGACTGCCCGGTGACGCGAGCGTGGTCGACGACGTCAACGCCGACACCGCGCCGGTGTTCAGCTTCCCAGGTCCCCGTCCCCAGCCCCGGGGCTGCGCCCGGCCGAACCTCGATCGCGACGGCACGTTCAACATCGAGTTCTCCAGCGACAGCTTCGGCCAGCAGGTGGGACGCATGGACCTGCACCAGGCCACCAGCGGCTACGGCGGTCACACGTGGTTCACCCACGCGTACGGCAATGACGACGTGGGCCGGAAGCTGAAGATGCAGGCCACCTGGACGGCGGGCCGGACGTACACGTCGCCGATCAAGGTGTGGGCGCACCGGCCCAAGCGTTCGGAGAAGATCGCAGGCAAGCTGGTCTACACGGTGCACACGGCGGACGGGCCCGTCCAGGTCACCGCTCCGGACCCCGGCAGCCTCTCCCTGCCGCCGAACTGGGTGGAACTCGGCACGTACAGGTTCACCGACAAGCCCAAGGTGTCGCTCAGCAACTGGAACGCCGGCGCCAACGGCCGGGAGATCGCTTTCGACGCGGTGGCGTTCATGCCCTCGACGGCCGCTTTCGGCGACAAGGTCGCCAAGATCATCAACAAGAACAGCGGCCGGTGCCTCGTCAGCAGCGACGGTGGTGCGACCGGCAGGTTCTACCTGATCCAGAAGTCGTGCAGCGGCGAGTTCAACGACAACTGGGTGTTCCGCCTGGTCCGGGTCATGCAGAAGCCGACCCCGTGGGGGCCGAAGCCCTTCTACACCTACAAGCTCATGAACCGGGTCACGGGTGCGTGCATGTTCAACCCTCTGAACACCCCGACAGTGGTCATGGGTGAATGCGGCACGGCCACTGACGTTCAAGGTCAGTTGTGGGAGAGCAGGTTCGGGTTCGACATCGACAACGATCTGGACCAGAACCTCTTCAGCCTCGCCGGCCCGGAGGACCAGCAAGGACTTTCCGTCTTCAACTGTTCCAAGGAAGACGACCAGAACATGACCGTGATCTACGTTCCCGCCGCCGATGGCGGACAACCGGGCTGCAAGCCCGCGGAGTCCTCCTGGGTGTGGAACATCGCCAAGCAAGGCTGACCGGACAGGAGTGACACGACGCCGGCCGCTGCTCCCGCAGCGGCCGGCGCTGTGCTTTCTCGTGCACGTCAGGTGAATTCCTCGTCGCGGCGCCAGGCACTCCCCCACCTCGGACCGCAATGGTCGTCGTGCAACGTTTCCCGGCCACGACCTCAGTGGGACCTCGCCACCGGCGCGGAACTCGTGCGCTGAACGGCCGGAACCCGCCCTGTCCCCGCGTGCGGCCGAAGACCAGAAGGTGGCAGCACCGCTCCCCCCGCGGCACCGCCACCTTCTCCCCCGATCGCGGATCCCCTCATCCACGGCGCAGAGCCTGCCAGGGTGAACCTGAAAGGACACTGAAAGATCCTGAACCGGATTTCAGGACGCGATCATGATCGATGCGGCACCCTGCTGCCATGCGCGTGCTCGTGGTGGAAGACGACCCCCGCCTCGCCGACCTGCTCACCCGCGGCCTGACCGCGGAAGGGTTCGCGGTCGACGTGGAACGCACCGGCACGGACGGGTTGTGGCGGGCGCGCGAGCACCCGTACGACGTGATCGTCCTGGACATCATGCTGCCCGGCCTCAACGGTTACCGGGTCTGCCAGGCGTTGCGCGACGCCGGCGTGTGGACGCCGATCCTGATGCTCACCGCGAAGGACGGCGAGTTCGACGAGGCGGAAGGTCTCGACACCGGCGCGGACGACTACCTGACCAAGCCGTTCTCCTACGTGGTGCTGGTGGCCCGGCTCAGGGCGCTGGCGCGGCGGTCGCGCACCGCCCAGCCGGTGCTGCTGCGGGCGGGCGACCTGGTGCTCGACCCGGTCAGCCGGGAGTGTCACCGGGGCACCGCCCGGATCGACCTGAAGGCGAAGGAGTTCTCGGTGCTGAACTTCCTGCTCAGGCACGCGGGTGAGGTCGTCACCAAGTCGGAGATCATCGACGGCGTGTGGGACGCGGCGCAGGACCCCGACCCCAACCTCGTCGAGGTCTACATCAGCGCGCTCCGCCGCAAGATCGACACGCCGTTCGACCGGCGGAGCATCACCACCGTGCGCGGCGTCGGCTACCGGTTGGTGGACCGATGAGATCATTGCAGGCCAAGGTGACCGTGCTGGCCACGATGGTCACCGCGCTGCTGATCGGCCTCGCCGGGCTGCTGATGCTGGTCTCGCAACGTGCGGAGATCACGACGCAGACCGCGGACAGCTCGCGCGTGCACTACATGTGTTCGAGCACGCAGTGCGTACCGCTGCAGAAGAACGCGACCGCCGCCACGCCGGGAGTGCTCGTCCGGTACGCGAGCACCGAGGTGCGGCCTGCCCTGTCGCTGTGGCCGTTCAGCGACAGCGGTGAGACCCGGTCCCAGCAGCTCGGGGAAGGACCTCACCGCAACGACGAGGACGCGCGGTCGATCGCGTCCCAGGCGCAGCAACAGCTCAACCGCTCGACGCTGTCCCTGCTCGGCGTGCTCGCGTCGATCACCGCGCTGGTGTCGGTCACCGTGCTGGCCGCGACCAGCCGGGTGCTGCGGCCGGTGGAGACGATGCGCGCCGAGGTGGCCGAGATCAACGAGCACAACCTCACCCGGCGCGTCCCGGTGCCGTCGTCCGACAACGAGATCACCCGGCTGGCCGCCACGCTGAACGAGACGCTCGACCGGGTGCACCGCTCCGTCGAGGACACCCGCAGGTTCGTCGCGGACGCCTCGCACGAGCTGCGCAGCCCGCTGGCCGCGCTGCGGGCCGAGCTGGAGATCGCGCTGTCGCATCCGCACCTCGCGGACTGGCCCACCGTCGTGAAGTCGGCGCTGGAGGACGCCGAACGCCTGCAGGAGCTGACCACGGACCTGCTGCTGCTGGCCAGGCTGGACGCCGACGCACTCGACAAGCAGGACACCGTCGACCTCACCGCCGTCGTGCAGCGCGAGGTCTCCCGCCGGGCCATGGTCGCCCTGGAGGCGGACGACCAGGTGCTCGTCCCCGGCCGGCGCGCCCAGCTGTCGCGGCTGCTCGGCAACCTGCTGGACAACGCCGAACGCCACGCGGGCACCGCCGTGATCGTCCGCCTGCGCGGCGGCTCGTCCGCGACGCTCGAGGTCATCGACGACGGTCCCGGCATCCCCGAGGCGGACCGCGAACGCGTCTTCGACCGGTTCACCAGGCTCGACGAGGCCCGCACCCGTGCCGCGGGCGGCGCGGGCCTCGGCCTCGCCATCGCCCGCCGCATCGCCACCAGGCACCACGGCACGCTCGAAGCCACCGACGCCGAAGGGTTCCGCGGAGTCCGTTTCGTGGCAACGATTCCCACCGGCATCCCGCAGCCGAGGAAAGCCACCGCCCTGGAGCAGCGCATGGGTGACGAGGTGTGGCAGTTCCTCAACGGGTCGATCGTGCCGACCCACGGCCACATCCCCGAACCTCGGCCGGTTCCGGTGCCGGAGCTGGACTGGGACCTGATCTTCGGCGAACACCAGCCGGTGCACACGTGAGCCGAGGCACCCGGTTCACCTGGTCTTGCTGGAGTTCCTGACGTCCTCGATGATCTGCTGCACGGCTTCCTCACCTGCTCCCCCGTCGGATGGTGCACCACGGCGGTGGCAGCGACAGTTCCTCTGGCACGATCACGGTCATGGAACGCGTCGTCATCCTCGGCCGTGGCGGCGCCGGGAAGTCCACTCTCGCGACAACGCTGGGCACCGCGACCGGCCTCCCCGTCATCGAGCTCGACAAGCACTTCTGGGGACCGGAGCTGGAACCGACCCCGCACGACCTCTGGTCCATTGTCCAGGGCGAGCTCGCCGCCGAAGACCGGTGGATCATGGACGGCGACCTCGGCCCCCACGACGTCCTCGAAGTCCGGCTGGTCAGAGCGGACACCGTGCTCCTGCTCGACTACTCCTTCCCACGCTGCGCCTGGCGCGCACTGCTCAGGTCCCGCGAGACCGCCGACTTCTGGCGCTGGGTGTGGTCGTGGCGTCGCAGGTCCCGGCCGCTCCTGCAGAAGGCGATCGCGGCTCACGCCGGCAACGCGCGGCTGCACGTGTTCCGGAGCCCGCGCGCGACGGCTCGCTTCGTGGCACGGCTTTCGTGACACCGCCCGACCTCGCCAGGCCGGGCTGTCGCGGAGCCTGCTGGAGCGCGCTCAGCTGTCGGCGCGCTCCAGCCGCACCACGAGCCCGCGGACGGTGAGCACCGTCGACTCAGGACTCTCCGGCAGGACGAACTCGACGTCGACCGGCCCGTCCCCGAAGCGAAGTGGTTCTCGTGCAGCCAAGCGGATCTCACCACCCGGCTGGGTGATCGTCGCGGCATTCTGCTCCAGCACAACGGTTCCGCCGTCCTCGGCACCACCCGCGTCCGGCAGCTCGGCGACCAGCCGCAGGCCGGCGCCGTCCGTGCCGTCGCAGTCCCCGGCGAAGTCGAGGACCATCGTCTTGGACCGCAACGTCACTTCGGCACCCTCGGCGCGGCAACGAGTTCTGGTCATACGACCGCGATACCCGCCGGCGTCATCACCAAACATCGGACTGGACCGGAAGAACGGTGACCGACGCGCCGGTGTGATCATCGGCGGCGTACACCCGCGTGGGTGAACCACAGTGGTATTCGATCGGCGAATGGGCGCACCGCCGTGGCCTGACGGGTTCGAGAAGGCGGGCGCGGAGCCGCCGGCACGCGCATCCGCCGTCCCCGGGACGGATCACGCCACCTGCGCCGATGGGCGGGCTGCCGCGGACGTCGCCCCGCATCACAACGCTGATCGCGGACGAGAGACCACCGCGCACCTGTTCGGACGTTGTTGAAGTAAGGTCGTTTGGTTCGTCGAGGTGCGCTTGAAAAGCCAGGTGTCCCCTCACACCTTAGTTTCCGCCCCTGTCGTGGAGGCAGTAGGAATGAGTGGCACTACGGCCAAGGCCGACCGTTCCGCAGGTCAGACCGAAGCGCGAAGAGCGGTCGACCTGCCGGAGCTGCGGCAGTTGCTCGCCGGGCTCACCGCGGTGCGCGACGGCGACTTCGGCATCCGCCTGCCCGACGACTCCGACGGGTTGCTCGGCGAGATCGCGACGGTCTTCAACGGCATGGTGGACCAGCTGTCGCTGTTCACCTCCGAGGTCACCCGCGTGGCGCGCGAGGTCGGCACGGACGGGCGGCTCGGCGGACAGGCCGAGGTGCCGGGTGTGTCGGGCACGTGGAAGGACCTCACCGACTCGGTGAACGCCATGGCCGGCAACCTGACGAGCCAGGTGCGCGACATCGCTCAGGTCGCCACCGCGGTCGCGCGGGGTGACCTGAGCCAGAAGATCGACGTCGACGCGCGCGGCGAGATCCTCGAGCTGAAGAACACCGTGAACACGATGGTGGACCAGCTCTCCAGCTTCGCCGACGAGGTCACGCGAGTCGCGCGTGAGGTGGGCAGCGAGGGCAGGCTCGGCGGGCAGGCCGAGGTGCCCGGTGTCGGTGGTGTGTGGCTGGACCTCACGAACTCCGTGAACTTCATGGCGGGCAACCTGACCGACCAGGTCCGCAACATCGCTCAGGTGACGACGGCGGTCGCGCGCGGCGACCTGAGCCAGAAGATCACGGTCACCGCGCGGGGCGAGATCCTCGAGCTCAAGAGCACCATCAACACGATGGTCGACCAGCTCAGCTCCTTCGCCGACGAGGTCACCCGCGTCTCCCGCGAGGTCGGCACCGAGGGCGCGCTGGGCGGGCAGGCCGACGTCAAGGGCGTCTCCGGCACCTGGCGCGACCTCACCGACTCGGTGAACTTCATGGCGGGCAACCTGACCGCCCAGGTCCGTTCCATCGCCCAGGTCGCGACGGCGGTCGCCCGGGGCGACCTGAGCCAGAAGATCAACGTCAACGCCCGCGGCGAGATCCTCGAGCTGAAGAACACGATCAACACGATGGTCGACCAGCTCTCCTCCTTCGCCGACGAGGTCACCCGCGTCTCCCGCGAGGTCGGCACGGACGGCCGCCTCGGCGGCCAGGCGGACGTCAAGGGCGTGTCCGGCACGTGGAAGGACCTCACCGAGTCCGTCAACGTCATGGCGGACAACCTCACCGCGCAGGTGCGCTCCATCGCCCAGGTGACGACGGCGGTGGCACGGGGCGACCTGAGCCAGAAGATCCGCGTCGACGCGCGCGGCGAGATCCTGGAGCTCAAGGAGACCATCAACACGATGGTCGACCAGCTGTCCGGCTTCGCCGACGAGGTCACCCGCGTCTCCCGCGAGGTCGGCACCGAGGGCAACCTGGGCGGCCAGGCGACCGTGCGCGGTGTCTCCGGCACGTGGAAGCACCTGACCGACAACGTGAACGTCATGGCGTCCAACCTGACCAACCAGGTGCGGTCCATCGCCCAGGTCGCCACCGCGGTCGCCAGGGGCGACCTCAGCCAGAAGATCACCGTCGAGGCCAAGGGCGAGGTCGCCGCGCTGGCCGGCGTCATCAACACGATGGTCGACACGCTCTCGGCGTTCGCCGACGAGGTGACCCGCGTGGCCCGCGAGGTCGGCACCGAGGGAATGCTCGGTGGTCAGGCACGCGTGCCGAACGTGGCGGGCACGTGGAAGGACCTCACCGACAACGTCAACTTCATGGCGAACAACCTGACCAACCAGGTGCGCAACATCGCCCAGGTCACCACCGCCGTCGCGCAGGGCGACCTGACGAAGAAGATCGACGTCGACGCCCGCGGCGAGATCCTCGAGCTGAAGACGACGATCAACACGATGGTCGACCAGCTGTCGAGCTTCGCGGCCGAGGTGACCCGCGTGGCCCGGGAGGTCGGCAGCGAGGGCCGGCTGGGCGGCCAGGCCGAGGTCGAGGGCGTCTCCGGCACGTGGAAGCGGCTCACCGAGAACGTCAACGAGCTCGCCGGCAACCTGACCCGGCAGGTGCGGGCGATCGCCGAGGTGACGAGCGCGGTCGCCGAGGGCGACCTGACCCGGTCGATCACCGTCGAGGCCTCCGGTGAGGTCGCCGAGCTCAAGGACAACATCAACTCGATGGTGGGCTCGCTGCGCGACTCCACCAAGGCCAACCAGGACCAGGACTGGCTCAAGTCCAACCTGGCGCGCATCTCCGGGCTCATGCAGGGCCGCCGTGATCTCGCCGTGGTCGCGGAACTGATCATGGACGAGCTGACCCCGCTGGTGTCCGCGCAGTTCGGCGCCTTCTACCTGGCCGACGACATCGACGACCACCAGGAGCTGCGCCTGATCAGCTCCTACGGGCACCCCGACGACGCCACACGGCCGACGCGGTTCGAGTTCGGCCAGTCGCTCGTGGGTCAGGCCGCCCGCAGCCGCCGCACCATCGCCGTGGACGACATGCCGGCGGACTACGTCGCGATCTCGTCCGGACTCGGGCGGACGGCACCGGTGAACCTGGTCGTGCTGCCGATCGTGGTGGAGGACCAGGTGCTCGGCGTGATCGAGCTGGCGTCGGTGCACCACTTCACCGACATCCACCGCGACTTCCTCGAACAGCTGATGGAGACCGTCGGCGTCAACGTCAACACCATCATCGCCAACGCCCGCACCGACGAGCTGCTCGCCGAGTCCCAGCGACTCGCCGGGGAGCTGCAGTCGCGCTCGGGCGAACTCCAGGTGCGCCAGGAAGAACTGCAGCGCTCCAACGCCGAGCTGGAGGAGAAGGCGGCACTGCTCGCGACGCAGAACCGCGACATCGAGGCGAAGAACCTGGAGATCGAGCAGGCGCGCCAGGAACTGGAGACCAGGGCGCGGGAGCTCTCGCTGGCGTCGAAGTACAAGTCGGAGTTCCTGGCCAACATGAGCCACGAGCTGCGCACGCCGCTCAACAGCCTGCTCATCCTCGCCCAGCTGCTCGCCCAGAACCCGAGCCGCAACCTCACGCCCAAGCAGGTCGAGTACGCGGGCATCATCCACTCGGCCGGCTCGGACCTGCTCCAGCTGATCAACGACATCCTCGACCTGTCCAAGATCGAGGCCGGCAAGATGGACATCACTCCCGAACGCGTCTCGCTGCGGCAGCTGCGGGACTACGTCGAGGTGACCTTCCGGCCGCTCACCTCCCAGAAGGGGCTGAGCTTCCAGCTCACCACCGCGCCCGGCACCCCGCCGGAGCTGGTCACCGACGACACCCGCTTGCAGCAGGTGCTGCGCAACCTGCTGTCCAACGCGGTGAAGTTCACCGAGACCGGTGGCGTCGAGCTGCGCATCGAACTCGCCGACCCCGACCAGCTGCCGGCCGCGGTGCGCGAGCACGGCCCGGCGATCATGTTCCGGGTCAGCGACACCGGCATCGGCATCGCCGAGCACCAGCTCGAGTCGATCTTCGGCGCCTTCCAGCAGGCCGACGGCACCACCAGCCGCAAGTACGGCGGCACCGGCCTCGGCCTGTCGATCAGCCGGGAGATCGCCTACCTGCTCGGCGGGCTGATCACCGCGGAGAGCACTCTCGGCAAGGGCAGCACGTTCACCCTCTACCTGCCGGTGCGCCGCGAGGACTTCCCCGAGAACGCGCAGGACCTCCCCGAGCAGGAGGCGTCGGCGCTGCCGGCGGCCGCGGCTCCGACCGTCGCCAACGGCCACAAGCGCAGGCTCCTCGTGATCGAGGAGAAGTCGCACGGCCTGCTCGCGCTGGTCGCGCAGAGCGCGGTGACCGATCTGTCCGCGAGCGACGACCCGCGTGGCCCGGTCGACGTGGTCACCGCGGTCGGGCAGGAGGAGGCGGCGGCGGCGCTGGCGACCGAGCCGTGCCACTGCGTGGTCCTGGAGCTCGACATGCCCGACGGGGCCGCGTTGCGGTTCCTGGACGCCCTCGACGGCGACGCGGCCACGAGCACGGTTCCGGTGCTCGCCCACCACAACCGCAGGCTCGCCGCCGAGTACGAGCAGCGGCTGCACGAGCGCAGCAGCTCACGCCCGCTGGAGATCCTGTCCAGTCTGGACGAACTGCGCGAGCGGATCGCGTTGCACCTCAACGCCAAGGGCCCGCAGGACGTGCTTCCGCTGGTGCGGCCGGAACAGCCGGGACAGCCGGTGGTCCACGAGGCGAACGGCCAGCTCGCCGGCCGCACCGTGTTGATCGTCGACGACGACGCCCGCAACCTGTTCGCCCTCAGCAGCATCCTGGAGCTGCACGGCGTGCGCGTGCTGCACGCGGAGAACGGCAGGGAGGGCATCGAGGCCCTGGTCGCCAATCCGGAGATCGACCTGATCCTGATGGACGTGATGATGCCGGAGATGGACGGTTACGCCGCCACCACGGCCATTCGCGCCATGCCGGACCACGAACAGCTGCCGATCATCGCGGTGACCGCCAAGGCGATGCCCGGCGACCGCGACAAGAGCATCGCGTCCGGTGCCAACGACTACGTCACCAAGCCGGTGGACGCCGACGAGCTCATCTCCTGCGTACGTCACTGGATGCGTCAGCTGTGACGGCCGACGGGACGGGCGTCGATCGGCTCGCGGGTCTGGTCGAGCGCCTCCAGCGCGAGCTCGAGGAGAGCCGGGAGGCAGCGGACGGCCGGGCGCTCGTCGAGCTCGCGAAGGGCATGCTCGTCGAACGGCTGCGCTGCGGCCCGGCACAGGCCGCGGAGCAGCTCGCCCTGCTCGCCGACCGCGCCGGCACCACCCAGCTCGAACTGGCCGTCGACATCATCAACGAGGCGTCCGGCGACGACTTCGTCGCACGGGTGCCGGCGACGGCGGACCCGGGCAACCGCGCCGCGATCCGCTTGCGGACGGCGGAGAGCGGTGCGCTGCAGGCGGAAGACACACAGGCCGTCGCTCAATCGCTGTTCGCGCACGCGCTCTCGCCGCTGGGCGCGGTCGCGGTGGCGATCTGGTCGGCAGGCGCGGACTCGTCGCTCACCCTGGTCGGGCAGGCGGGATTCGCCGCGGGCGAGGCCCAGCGCTGGCGCTACGTGCCGCCCGGCGTCGCGACACCCGCACGGCGGGCGCTCCTCGACCGCGACGCGGTGTGGATCTCCGATCTCGGCCGGTCCGGTCTGCCGTCCATCGGCGCGGACCTGCCCGGTCGTGTGGCCGTCCCCGCGGGCACCGGGGGCCGGATCACCGGTGTGCTGGAGATCTGCTGGCCCGATGTCCTCGAACCGCAGCCGCTGAGCGTGCACAAGCAGGTGGAGGCGCTGGCCGAGCTGTGCGCCGCCACGCTCGACTTCACCGCCGCACCGCAGGGCCAGATCGAGCACGTCACGACCGCGCCCGGCGAACTCGCGGACCTCGCCGACGGGCTGCTCGATCCCGCGCTCGTGCTGGGCCCGGAGATCTCCGCCGACGGCACGCTCACCGACTTCCGGGTGCACCACGTGAACAACCGGTTCGTCGACCTCGCGGGCAGGCCGCGAGCCGCGGTGGCGGGCAGACTGCTGCTGGAGGCATACCCTCTGGCCGCGGCGGAAGGCGACCTGTTCGACAAGATCGAGCGCGTGCACGCGACCGGGGAACCGTTCCGGGCCGAGCGCATGACGCTGGCGGCACTGGTCGACGAACTGCCGCTGAAGGTCACGGCCAGTGTGAGCGTCACCCGGCACGGCGTCCTCGTGCTGGTCGTGTGGCGGGTCCAGGACGAGGCCGCCCGGCTCGCGAACCTCCTGCAGCACGCCCAGCGCCTCGGCCGCATCGGCGGGTTCGAGGAAGAGCCCCAGCACGGCAAGGTCATCTGGAACAGCCAGCTGTACGCGCTCTACGGCCTCCCGCTGACCGCCGATCCCGTGCCGCTGTCCGACATCACCGAGCACGCCCACCCGGACGACGTGCCGTCCCTCAACGGTTTTCTCCGCAACGTCCAGCACCAGCACCGGCCCGCGTCGGCGGCCTTCCGGCTGCACCGCGCCGACGGCGTCACCCGGCACGTCCGCGTGATCGCCGAACCCGTGCTCGACTCGCACGGCGCGCTGCTCGCGATCCGCGGCGCCTACCAGGACGTGTCGGCGCAGCACTGGACCGAGGTGGCGCTGTCCGCGGCCCAGGACCAGCTCGCCATCACCGCTCAGGAGGTCGAGGAGCACAACAGGCTCACGCTGCGGCTCCAGCAGGTGATCATGCCGCCGACCCATCCCACCATCGACGCGTTCGGGTTGCGGGTCGCCGTGCGCTACCGGCCCGCGGCCCAGGAGGAACTGGTGGGCGGCGACTGGTACGACGCCGTCGTGCTGCCGAACCAGCAGATCCTGGTCTCGGTCGGCGACATCACCGGCCACGGCATCAAGGGCGCGACCGGGATGGTGGCGCTGCGCAACGCATTACGTGGTCTCGCCGCCACCGGCGCGGGGCCCGGTCAGCTGCTCAAGTGGCTGAACCTGGTGGCGCACCACCTCACCGACCACATCATCGCCACCGCGCTCTGCGGCGTGTACGACCCGCTCACCCGCGTGCTGCGCTGGGCGCGGGCCGGCCACCTGCCACCGGTGCTGATCAGGAACGAGCGTGGCGAGCTCCTGCCCATGCTGCCCGGCCTGCTGCTCGGCGCGCTGGCGGAAGTGTCCTATCAGGAGGGTGAGGTGCAGCTGGAGCCCGGCGACACCTTGCTGCTCTACACCGACGGCCTGGTCGAACGCAGGGACGTACCGCTGGACGAGTGCATGGAGAACCTGTGCGACGCGGTCTCGGGTCCTCCGCGTGATCTGGAGGCGTTGCTCGACGAGTTGCTCGCGACCAGCGACTCGAACACCGACGACGACACCTGCGTCGTCGGTATCCAGTTGCTCTGATGCCCTTTCCGGTCAGCTCTGGCAGCGACAGCGGTACTGCCGGCCGGCACCGAGCCGATCGATCACGTCATGCGTGACCACCTGCTCGGCGCCGGACGCTGTCACGCGGTCGAAGCGGTCGCCGCCGCCGGGATCAGCGCTCGGTGTCCACACGAACAGCTCGATCTCGCAGTCCGGGTGCTCGGCCCGCAGCCGTGCGGCGACAGCGTCAGCGGTGTCGACGCCACCCTCAGGTGATTCGGCGGCGACGACGGCCACGAGGTGTGCGTCGTCCTCACGCCAGACGTGCAGGGCACGCGGTTTGCAGCGGGGAGAGTCGGAGAACGTCCACCGGGGCTCGTCGCGGATCAGCGTCGCCCGCGGCTTGCCCTGCAGGACAAGGGTTCCGCTCGTGCCCCGAGCGCAACGCAGCCGCGCGAGCTGTCGCAGCAGAGCGTGGCGGACGGGCTCCACGTCGGCGACGAGTTCGGCCAGCTCGTCCAGTCCCGGAGCGTGGGGGTGGTCGAGGCGCCACCGCGTCAGCTGACGCACCATCTGCGCGTGCCCGGCACCGACGTCGTGGTACTCGTCCTCGAGCTGATCGCACCACGAGCTGTCCGCCTGTGCCGGTGTCATCCCGGCCAGCTCGCGGGCCAGCGCGCGGGCCTCGCCGAGCTCGGCGCGCAAGCCCGCCAACGCGACAGGGAGCATCTCGATGCCCAGTTCCGAAGGCTCCTGGCCGCCCGCCCGTTCACTTCCCACTCACCGCACGATACGAATGTCCTGTCGACACGGACGAACGACACCCACGCGACAGCGCAAGTTCGCCAATCCGGGCGACAGGACCTGCTCGCGACCGCTGCTCGGCCCAGGTCGCTTGACGGGCGGGTGGTCAGCAGGAGACCGACGCGAACACGGTCTTGCCGCCGCACGCCCGTTGCCGGGTGCCCCACGCCTTCGCCAGGTTGTCGACGACCACGATCCCCCGGCCGCGGTTGTCGTTCGGCAGGCGGGAACGGCCGTACACGGGTTCCGCGGTCGAGTCGTCGTCCACCTCGATCGTCACCGCACAGGGCGTCCGGCTGCGCAGGACGCGCAGCCGGCCGACGCCGGGCGTGTGGTCCAGGACGTTGCTCACGAGCTCGGTCATCACGAGCAGGACGTCGTAGAGGTGGTTCTCCCCGAGGTCGTGCAGAGCCGCGGTGAGGTCACGGCGGATCGCCGACACCGCGACGCCCGGACGCACCGGCAGGTCCAGCACCAGAAGCTCGGGCGGTGTCATGAGCACGTCCAGGTCGTCACAGAACGGTTCGATGGACCCGCCGGCGGCCGGCAAGACGGTCATACCGCCAGGATAACGGCATTCAGGTCGATTCCGGCCGTCCGGCTCGCGGCACTCAGTGGCGACGTCGGCGGCTGAGCAGCAGGACGGCGACTCCACCGGTGGTGAGCAGGGAAGCCAGGAGAACCGCTGTGCCGAGGCCACCGACGCCGGTGGAGGCCAGACCTCCGCGGAGGGGCGCGGGTGCGGTGGTGGTGGTCGGCGGCGTGCTGGGCGCCTTCGTGGTCGTCGTGGGCGGAGTCGCGCACGAGCGGCCGGCCGTGGGGTTCACGTCGCCCACGGCGATGGTGAAGACGTCGCTGTCGGAGACGGTGCGGCCATCGGCGAGAGTCGCCGTGACGTCCACGGTGACGCGGTAGGTCCCCTCGGCGCTGAAGGCCCAGTTGGCGTGGGCGTGGGTGCCCAGCGGAACGGTGATGACGTCCGGGAGGCCGTTGGCCGAGTCGGCCAGGACGGTCGGGGTGAGGCCGGTGAGGAACACGGCCACACGACCTGGACCGTCCACAGCGGACATCCGGACGCTGACGTCGCCCGAGATGTCCTGCGGGCTCAGGGACTCGGTGTTCCACCCCGCCCAGACGATGCCGGGGATCTGGGTCTGCGGGATGAGCCACACAGGTGCGGCGGGTGAGCCGAGGAAGCCGTAGGCCGGGTCGTTCGGCACGGTGTTGCGGGCCGCGGGAACGAGGTGCAGCACCACGTCGGAAGGATCGCGCCACACCGCCGCGTCCGCCCCAGCGGTGCCGTCCTTGACCTCGGTGCGCAACGCGCCTTCGCGGAGACGTGGGGCGATGAGGTCGACATGGCCGTCGTTCAGCACGACGCAGGACGCCGGGGGGACGGTGGTCGTTGTCGAGGCGGTCGTCGTGGCCGCAGTGGTCGTCGTGGTAGTCGTGGTTGTGGTGGTCGTGGTTGTCGTCGTAGTCGTGCTGGTGGTCGGCACGCCTGGCTGGACCGTGCGGGGATCGACGTCGCCTACGGCGATCGTGTAGGTCGTGGTGTCGCGCAGTGGCGCACCTGCGGGCGTCGTGGCTTCGACCGCGAACGTGAGCCGGTAGACGCCCTGCGCCGAGAACGTCCAGTTCGCGTGGGCGTGCGTGCCGAGCGACAACGGGTGGTGTTGCGGCAGCGGCTGGGCGGTGTCGAAGACCCGTGGCAGCGGCTCGCCGAACGGACCGGACTGGAACACCGTCAGCGTGCCCGGCGCCGGGGCGCCCCGCTGGTCACCGGAGATGGAGTCCAACGTCCAGCGCACGGAGTTCGGATCCACCTGGGCCGCGGTGAGGGACTCGGTGTTCCAGCCCGCCCAGACGACGGCGGGGTCCTGCACCTCGGGGATGAGCCAGAGGTCGCTGCCCGCGGGGCCGAGGAAGGCGTACTCGGGCAGGTCGGGCACCTGGATGCGGGACTCGGGTTTGACGTGGGTGACGACCTGCTCGGGATCGTGCCACGTCGGCGGTGTGGTGTTGCCGTCCTTGTAACGCACGTCCAGGACGCCCTCGGTCACCACCGGTGCGAGCAGGTCGACGTGGCCTTGGTCGACGACGGTCGCGGTGTCCTGGGCGAAGGCCGTGGCGAGGGAAAGCGAGGTGAGCGCGGCCACCGTCGCGGTGGCGAGCGCGGCCCAGCCGCGGTGCAAGGTGCTCACGAGGTCTTCTCCTGGACGCGGCGGCGGGTGATGACGAGCACGGCCACACCCGAGGCGAGCAGAGCCAGGCCCAGGCCGGTGACGGCGGGCAGGCCGGCGGGGCCGGTCGACGCGAGAGCGGTGGCGGGCTTGCGGTTGACGGTGCCCGGCTGCACGGGCGAGGGCGTGCCGTCGCCGATCGTGAAGGTGTAGGTCTCGGTGTCGGTCAGCGGCCCGCCGGTACCGGGTGCGGTGGCGGTGAACGTGAGGCGGTAGCGGCCGGGTTCGGCGAACACCCAGTTGGCGTGGGCGTGCGTGCCCAGCGGCACGGACTGCGCGTCCGGCAGACCGTCGGTGCTGTTGAAGAGGACCGTCGGCTCGCCGAACGAGCCGGTGGTGAACAGGCCGAACGCACCGGGTCCCTCGACGGCGGTCAGCGACCACGTCACCGGTCCGGTCACGTCGGCCGGGCGCAGTTCCTCGGTGGACCAGCCCGCCCACAGGAGGTCGGCCCGCTGGGTCTGCGGCAGCAGGAAGACCTGTTCGCCCGCCGCGCCGAGGAACGCGAGTTCCGGGCTCGAGGGCAGTGCCGTCCGGGAACCGGAGGTGACCTTCAGTTCCACGTCGGCCGGCTCGCGCCACGTCGTGGTGCCGGCGACCGTGCCGTCCTTGACCTGGATGTGCAGTCCGTCCGGCAGCAACCGGGGTGCGACGGCGTCGACGTGTCCCCTGTCGATGACGACGCGGCCGGTGGCCGTCGGCGGTTGTTGCACGACGGCACGGATCTGCGGGCTCGGCGCGACGACCTCCGGCCGGGGAGCCGCCGGGAGGACCTGCGGCGCCACTTCGGGGCGAACCGCCTCGGCGACCGACAGGGCGTAGACGCTCTCGACGGCCAGCGGCCGGCCGTCGAGAGCGTGCGCGGTGGCTTGGAGGCGGAGCTCGTGCCCGCCCGGTCCCGGCGGATCGACCTGGAGCGTTCCGGTGGACGCGACGGGAACCGCGACGGGCTCCCCCGCCGGTGTCCCGCTGTCCACAACGGACGCTCGCAGGGTGACCCTGTCGCCGAAGACGGTGCCGGGTTCGATGGAAGTGGTGTCCCAGGTCAGCTCGACGGGCGCGGCGGGGTCCGCCGCCTCCACCCGCTGCTCTGCGGCGTCGATCTCGAGACGGTCTCCCGCGACGTCCAGGACGGCGTCCGCAACGGGGTCGACGGGTTCGGCGGGCTCGGCGAGCGCGGCGGGCGCACTCGTCAGCAGTGCTGCGACGACGGCGAACAGCCCTGCCGTGACGCGTGTGGACGCACGCACGTGCATGTGTTGTTGAACCTCCAGGCACCAACGCCGGCGGATCGGCGATGCGGCACGACCGTAATACAAACGACAATCGTTTCCAATAGGCCATTCGGCTCTGTTGGAAACGATTTTCATTAGCAAGACTGCGACGGGTGCCGCGGCCCGCTCGGGCCGCACCACCGCACGATTGGAGTCCACGTCCGTGCGCACCACTGCACACATCGCCCTGCTGTTCGCGGCAGTGACCGGGTTGACCACCCTCACCGCCGCGCCCGCCACCGCTGAGACGATCACCACGATCGACAGCGGTCACGTCGACGTCTTCGGCGTCGCCTTCGAGGACGGCGCCTTCCACCTGCACGTCCACGACGGAGCCGCCGAGGCCGAGTACGAGCCCTCGGAGGTGCTGCTGGTCGCGAAGTCCGCCGCCAGGACCTCCGTGCCCGCCGACCCCGCGTACGCGTTCCTCGGCAAGCCCGGCGCGCCGGTCTGGGTCCTGCCCCAGGTGCAGGACCCGGACCTGCTGTGGCCCGGGATCGCCACCGAGGAGATCGAGCCGGGGATCTTCACCGAGGGCACGCTGAAGCTGAAGGTCGAGCGCGTCCGCGGTCCCGGCGACTTCAGCATCTTCACCACCGACGCCGTGGGTGCGCCCACCGTCCTGGTGGACAGCGGTGACGGCCTGCCCGACCGGATCGCACTCGCCGCCGGAGAGCACAAGCACGCCAACTGGGCGTTCGAGGCCGCCGGCACCTACACGGTGACCGTGCGCGCCGCGGGCGTCCTCGCCGCGACCGGGCAGAAGGTCGTCTCCGAGTCCGCCACCTACCGTCTTAAGGTGAACCTGTGAACCGCCGCCTCGCCGCCGTCGCACTGGTCGCCGGGCTCGCCCTGGCGACTTCGGGTACCGCACACGCCGCGGTGACCCTCTCCTCCGGCCACGCCGACGCCATCGACGTCGACTGGACCGGCAGCGCCCTCACGCTCGACGTCCGCGACGACACCGTCGTCCCCGGCGCGGACCGCGACCCGTCCACCGTGACGCTGAACGCCGTGCCGGCGAGCCGCACCACGGTGCCGTCGAACTCCTCCTACGCGTTCCTCGGCTCCCCCGGCTCACCGGTGTGGATCCTGCCGCAGAGCCAGGCGAGCGGCGTGCTGTGGGCGGGCTTCAGCACCGAGGGCGTGCCGGCGGGAGTGCTGCAGGGCAACACGCTCACCGTGAAGCTGGTGTCCGTCACCGGGCCCGCGGGCTTCAGCGTCTTCACCACGGGCTCGTTCGGCACGCCGACCGTGTGGTTCGACAGCGGCAACGGTCTGCCCGACAGCCGCGCGTTCGCCGTGAACACCCACGCCCACGCCAACTGGGCGTTCGAAGCGGCCGGTACCTACACCGCGGTCTTCGAGGTGACGGCGGTCCAGGCCGCCGGCGGCGCGGTCACCACGGGCCAGAAGACCTACACCTTCACCGTTCAACCGTGATCCGTGCGGAGGCCGGGGAGTACGTCCCGGCCTCCGCACCTCGCTTCATGAGTATGATTATCGTTGTTATCTACTTCGGGATTGGCGTGACGACGTGCTCCTTGGCTTGCGCCGACGCCTGCTGGTCGGGTTGATCGTCATAGTGGGAGCGTCGGGCTGCACCGCTCCCGCCTCGCTGAGCGACCGCGACGGCCGGTTGCAGGTGGTCGCCACGACCGGGCTGCTGCGGGATCTCGTGCGCAACGTGGGCGGGCCGAGGGTCAACGTCACCTCGCTCGTGCCTGACGGAGCCGACCCGCACTCCTACGAACCGAGCCTGCGTGACGTCCGGAACGTGGTGTACGCGGACGTGGCGTTCAGCAACTACGTGATGCTCGAGGAGCACTCCGTCATCAGGGCGCTGGACGCGAACCTCCGCCCGGAGGCGGCGAACGTCTCGCTGGCCGAGGAGGCCGTCAAGTACGCCGCCGAGATCATCCCGCTGGTCGAGGACGTCACGCTGGACACCGTGTGGCTCGGACTGCGGGCCAGGGGCGACGGGAAGGCTCGCGGCGCGAACCGCGCGTCGGAGGTCCTGCTGAGCATGACCGCCGCCAGCGGCCCCGGGAACGTCTACGGCTACCTCACCGGGTCGTTCGGCGACGCCGACGTCTACTTCGACTCCAGCGACGGCTTCAACCCCGGCGACGGCTACGGCGACGACACCGCGATCCTGCCCTCCGACGCCCACACCCACATGTCCTGGGCGTTCACCCGGCCCGGTGTCTACGAGGTGACCCTGTCCGCGCGCCTGCGGGTGGACCAGCGGTCACGACCGGTCCCGCTCGGCGAGTCGAAGTTCACCATCGCGGTCGGCGTGCAGCCCCCGGACCGCCCTGTGCAGGTGGACCGCGGGCACGCCGACCTCACCGTCGACCTGGACCGCGAGCAGGTCTACGCGCTCTTCGACCCGCAGGGAGGCGGGGAGAAGGCGCAGCAGGTCGTACCCGCGTCCGACGCCGTCGTCGTGGTGCCGAGCAAGGCGCTCAGCGAGATCCCCGCCGGGTTCGGGTTCCTCGGCCGGCCCGGCGATCGGGTCTACCAGCTCGCCCAGGCCGTGCTCGGCAAGCACGTGCACGGCGAGATCGATCCGCACCTGTGGCAGAACGTGCGCAACGCCATGGCCTACACCCAGGTCATCCGCGACACGCTGATCGAGAAGGACCCCGAGGGCGCGCGGGAGTACCGCCGCAACGCCGAGGCCTACCTCGCCGAGCTCGACGCACTCGACCGATATGTGCGCGCACAGATCGACGAGATCCCGGCGACGCGCCGCCATCTGATCACGACGCACGACGCGTTCGGCTACCTCGCCCAGGCGTACGGCGTGAGCGTTGCCGGGTTCGTCACGCCCAATCCCGCCACCGAGCCGTCCCTGGCCGACCGCCGCAAGCTCACCGAGACGATCCGCAACCTCGCGGTGCCCGCGGTGTTCCTCGAACCCAACCTGGCCGCCCGTTCGTCGACGCTCACCCAGGTCGCCGGCGAGCAGGGGATCCGGGTCTGCCCGATCTACGGCGACACCTTCGACGGCGAGGTCACGACCTACGTCCGGATGATGCGGTTCAACGCCGACTCGCTGCGCGACTGCCTGCGCTGATGAAAGAGGAGTACATGAGACGGTCCCTGCCGATCGCCCTGCTGGTCGTGGCGGCGCTGCTGGCGCCCGCCGCGGCCCTGGCGCAACCGCCCGGCGACGGGCCGGACCAGACCATCGCGCCCGACCAGCGGATCGCCGTGGACGAGGCCGTGCTGGCGCGCGGCCACATGGACGTCGGCCCCCGTTTCGTCGACGGCGCGTGGAAGCTGATGGTGCACGACGACACCGGCGATCCGTCCGTGTGGCGGAACCTGGACCGCACCGCGTTCCAGGTCTCCGACAAGGCACTGCTCACGGTGCCGGACAATCCCGCGTACGCCTTCATCGGCAAGCCTGGCGCGAGGGTGCACGTGCTGCCGCAGGTGCAGAACCCCGAGGTGGCCTGGGTCGGCTGGAACACCCAGGACCCCGAGGTGATGGAGGTCGTCGACCGCGGGGTCACCCTGACCCTCACCGGCGTCGACGGCCCCGGCGAGCTGTTCGTCTACCTGCAGGCCGGCAACTTCGGTGCCGCCGACGTGCTCTGGGACTCCACCAAGGCCGCACGTCAGGACATCTGGGTCGACACCAACACGCACACGCACGCCAACTGGGTCTTCACCACTCCTGGCGTCTACCTCGTCCAGGTGGAGGCGCACGCCAAGCTGGTGGACGGCAAGGAGGCCCGCAACACCGCGACGCTGCGCTTCGCCGTCGGTGACGCGACCGACACCAAAGCGGCACTGGCCGCCAAGCCTCGAACGTCTGCGAGCGCACCACCTTCCGCGGCAGCGTCCGAAAAGGACAGTGTCGGGAGCGACGGTGGGTCAGGACCGCCCTGGGGTGTCAGCGCCCTGATCGCGGCCGTCGTCGTGCTGGGCGCGCTCGTCGTCGTGGTGGTCGTGCGCGGCCGCGCGGCGAAGCGGCAGGGGACGTCCGGGTGAACGCGTTGCGGGTGAGCGGGCTGGCCGTGGACCTGGGCGGACGCCGGGTGCTCACCGACGTCGGCCTCACCGTCGACCGAGGCGAACTGGTCGGGCTGGTCGGGCCGAACGGCGCGGGCAAGACCACGCTGCTGCGCAGCCTCATGGGCCTCCTGAAACCCAAGTCGGGTGAGGTGGAGGTGGACGGGGAACCGGTGCGCCGCGCGGGCACCGGCCTGGGCTACGTGCCTCAGCGGCACGAGTTCGCCTGGGACTTCCCCCTCTCGGTGGAGGGCGTGGTGATGACCGGCCGCACCGGACGGCTCGGCCTGTTCCGCAGGCCGCGTGCGGCCGACTGGCGTGCGGTGGTCGAGGCGCTCGACCGGGTGCGCATGGCCGATCTCCGGACCCGCCCGGTCGGCGAACTGTCCGGTGGGCAGCGTCAGCGCGTGCTGCTGGCGCGGGCGTTGGCACTGCAACCGTCGGCGCTGCTGCTCGACGAGCCCTTCACCGGTCTGGACATGCCGACGCAGGAGCTGCTCTCGGACCTGCTGCTGTCGCTGGCCAGGGACTCCCACGCCATCCTGACCACCACCCACGACCTGCCGGGCGCGCTCTACACGTGCGACCGGCTCATCCTGCTCAACCGCACGGTCGTCGCCGCGGGATCGCCAGACCAGCTGCGCGACGAGAAGCCGTGGATGGACACCTTCGGCGTCAGCGAGGGCAGCCCGTTGCTCAAGATCCTCAAGGCGGTCTGAATGTCCCCCGTCGACTTCCTCCGCGACCTGGTCAACCCTGACCTCGCGTTCCTGCCCAAGGCACTGCTGGTCGCGGTCATGTCCTCGATCGTCTGCGGTGTCGTGGGCTGTTACGTCGTGCTGCGGGGAATGGCGTTCATCGGCGACGCGGTCGCACACGCCGTGTTCCCCGGACTGGCCATCGCGTTCGCGGTGTCGGGCAACCTGATCCTCGGCGGCACCCTCGCCGGCGTGGCGACCGCCGTGCTGGTCGCCGTGTTCTCGCAGAACCGGCGGCTTCGCGAGGACTCGGTCATCGGGATCTTCTTCGTGGCCGCGTTCGCGCTGGGCATCGTGGTGATCTCCAGGGCGCCGGGCTACGCGGGGTCGCTGCAGCAGTTCCTGTTCGGCTCCATCACCGGCATTCCCGACGAGGACCTGTACACGGTCGCGGTGACCGGCATCCTCGTGCTGGGCGCGGTGTTCTTGCTGCACAAGGAGTTCGTCGCGGTCACCATCGACCGGGAGATGGCGCGGGCGACGGGGCTGCGGGTGTTCTGGCTCGACATCGTGCTCTACGTGCTGGTCACCCTCGCGGTGGTGATCTCGGTGCAGACGATCGGCAACATCCTGGTGCTCGCGCTCCTGGTGACACCCGCGGCGACCGCACGCCTGCTCACCGACCGGCTGGCCGTGATGATGCTGCTCGCGCCCGTGATCGGCGGCTTGTGCGCACTGGTCGGTCTGTACGTGTCGTGGTCGTGGGACTTCCCCACCGGCGGAACGATCGTCCTCGTTCTCACCGCGGTGTTCCTCACGGCCTGGGTGCTGGCGCCCAAGCACGGCCTGCTCGCTCCAGGACGTCGAGCCGAGAGCTCGGCCGACGCCGTGTGACGGTGGGATCGAGCCGCACGGGCCAGGTGAGGCGTGCTCTACTTCATGCGAGTGGCCATGAGGGCCGAGCACGGAGGTGGAAGTGAGCAAGCGGTGGATCCAGGCCACGGCTGTCGTCATCGCCGTGGCGATCACCCTGAGTGCGCTGTACTACCTGGTCGCCAGCCTTTGACCTGGCGCCGCGTGCCGAGTTGCGCGCGGCCTGCCGGTCGTCAGCCGTGCTCTTCGCGTCTGGTTCCCATGTGGATGGTCCTGGCCGTGAGCAGCGCCAGGTCGTCACGGTTGCCCAGCCACACCGGTGAGGTGCGGTCGAGCACGCTGTTCCACGCGATGCGATCTTCCTGAGCCAGGTACGCCTGGGCTCGTCCGACGCGTGCGGCGAGCTCCGCCAGCACCACCTCCCGCACCCCTTCGGTGAGCGGAGCGGGCAGGTCCAGCAGCACGCTGCGACTGGTGACCTGCTCGAGTCCGGCGGACCGCAACAGGCCCGGCCATCCGCGTGCCGCGCGCACGACCGCGGGCCTGCTCTCGAACCATGCCGTGAACCACTCGTTGTGCGCGGCGTCGAGCCGAGCCTCCAGCCCAGGCCGCCCTCGCCGAGTGCGAGCAGTCCGCCGGGCGCGAGGAGCCCGGCCAGCCCGGACACCGCGTCCTGCCAGGACAACGCGTGGTGCACGCAGGCTCCGGACCAGATCAGCGACACAGGTTCCGGCAGCGGCGCGGGACCGTCGTCGAGGTCGTGGAGCACCGTGCGCACGCGGTCGCACAGCCCTGCCCGCTCAGCGCGTTCGCGCACCAGAGCGAGCATCGTCTCGTCGTTGTCCACGGCGTAGACCCGTTCGGCGCGTTCGGCCAGCCGCAGCGTGCCGGTGCCGGATCCGGGTCCGACATCGGCCACCACGCCTGCGACCGGCAACGCGTCCAGGAGTGCCAGCTCGGCCTGGGCGAACACAGCTTCCGCCGCGGCGGGGTCCGCGGTCGACGGGCCGGTCATCAGGCGTGCTCGTGCAGGTCGGCGAGGTCCCACTCCGGCAGCGGGTCCTCCAGCGCGAGCCAGTGCGCCGGACCGGCCTCGAACTCCTCGTCGGTCAGCAACGCCGGCTCCAGGCGGCGGCGCGGTTCGTCGAGATCGAGGCCGACGCCGATGAAGACCAGCTCCTGGCGGCCCTGCGGGGTGTCCAGCAGCTGCCCCGGTTCCAGGGTGAGGTTCGGGCCCGCCTGCGACCACACCGCGAGAACCTCGGGGCGGCTGGCGATGTGGCAGAAACCCTTGCTGCGCAACACGCCGTCCCAGTCGGCCAGCGCCGCCATCAGCCGTGCGGGGTGGAACGGCCGCGACGCGCGGAACGCGACCGAGCGGATGCCGTACTCCTCGGTCTCCGGGACGTGGCCGGTGCCCGCCAGTTCCTGCGCCCAGCCGGGAGCCTGCGCGGCGGTGATCGGGTCGTAGCGACCGGTGTCGAGCACCTCGGCCAGGTCGACGACGCCTTGGCGCGTGTGCAGCAACCGGGCGGTGGGATTCATCCTGCGCAGCACGGCGTCGAGCGTCGCGAGCTGCTGGCCGGTCACGAGGTCGGTCTTGTTGACCACCAGCACGTCCGCGAACTCGACCTGGTCGACCAGCAGGTCCGAGATCGTGCGCTCGTCCTCCTCCGCGGCGGCCAGGTCGCGCTCGGCCAGGTGGTCACCGGTGGTCAGCTCGCGCAGGAAGCCCGCCGCGTCCACCAGCGTCACCATCGTGTCCAGCTGCGCGTGGTCGGACAGGCTCGTGCCGTCGGAGAAGGTCCAGTCGAAGGTCGCGGCCACCGGCATCGGCTCCGAGATGCCGGTGGACTCGATGAGGATCGTGTCGAACCGGCCCGAGCGCGCCAGCTCGCCGACGCTGTCGAGCAGGTCCTCCCGCAACGTGCAGCAGATGCAGCCGTTCGTCAGCTCGACCAGCCGTTCCTCCGTGCGGTCGAGGGTCCCCTGGCCCGCCACCAGCGCGGCGTCGATGTTGATCTCGCTCATGTCGTTGACGATCACCGCCACGCGCCGTCCTTCCCGGTTGGCGAGCACGTGGTTGAGCAACGTCGTCTTGCCCGAGCCGAGGAAGCCGGACAGCACGGTGACCGGGGTGCGCCTGAACATGTGCACATGATAATCATCTTCATCACGGAAGGCACAGGCATGCCCCGCCGAACCCTTGCGCGGTTGCGATCAGGCGGTGGTCCCGACGTCGTCGGTGACACCGATGCCGAGGTGTTCGATGTGGTAGACGGCCTCGTCGAGCAGCATCGCGACGTGGTTGTCGTACAGGCTGTAGACGATGCTGCGGCCCTGGCGCGTACCGGTCACGAGGCTGAGCGCCCGCAACAACCGCAGCTGGTGCGACACCGCGGACTGCTCCATCTCCACGGCCTCGGCGAGCTCGCCGACCGAGCAGGCGCCGTGGCGCAACCGGGTCAGGATGCGCAGGCGGCTCGGCGTCGCGAGCGCCTGGAGGGTGGCCGCCACCGTCGCCGCCGACTCGGCGTCCAACTGCGCCGGCGGTGTGGTCCTGCCCTCGACTCCGTGACCCATGGCAGTATCCTACTCAGTGAACACATGAAGAGGTCTTCAGATGTTCCTGTATGGTGCCTGGCGTGACTTCGACGTTCCTCATCGAGAGCCCGCACCGGACACCGGCGATCAAGCGCTCCCCGTTCGCGATCACCGAAGTCCGCTGGGCGATCGCGGCCACCGCCCTGTTCCTGATCGGCGTCGGCGCGAAGCTGGTGGGCACGGCGCCGTGGACGTGGTGGACGCTGCTGCTCGCCTGTTACGTCGCCGGCGGCTGGGAACCCGCGCTCGCCGGGCTGAAGGCGCTGCGGGAGCGGACTCTCGACGTCGACCTGCTGATGATCGTCGCCGCGATCGGTGCCGCCTCCATCGGGCAGGTCGTCGACGGCGGCCTGCTGATCGTCATCTTCGCGACGTCCGGCGCGCTCGAAGCCGTGCTCACCCAGCGCACCGCCGACTCGGTGCGCGGGCTGCTCGACCTCGCACCACAACGGGCGTGCCTGCTCCTGCCGGACAGCCGCGAGCGGGAGGTGGACGCGGAGACGCTGCGGATCGGCGACGAGATCCTCGTGCGGCCCGGCGAGCGGATCGGCGCGGACGGCGAGGTGGTCGGCGGGAGCAGCGAGGTCGACGAGGCCTCCATCACCGGCGAGCCGCTGCCGGTGCCGAAGCAACGCGGGAACGAGGTCTTCGCCGGCTCGCTCAACGGCACCGGTGTGCTGCGGGTGCGGGTCGGCCGCGAGCCGAAGGACTCCGTGATCGCCAGGATCGTGGTGATGGTCGAGCAGGCCTCCGCCACGAAGGCGAAGACGCAGCTGTTCATCGAGAAAGTCGAGCAGCGCTACTCGGTCGGCGTGGTGGTTGCGACGCTGGCGTTGTTCTCAGTGCCGCTGCTGTTCGGCGCGGCGTTCGAGCCCACGCTGCTGCGAGCTATGACGTTCATGATCGTGGCCTCGCCCTGTGCACTGGTGCTCGCCACGATGCCTCCGTTGCTGGCGGCGATCGCGAACGCGGGCAGGCGCGGTGTGCTGGTGAAGTCCGCGGTCGCCGTGGAACAGCTCGGCACGGTCGACGCGGTCGCGTTCGACAAGACCGGCACGCTCACCGAAGGCACACCCCAGGTCGTCGGCATCATCACCGAGCAGGACGAGGACGAGGTGCTGGTGCTGGCCGCGGCGGCCGAGCAGTTCAGCGAGCACCCGATCGGACGGGCCGTCGTGGCCGAGGCACAGCAACGACGGCTTCGGCTTCCGGCAGCCGGCGACTTCCACGCAACGCCGGGAGTGGGAGTGACCGCGCGGGTCTCCGGTCGATCGGTTGTCGTGCGACGGCACGACTCGCAGCACAACACCGCGGTCGAGGTCGTCGTGGACGACCGTCACGTCGCGATCATCGAGCTCGCCGACCAGATCCGGCCGTCGAGCCACAACGCGGTGCACGACCTCACCGTCCTCACCGGACGGAGTCCGATCTTGCTGACGGGCGACAACCACGCAGCGGCACACCGGGTCGCGGCCGCCGTCGGCATCGTCGAGGTCCGTGCGGAGTTGCTGCCCCAGGACAAGGTGCGGGCCGTTCGGGAGATGAGCGGCAACGTGCTGTTCGTCGGAGACGGCGTGAACGACGCACCCGCTCTGGCGACCGCACATGCGGGCATGGCGATGGGGCGCAAGGGTTCCGCACTCACCGTGGACACCGCCGACGCAGTGGTGGTCGGCGACGACCTCACCGTGGTCCCGGCGGTGGTGGCCTTGGCCCGCCGAGCCCGGCGGGTGGTGATCGCCAACCTCGCGATCGCCGGGACCTTCATCGTGGTGCTGTCGGCGTGGGACCTGTTCGGGACGCTGCCGCTCCCCCTCGGCGTCGCGGGTCACGAAGGATCCACAGTCCTCGTGGCGCTCAACGGGATGCGGCTGTTGTCCTCCGGCCGACGGCGTCACCCGTGAGCACCGGGCCGACGTGACTCCCGGCGCGGCCACCGGCCGATGTCCGGGACCGCCGGTGGACGCGCTGACCGGGTGAGGACCCTATTCGGTGAACATGGTGAACGAACGCATCTGGTCGAAGCGTTGGGCAGCGAGATCATCGGAACTGATCAGGAAGCATCCGTAGTAGAACTCGCCCTGCGTGGGGAACTGGGCGAGCGGCACCCACTCCTTGGTCAACCGGTACGCCTCCTCGCGCCGCAGGCGGAATCGCTCTTCCCCCGACATGTCGGGATCAGCCGCTTGCCGGCTCCTGACGTTGTCGAACGCCATCTGTGTCCACGGGCCGTCCTGGCCGCCGATCTCCCGGCAGTACCCGCCTAGGCGAAGCGCGCAGTGGCGCTTCTGATCGGGCCAGAGATCGTCGACGAGCTCGCACAACCGATCGATGTGCTTCAGCTCGTCGAACAACCGCTTCACGGTGTCCGCCTTGTGCTCGACGTCGCGCTCCTCGATCCAGTCCGGCAGCACCGGCTGCACCCACGCGGTGAGCCGGCTCTCGGGGATGAGGAACGGGATGGGCTCGTGGAAGAACGTCCTGGTGTCGTGGCCGGGCGGCGGTGGCGCCACCTCCGTCTCCGTGCCTGCCGGGACGTAGAGCGCTCGCGAGAACTCAGTGGTGGGATGTTCCTCCATGTCTTCCTCGTGGTTCAGGAAGAACAGCAGCGAACCGTCCGTCGGCAGGCCGAGGCCTTCGGCCCGCGGAAGAGCCGCGCAGTCAACGGACCCGATGAACGGCAACGGGTAGTCGCCGCCCGGCCACTTCATGCCCACCGGTAACCGGGGAAGCCCGCCGAGCTGCCCGGCGACTTCGTCCCCGGCAGCGCTCGGACCCGCCCAGATCGCGAACCGGAGCTGGTCTGCGAACTTGTCGGCCTCGTCCTGCGGAATGCCTCGATCGAGTGCCGCGCTGCGGAACTGTTCATGACGATCCATGGCGCAGCATGATCGCAGACCGGTGGAAGCGCTCCCCCACACCGGCCGTCCGGGCTAACGCCGCTACCGCCCCTCGGCGCCGTGCCGCTGTTGTGCGGTGCGCAGCCACAGGTCGAGATTGAGTGCGAAGTCGATGCCCGAGCGGGTGGCGTGATCGCTGCCAGGCCGCTCGAGCCGGTCGCGCAGCCGTTCGGGCTCCAGCAGTGTCCACACAGGAGCGGACGGGGTGGCGAGCAGGTCGCGGGCCTGTTCGGTGATCGCGCGGTGGTAGGCCGGGTCGTGCGTGACCGGGTACGGCGCCTTCGTGCGGCCGATCACGCTGGCGGGCAGCAGAGGTGCCACGGCCGCACGGAGCAAGGACTTCTCGCGTCCGTCGAAGCTGTGGTGTGCCCACGGGGTGTTGAACGCGTACTCGACGAGCCGGTGGTCGCAGAACGGCACACGCACCTCGAGGCCCACGGCCATGCTGAGCCGGTCCTTGCGGTCCAGCAGGTGCGGCAGCCAGCTGGTGAGGTGCAGGTACATCATCTTCCGCATGCGGTCGCCGATCTCGCCGGCGAGGTGAGGCACTTCGCCGAGGGCTTGCCGGTAGTGCGCCTCGCGGTGTGCGGCGATGCCGAGACCGGCGGCGACGTCGTCGCGCAGCAACGCCTGGTAGGTGCCGCTGTGGCCGGTGAAGTACCGCCACGGGTGGTCGTGGGCGTGGACGCGGTCGGCGTCGTGGAACCACGGGTAGCCGCCGAAGACCTCGTCGGCGCTCTCCCCGGAGAGCACCACGGTGGTGTGTTCGCGGACGGCGCGGAACAGCAGGTACAGCGAGGTGTCCATGTCGCCGAGCGCGGGCGCGTCCTTGGCGGTCACCACGGCCCGGCGGTGACGGGGATCGGCCAGCTCGGCGGAGTCGAGCACGATGTCGCGGTGGTCGACTCCGCAACGGGTTGCGACGTCGCGCACGAACGGCGCGTCCGGAGTGGACCGCAGGCCGGTGCCGGCGAAGTGGTCGGCGTTGCCCGCGAAGTCGACGGAGAACGTCCGCAGCGGCCTGCCGCCGCGGTGCGCGGCGAGTTGACCGAGTGCGACCAGGGCGCTGGAGTCCAGGCCGCCGGAGAGCAGGGCACCGAGCGGGACGTCGGCCTGGACGTGGCGCGCGGTGATGTCCTGCAGGAGATCGGCGACGCGCGTGACGGTGGTGTCGACGTCCTCGTGGTGGGGCCGTGCTTCCAGTTGCCAGTAGAGCTGTTCGTGCACGCCGCTCGCGTCGAGGATCACGACCGTGCCCGGCCGAACCTCTTGCACGCCTTGGAAAAGGCTTTGCCCTGGGGTGTGCACGGATGCGAGGAAGTCACGCAGTCCATCGGTGCTCACGGACGGGTGGACGAGGCCGCTGGCGAACAGGCTCTTGGGTTCGGAGGCGAACAGCAGCCCGGAGCCGTGCCGGGTGTAGTGCAGGGGTTTGACGCCGAGCCGGTCGCGGACCAGGACGAGCCGGCCGCGCAGCTGGTCCCAGATCGCGAACGCGTACATGCCGTTGAGGTGCGAGACGGCGTCGACGCCCCACTCCAGGTAGGCGTGCAGCACGACCTCGGTGTCGGTGGCAGTGCGGAACTTGTGACCGCGCCGTTCCAGCTCGTCGCGCAGTTCGCCGTGGTTGTAGACCTCGCCGCTGTAGGTCAGCGCGACGACCGGTTCGTCGCTGTCGTCGGTGAAGACGAAAGGTTGCTGCCCGTGTGCCGGGTCGAGCACGGCTAAGCGGCGGTGGCCGAACACGGCGTGCGTTCCGGACCAGATGCCGTCTCCGTCAGGTCCGCGGGACGCCATGGCGTCGTTCATCCGCTGGACGCGCTCGCACATCCCGGTGGACGGGCGGGCGAGATCCGCCCAGCCTGCAATGCCGCACATCGGCTCACGGTTCTTTCGATCGAATGATCACGAAGTGGGCCAATGAGATCAGAAACGTCACCCAAAGTGCCAATGACTCACTCAAAGTGATGACGATCTTGAGGGCGCCCTTCTGCCGACCACTACGGTCAGGCCCGATCCGTCGTCAGAAGAGGTCTGGATGAACACCTGCGAGCCGATCGCCATCGTCGGCATGGGTTGCCGCTTTCCCGGCGCCACCACTCCCGGACAGCTCTGGGACCTGCTCCGCGGCGAGGTCGACGCGCTGAGCGCCACGGCACCCGCGAGCCGGTTCGACGCTCGCGCGCTGCACGACCCGGCACCGCGGCGGCCCGGCCGGCTCGTCAGCCTCGACGGCGGTTTTCTGGACGACACAACGGACTTCGCACCGGACGCCTACTTCGTCACCGAGCGCGAGAACATCACGCTCGACCCGCAGCACCGCGTGCTGCTCACCTGCGCCGGCGACGCACTCGCGGACGCGGGCCTGCCGCCGGAGGCGATCGCCGGGCGCGACATCGGCGTGTTCATGGGGCAGAGCACCGGAGAACACTGGGACCGCCTGCAGGGCACGACCACAGTGGACATGTACGCCATCGCCACCGCCGCCGCACGCAGCATGGCGTCCGGCCGCATCAGCTACGCCTGGGACCTGCGCGGCCCGTGCACCACCGTCGACGCGGCCTGTTCCTCCGGCACGCTGGCCGTCCACCTCGCCTGTCAGAGCCTGCGCACCGGGGAGTGCGACACGGCGCTGGCCGGTGGTGTCAGCCTCGTGCTGGGCACCGACCACACCATCGGTTACTCCGCCGCCGGAATGCTGTCCCCCACCGGACGCTGCCGCTTCGCGCACGAGAACGCCGACGGCTTCGTGCGCAGCGACGGCGCCGGAGTGCTCGCCCTGAAACGGCTTTCGAGCGCACAGGCCGACGGTGACACGATCCACGCGCTCATCCTCGGCAGCGCACAGGCCAGCAAGGGCCGCACCGCCAAGGCGATCATCGCGCCGTCAGTCGACGGATATCTGCAGGTGATCACGCGAGCGGTGGCCACCGCGGGCATCACACCGGACGTCATCGGCTACGTCGAGGCCCACGGCAACGCAGCACCGGCCGGTGATCGGCTGGAACTGCAGGCCATCGGCGCCACCATCGGCGCCCACCGCCCCGCGGACAGCCCGTGCCTGGTCGGCTCCGTCAAGACCAACATCGGCCACCCCGAAGCAGCAGGCGGTATGGCCGGGCTGATCAAGGCAGCGCTCGCTGTTCGGGAACGCACCGTTCCCGCCAGCCTGTACAGCGACAGTCCCACGTCCCAAGTGGACTGGGCTGGGCTCAACATCGCTCCCGTGCCCCAGGCGACGCCCTGGCCGGGCAACGGCACGGCGATCGCCGGGGTCAGCAGCTACGGCCTGTCCGGCACGTTCGTGCACATCCTCGTCGGCGAACCACCGAACTGACCGGACGGCGTCCAAGCCGGTGACCCGCTCGACCGCAGTGACTACACGTCGGCGCTGCGGACTTGCTCGTCGATCTCGGAGCGCCAGCCGCGCGTCGCCGAGACTCCCACAACCACGGTCAGTGCTTCAGCCAGCACGCCAACGGACCAAGCCGCCCAAAACCAGAACCCACTCGCCAAGGAGGCCAGGTAGACGGTTGAAAGGACCGGAACCACGAGAAAAGCCAAGATGATGGGCAGATCGAACCTGATCATCCCCTTCGCGAGACCTGTCCGCGCGGAGGCTTCCACTCTGACGAACTCCTCCCGCCAGAGGGCCCGCCTCCACGCGGTGCACTCCCTGAGATCGGGCGCCAGTTCGTTCTTGATGTATTTACCGATCGTTGCTATCGCAGCATGGTGATCGAAGTAGAGAAGGCTGAAGATGCAGGACAACACCGCAAGCACGAGCAGAACCGGTCGTCGAGCCGGATCCGAGAAAGCGATGGTTCCGATTGCCGCAGTGGCTACGAGACTCAGATTCAGCAGACCGTGCTGAGCGGACGAGCGCCCGGCAATCTCTGTCCGAAGTGCGTTGAACTCGGCGATCGCCACGTTTATGCGATAGGATGGACTCACTTCGCCCACTTCCACCGCCGTTGGCCTCCCCGGTCCAAGCTCGGCACTTCGAACACCGGACAGCTGGACAGCATTCCGGTCATGTCTCCGTGCGACCAGCCAGCAACCTGGTGAAGTCAGTGCCTCGTCCATCGACGAGGCCGGCCGAAAGGCGCGATCGGGCCACGTCCGTCCGCCACGTTCGGGCAGGCCTCTCTGGTCGGCCACCTCGGTCACCGGCCTCGCGGAAGCCCGCGGTGCCCTCGTCATCGTGTTCCACCACGTCCTCGCGGACGGGATCGGCGATGCGTCTCCCGCGCCACGTAACATCTGACCTGTGAGAACCCCTGTGGCCGTATCGCTTCCGAGGCGTTCGGCGTAGGTTCGCGTTGTGGCCGGGAAGTCTCCCGGCTTCATCGGGTGTTGTCTCGTTGGCCCGGACCCCGCTGACGCGCGCGCCAACGTCGACGGGACGTGGACGCCATGTCTCACACCTTCAGCACCGCGGGTGCGCGCGACCTGCCTCGGGGCAGTTTCCGTTTGCCGTTCACCGATCTACCACGCGTGGAGCTGGACGCGCTGCTTGACGAGCTGTCGGCGCGGGCCCAGGACGTGCGCGTGACCCTGGGCCGGCTGCGGCACCTGCTGCACGCCCACGCGGCCGTTACCAGCGAAGTGAGCCTGCAAACGGTGCTGCAGCACATCGTGACCGCCGCGCGGGAGCTCGTCGAAGCCCGACATGCCGCCCTGGGGGTGATCGACGAGCACGGCGAGTTCTTCCACGTCGGCGTGGACGAGGACACGGTCGAGGGAATCAGAGATCTCCCGCACGGTCGCGGAATTCCGGGCCTGCTGGTCACCCACCCCGGCCCGGTGCGGCTGACGGACCTGACCGCTGCCGGATTCCCGGCGCACCACCCCGACATGGACAGCTTCCTGGGTGTGCCGATCCGAGTCCGTGACCGCGTCTTCGGCGGCCTCCATCTCACCGGCAGCGCCAACGGGCGGTTCAGCACCGAGGACGAACAGCTCGCGATCGCACTGGCGGCGAGCGCCGGCGTCGCGCTCGACGACGCCCGGCTCCACCAGGAGTCCGAGCAACGTCATCGATGGCTGACCGCCTCGGCCGAGGTGACCCGGAAGCTGTTCGCCCAGCAGGACGAGCATCCGCTCGACATGGTGCTGAAGGCGGCACAGCAGGCCGCGGACGCCGACTTCGCTGTCCTGGAGTTGCTCACCGCACCGGCACAGCTGCAGGTCGAGGCGACCAGCGGTGTGCTGACCGACGAGATGCTCGCGAGCATGGACTCCAGTGTGGCCGCGCAGGTCGTCTGTTCCGGCACGCCGACGCTCGTGGCGGCCCCTGCGGACACCGAGTCCGTCGGCGCGCAGGCCCGGATCGGGTCGGTCATCGTGGTGCCGTTGCCGGCAGGCGACCACACGACCGGGACTCTCAGCGTGGGCAGGCTGACCGGACGACCGTCGTTCACCGGCGCGGCCATGAACCACCTCGCCGACTTCGGCGCCCACGCGGCAATCGCCATGGATCTCAACCGCGTGCACGCCGATCAGCAGGTCCAGCGCATCAGCGACGACCACGACCGGATCGGCCTCGCCCTCAACAACCACGTGATCCAACGGCTCTTCGCGGTCAGCCTCGGTCTGCAAGGGCTCCTCGCGACGGACAAGAACCCCTCTTTCCGACATCGCGTCAACGGCTACATCGACATCCTCGACACCACGATCAGCCACATCCGCGCCGACGTCTACAACGTCGACGTCACGCCGGGCAGTCACACACGGAGCCTGCAGAACCAGGTTCTCACCGCCGTCGACGACCACACGACCTCAGCCGGCTTCCCAGCCACGGTCACCTTCAGAGGACGATTCGGCCGGGCGATCCCCAGTGCGCTCGCCGATGACGTCGTCGACGCGGTCAGGGACGCCCTCACGTCGATCGCCGGCCACACCGACACCACCCGCGCCGAACTCCGCGTCGACATAGCCGGTGACCTGATCGCCGTTGCATGCGTCGACGGTCGCACGCAAAGCAGCACCTGGACCGCCCGCATCCCTTCTGACGAACAGCTCGTACCGGCAAGCGACCGCTGACCCCGCCCGACTCTCCACTGTGGACACAGTTGCACGCCGAGCGCCGGTTCGGCTTGCCCGGCCGTCGCGCGTTTCGTGCCGCCGGGCAGCTGGATGTCCTTCGTTCCAACGAAGTCAGCGTCGAATGACCAACCGCGAACTCAGATCACTTGCCCGTGCGCACGACCGGCTTGCCGACGAACTCGACGTCGGTGACGCCTGCCACGGCACGCGCGAGCACTTCCGCCACATGCCGCTCGGACTCGTTGCCCGTCTTGTCCACGAGTGACACCTTGCCGCCGCTGACGTCGACCAACCATCGGCGGGCACCGCCGACCAAGTCCAGGCGGTGGCGGATCTCCGCCTCGATGATCCAGTCGGCACGGCTGATCGAGCGGAGCATGTCGCGGCGGGTGATGACGCCGGCGAGATGCCGCTCGTGCACCACCAGCACACTGCGCACACCGTGCTCGAGCATCAGGTCCGCGACCTCGGCCAGGTCCGTGTTCGGCGTGACGATCACCGGTTGCGTCCGCATGACCTGTGCCACCGTCTCGGCAGGCGTCTGCCTGGTCGCGGCCGGTTCGCCGTGCACGAGCCACCTCGGATCCTGCGGCAGCCGGTCGCGCAGCAGCTCGGCCTCGCCGACGACGCCGACCAGCTCGCCCGCGTCGTCGATCACCGGCAGTGCGGTGAAACCGCGTTCGGCGAGCAGTCCGGCGGCTTCCCGCGCCGGCGTGTCCGGGTTCACCGCGACGACGGTCGCGGTCATCACGTCTCGAGTTCTCATCATCATCCTCAGTTCGTCGTCGTCGCGAACGTTCGGTGCGCGGCGCAGGCGGCCACGCGCAGTGCAGGTGTTGCGGGATCGCGAGCAACCACGTTCACCAGCCACAGCCAGCGACTCAGGTCGGATCGAGCCGCGCGTGCACCGGCCATCCAGTGGCAGCGGTGGTCATCGCCACCTCCTCGACGTCAACTCTCACGCGCGCGCCTGCACACCGTCAGTACCTGGCGGTCCTGCCCCGGCGGGTACAAGTGCCCTGTCCACGGCGAACCGGCAAGCAGCGACTTCCGGAACTGGGACGGGATCGACCGCTGGGCGTGCCCCAGGACAGGTAGGTCGACGTCGTCATGAGATGCGTCTTCTCTTCTGCTCCGGGATCCGGCCGCCGTCTGCTTCCCAGACCGCCAGGGCGATGCGGGTCTGGTCGGTCGTCCCCTGCGTCGACGCGGTCACGCTGACGCCCGCGGCGAGCAGGTCGTCGACGGTCTGGACGTTGTGCCGATCAGCTGTGAGGGCCATGGTCCGGTGCGCGGCGGCCCGGTCGGTGTTCGACGGTACGACGAGCAGCGTGAGACGGTGCTCGTCCGCCGCGAGCACGTCCACGGTGTGCCCGGTCTGGAGATGAATCCGTCGAGCCGGATCGGGCGGCCGTCACCGATGATGCGGCGGGGCGCAGAGTTCCACTCGGTGAGGTTGTAGCTCACCTGAGGATGTCGCCCAGTCGTGCGCCCAGCGCAGCGAGCAACGGGGGAAGCTCGGCGGCGAGGTCCCGCGAAGGTGGCCACCACAGGAGAACAGCCGGCGTAGTTTCGCCGAGCACGACATGAACTTGATTGCCCATATGCACGATTTTCTCGGCAACTCGACCCTACACCGATTAAGCCATGATCGACCGGAATTCTGCCCAAACCCCTCACCAGCCGCTCCACGGAAACAAAACCGCAGTTCAGATGCGCACCAGCTGATCCAGCAGGAAGGATTCAGCAGATTTTCGGACCCCACCCGCAAATCGATCACCCATGTCGGTGAAGCGTGTACGATGGAGACAGAAGTGCCGCTTCCCCGACGGCCTCCTAGATCCCTTCCAAAATGGCCTGATGCTTCGTGTCGGACCATTTTCTCGAACATCACCCGGCCAGATCGCGCAACCCGGGGAGCGGAGTACCGACATGAGCACCTCGACGTGGACGACCCACCCGTTGACCACGGAACGGCTGACTTTGCGGCCCTGGTCGGTCGATGACGCACAGGCCGCGCTGGACGTCTACGGTCACGCCGAGGTGACTCGCTGGCTCAGCCCCGACATGGATCGGGTGCCGGACCTCCCGTCCATGCGGCTGCTGCTGCAGCAGTGGAGCGCCGAAGACGCCCGGTTGCCCGCTCCCGCCGGCCGGTGGGCCGTCCAGCGCAACACCGACGACCACGTGATCGGCGGCGCCGTCCTGCTGCCGCTCCCACCGGGCAACGACGACCTGGAGATCGGCTGGCAGCTGCGTCCCGACACCTGGGGCGAGGGGTACGCCACCGAGACGACCCACGCGCTGGCCAGGTGGGCGTTCAGCCAGAACGTCCACGAGATCTTCGCCGTCGTCCGCCCCGGCAACGCCCGCGCCGCGGCCACCGTCCGGAACAACGGCATGCACTGGGTCGGCGAGACCACCAAGTACTTCGGTGTCGAACTGCAGGTGTTCCGCCTCCGTGCGGCCGACCTCGATCTGGCGGCGCCCACAGCACTCCAACCACCCGATCTCAGTGGCGACTGACTCTCTGCCGCACCGCGCCGTCCGTTGGGCGGCAGCGTGGACTCGGCTCTGCCTGAGCCGCGATCGCCACCATCGAGGAACAGGACACACGTGGACCAGCTCAGCCTCGGAGTCATCGCGCAGACCCACAAGGAGAACGAGTTCCGGCTTCCCCTGCACCCGCTGCACCTGGACCGGATCGACGCGGACCTCCGCAGCCAGATCTACCTCGAACACGGCTACGGAATGCGCTTCGGCGTCTCCGACGAGCAACTCGCGGCCTCCGTCGGAGGGCTGCGCTCGCGCGAGGAGCTCATCGCGGAATGCGATGTCGTCCTGCTGCTCAAGCCACTTGCCGACGACATCGCGCAACTGCGCGAAGGTCAGGTGCTGTGGGGCTGGCCGCACTGCGTCCAGGACGAGAAACTCACGCAGCTGGCAGTGGAACGGCGGCTGACGCTCATCGCCTTCGAGGCGATGAACCACTGGACCTCCGACGGCTCGTTCGGCCTGCACGTCTTCCACAAGAACAACGAGCTCGCCGGCTACTGCTCGGTGCTGCACGCCTTGCAGCTCAACGGCTCGACCGGTGACTACGGGCGGCGGCTGCGCGCCGTCGTGATCGGCTTCGGGGCGACCGCACGAGGCGCCGTGACGGCGCTCAACGCGCATGGTGTGCACGAGGTCAACATCCTGACCAACCGCGGCGTCACGGCCGTCAGCGCACCGATCCACTCCGCGCGGATCGTCCACTTCGACCACGACGCCGCCGATCCGGAGCGCAGCCACGCCTTCACCGACGGCGGCCGCGTGCCGCTGGCCGGATTCCTCGCGGAACACGACATCATCGTCAACTGCGTGCTCCAGGACACCGACGCACCGCTGACGTTCCTCACCAACGCCGATCTGTCCACTGTGGCCTCGGGAACGCTGGTCGTGGACGTCTCCTGCGACGCGGGCATGGGCTTCGAATGGGCACGCCCCACCACGTTCACCCAGCCGGACTTCCTGGTGGGTGACCACGTGCGCTACTACGGCGTGGACCACAGCCCGTCCTACCTGTGGAACTCGGCGACCTGGGAGATCAGCGAAGCGCTGCTCCCCCACCTGCGGCCGGTGCTCACCGGCGCCTGGGACTCCAGCGACATCATCCGGCGCGCCGTCGAGATCCGCGACGGAACCATCCTCAACCCCCGCATCCTCTCGTTCCAACACCGATCACCGGAGTATCCGCATGCCCGTCACTGAGCTGCACACCACCGAACTCGCCAACCACTCCGACACCGCCGGCACCTGCGCCGTGTGCCCTCACCCGTGGCACGAGCACGACCCGCTCGGCGTTCGCTACTGCACCGCGACCACAACCTCCGCACTGTCCCGTGGTTGCATCTGCCGGTGACGTGCGACCTCTGGCGTTTTGTCACCATCAGGCCGCGGCTGTCCGCTCGGTGCAGCGGGCTGACGCGAGCCGCTTGACGCCCGCACCCGCCAAGTCCACACCGATCGCCAATCCATTCGCCTCAGGGCCGTTCGGGGCAGCGAGGTGTACAGGACCACACCACAGGAGTACGTTTCGGTTGTTGCTCAAGACCTCGGTAGCGCATCAGACGCGCACCGAGGTTTTTTCGTACGACAATCTTGCTCCAGGAACAGAAGCAGTCATGCGCAAAGTCCGCACGACCATCCACGCCCTGATCGGGGCCATCGTCGTCATCGGGGGCTTCGCCGTCGCCACCCCGACAGCGCAGGCCATCACCATTCCGGTGGCGTGCAGCGAGAACGATCTCGTGGCGGCGGTGAACCTCGCCAACTCCACGGCCGCCGCCGACACCCTCGTCCTGGCGAGCGGCTGCACCTACGGTCTGACTTCGCCTCACGGCGGTCTGGCCAACGGGCTGCCCGTGATCACCACCCGCATCGAGATGATCGGTCCCGCGACGATCACCCGCTCCTCGCTGCTGCTCTTCCGCATCGCCGAGGTCGGCGGCACCGGCGATCTCACCCTCACCACGTCCGTCGCGATCACCAACGGCAGCGTCGTCGGCAACGGTGGCGGCATCCTCAACCGCGGCGCGGTGACCTTCACCCGCAGCAGCTTGAGCGGCAACGTGGCGACGCTCAACGGCGGCGGTCTGGCCAACGTCGACACCCCCTCGGGCACAGCGCCGGCCGCGACGTTCACCAGAAGCCCGGTCTTCGACAACACGGCGCTGCTGCGTGGCGGCGGCATCTACAACGGTCTGCGCGGCACCCTGACGACCACCGGCGTCTCCGGTAGTCCCATGCCCGTCATCGGCAACACCGGCTTGCAGGGCGGCGGCATCGCGGCCGCCAGCTCCACGGCGACCACCATGACCCAGACCGCCGTGTCCGGGAACGTCGCGCTGCTGACCGCGGGTGGCGTCCTCCGCGTCGGCGGAACCATGACGACCACCAACTCGCCGATCAGCGCCAACACACCGAACAACTGCGTCGGCAGCACCCCTGCGGTACCCAACTGCACTGGATGACCGGAGACCACCTCCAGAGGAATCGCTGGTGGTCGGCGTGGACGGCTTTCGCCGACAGCGACTGAACTCGTACCGCCTGTGCCACAACGCACTCCGGCAGCCGTCGGAGATCGACGTTCTCAGTTCACGAGGTGAAGCCATGAGCACGACAAAACCGATCGTCGTCGGGATCGACGGAACGCCGGTGTCGGCGCGAGCGCTGCAGTGGGCGATGGACGAGGCTCTTGCCCACCACTGTCCTCTGCACGTCGTGCACGCGTGGAATTACGAGCCCCTCGTGGACTGGACGCAGACGGACGCGGACCGAGGACTCTCGGGATCCGAGGCGCTGGTGGAGAGCGCGCTCCGCACCGCTTTCGCCGGGCGGAGCGACGTCCCGGAAGTCGTCCGGTGCAGCGTCCGGGGCGACGCCGCCGAAGTGCTGGAGGAGCTGTCGGTGGGAGCGGCGATGCTCGTAGTGGCCACACACAGCGGGCAATGGCTGCGCAAGACCGTTCTGGGGTCGACCAGCACGCACTGTGTGCGGCACTCGTCCGCGCCTGTCGTTGTGATACCCGTGCAACGAGAGGCACGTGTCGAACTGACGGGAGTGTCGGGCGCACCGGCCCCGAAGTAGTCAACCGGCGGGAGCCCTGTGCGTGCTGCGAAGGAGGAACGGAGCCAGGCACCCCTGCCACGACTCCGTTCCCCGGCCGGAGGACAGCGCGCCGTCACAACGGGCGCCGCCTCACGTCACTTGTCGTCGGGGTTGGCGCACAGGCCGCTGTCGTTGCCGGCCAGCACCGGCACCGCGATGACGTTGACGTCGATGAAGCAGGCGTTCAGATCGCTGAGGACCTCGGAGTCCTCCAGGTTCGCGACGCCGACCTGATCCGTGATGTCCAGCTCAGGGGCATCGGCCAGCGCGGTGGAACCAAACCCGAGGAAAGCGCCCGCGATAGCGACGGCCGCCCCTGCCTTCTTCAGCACAAAGATCTCCTCTGTTGAATCTTTCAGAAAGGGACGTGTCGGTGTTGCGCACCTTTCACAAGTCCGGCAAGACCGTATCCAAACGACCGAGAACAACCAAATCATCGATCACGCCCTGACGTGAACGCGACAACCCAGATCACACTTTTGGGTGGCGTCCTGCTTGCGAGGTTCAGTATTCTTTCGCCAGATGATCAGGCCAAACAGGCGTACATCGCGTTCGCATCCCGCCATCGGGTGAAGCGATGTCCGCACGCATGCCTTCGAACTACGTCTGCGATGACCCACGCCGAGTGATGCCGCCTCACGGGCGAGCGGTAGCGGTCGCTGCCCGCGCCGACCTGACCGGTCAGCACGACGTTCGAGAGGCAGGGGACCTGGCCGGTCCCGTCCTTCACGTCCAGCACGACGGTGTCGATCTCGCCTTTGCGGGCCATCGCGAACACCGTCTGGCGTGAGCGCGGTGACGTCCACTCCCCCGGTTCGAGATGAGCGACCCGCACCGGGACTCGGCAGGTGCGCTGGCCCGACATCGTGCCGACACTCCCGTCCGGTCGCCTGATGCGCCGTTCTCCGGCCACGCCCAGGGACGAGCTCGATTCAGATTCTGCGATCCGCCGAATTGTGATTCACCACCAGGTCACGCGCCCACAGCATTTCACGCACAGCATTCGGTGGATCACCGAAGCGCCCTCACCTGCGGCAACTGATGTTTGAAAAGCCAGTCTGCACATTTTGTCGCTCAAAGCCAGATCGGGTGTACAGTCGTTTTCACCGGGAACACCTCGCACCTGGGCGGTCAAGCCCATGTCGTACCCGGCGAAGAACTGAAGCGGCCGTTTTCCGGCTGGGGACGGAAGTCCCGGCATGATGTCTGCATCCCACCTGCCCATCGCCCCTCCGGCCGACCCGATCTCCGAACGGTCTCGGCGCACGCCGCGCACAGCGCTCACCGACCTGGGCGACGTCCTGTGGCTGAGCTACCACCACCTCGTCGGCCACTGGCGCCGGACTCAGCTCGACGGGTTCGTCTCACAACCAGTGCGCACCATCGACCTGGCCGCGGTGGACGGGCATCGCCGCACGCCGTCCGCGCGCCGGGACCGGGTCCAGGTGCGTGTGCTGAGGCTGCGCGGTCACCTCCCGGACCAGGGGCGTTGACCCCTGCCGGCACGGTCCGCAATGGAGCTTCCGCTTCCGTCGATCCGAAAGGCCCGCTTCGTGGTTCGCACCTACGGTTTTCTGAGCACGTATCCGCCCACGCAGTGTGGGCTCGCCACGTTCACCGCTTCCCTGCTGCGCCATCTGACCGCGGTGACGCCGGGAAGCACGGGCCGGGTGGTCCGCGTTCTCACGGAACCGGACCACGAGCCCGTCGCGATCGCGGGAACTCCGATGGTGCACCAGATGACTCCCGGCGGGGTCGAGGCGGCGGCCGAGGCGCTCAACCGCTGCGACGTGGTCGTGGTGCAACACGAGTACGGGATCTACGCCGGCCGCGATGGGGAGGACGTGCTCGGTGTGCTCGCCCGGCTGCGCGTGCCGGTGATCGTCGTCCTGCACACCGTGCTCACCACGCCCACGCCCGGGCAGCGGCAGGTTCTCGAAGAGGTCGTCGGCCACGCCGATGCCGTGGTGACCATGTCCAAGGCCGCCCGGCAGCGGCTCGTGGACGGCTACGCCGTCGAGCGGCCCGACGAGGTCGTCGTGATCCCGCACGGCGCGCTCTCCGTCAGGCCTCCCGCCCACACTTCGCCCGCCGACCGGCCGATGATCCTCACCTGGGGTCTGCTGGGGCGTGGCAAGGGCATCGAGTGGGGCATCTCCGCGCTGGGCGCGCTGCGCGACCTGAAGCCGCGTTACCTGGTGGCCGGCCAGACCCATCCCAAGGTGCTGGCGCACGAGGGCGAGACCTACCGCAGGAACCTGCGCAACCGCGCAGCCGCGTTCGGTGTCACGGACCTGGTCGAGTTCGATCCCACCTACCGCGAGGTCGCAGCGCTGGCGGAACTGGTCGGACAGGCCGACGTCGTCCTGCTGCCCTACGACTCGTCCGAGCAGGTCACGTCCGGTGTGCTCGTCGAGGCCCTGGCCGCCGCCAAACCGGTGGTCGCGACCGAGTTCCCGCACGCCGTCGAGCTGCTGGCGGACGGAGCCGGGCTGCTGGTGCCGCACCGCGATCCTGCCGCCATCACCGCGGCACTGCGGCGGGTGCTGACCGAACCGGAACTCGCGACCGGGATGAGCGACCGTTCGGCGAATCTCGCCCCGGCACTGAGCTGGTCGGCCGTCGCGAACCGGTATCGGCGCCTGGCAGAGCGCCTGCTCGCCGCCCGAGTCGTCGTGACCACGTGACCGGCCCGGACTTCGCCCACCTGATCCGGCTCAGCGACGACACAGGTCTGTTCGAGCACGCCGACGGTCCGCTGCCGCGTCGTGAACACGGCTACTGCCTGGACGACGTCGCCCGCGGCCTGGTCGTCCTGTGCCGCAATCCGGAACTGCCCGCCGAGTTGGTCGTACTCGTGGAGCGCTATCTCGCCTTCACCGCTCACGCACAGGCCCGTGACGGACGGTTCCACAACCGGCTCGGCCCCGACCGCGGTTGGCAGGACGAGCCGGGGCTCGGTGACTGGTGGGGACGCGCGTTGTGGGGGCTGGGCACCGCCACCGCCCGATGCACGGTGCCCTGGATCCGCCACGCCGCGCTGGCCTGCTTCGACAGAAGTGCCCATCACCGGCCGCCGTCGGTGCGGTCGATGTCCTTCGCGGCGCTCGGCGCGGCCGAGGTGCTGAGCGTCGACCCCGGCCACTCCCTCGCGGCCAAGCTGCTCGGTGACATCTCCTCCTACGTCGGCGAACCCGGCGACACACCGGACTGGCCCTGGCCAGAACACCGGCTCTTCTACGCCAACGCCGCACTGCCGGAGGCGCTGATCGCCGCGGGCGACCTCCTCGACGATCTCCAGATCCGCGACGACGGCCTGCGGCTGCTGGACTGGTTGCTCACCGTCGAGACCAGCGAGGCGCACTTCTCCCCGGCCCCGGCAGGTGGCTGGCGCATCGGCGAGCCGCGCCCGGCATTCGATCAGCAACCCGTCGAGGTCGCCGCGCTCGCGGACGCCTGTGCTCGGGCCCACCAGATCACGGGCGATCCGAGGTGGCTCACCGGCGTCCGCCGCGCGGTCGAGTGGTTCGACGGCCACAACGACCTCGGTGTGCCCATGCGCGACAGGGAGACCGGTGGCGGCTACGACGGACTCACCCCCGACGGCCCCAACCACAACCAGGGCGCCGAGTCGACGCTGGCGTTGATCTCCACTCTGCAACACGGCCGCACCCTGCTGGGGAGCGACGGATGAACGCCGGCGTCACGCGCACCTCGCTGCGCCTGCGGCCGGAACCGCGCCGTGTCATCACCAAGCTGTTCGTGCCGGGAGAGGAGCGGCCCGAGCACGAGTCGCGCTCCGCGGCCGTGATCCGGCGGGTGATGGCGCTGGACGAGGAGACGGTGTGCACCGTGCTGGACCGCACGATCCGCATGTTCGCGGGCAGGCACCGGGACGTCCGGGTCACCTTCGCCGATCACTTCGCGAGCGTGAGCCACCGCCTGTCCGCGGATGTCGAACTGTCCGAGTCCCGCAGACTGCTCATCGGCGCGTACTTCACCCACGAGTACTCCATCGAGGGTGCCGCGCTGTGCAACCCGTCCATGGTCGCGCACCCCGATCAGAGCGGGATGGGACCGGACCAGCTGAGATTCGTGCTGAGCGTCCGCGGCATCGGTGAGGGCCACCTGTCCTCGATCGGCTTCCGCACCGGAGTGGCCGGTCCCGGTGGTGCGCTCACCGTCGACACACCCCCGAACGTCGTCACCACCGGCCTGCACCGGGAAACCGTGCACGAGAAGAGCCTCTTCCAGGGCAAACTCGCTGAGTTCGGCCACGACGACGAGGTCTCCGCCGTCCTGAACCGATGGCTGCCCGCGCGGTTCACCGACGCCGAGCTGGACCTGGTGCTGGCCGACCTGCATCCGAGTCTGGTCGCCCGTCAGGAGGCGCACCGGACCGTCGAGCTGGTCCGGCGGATCGCCGCGTGCAACTACACCTCGGAGTTCCCCGACGACACCGTCATCAGCGGGCGCGTGCTCTGGCCGACCGGCCCCTCCGAACGCCAGGGCATGGAGGACGCCAGATTCGTGCGCTTCACCGATGATGACGGCGAGCGGACCTACTACGCCACGTACACCGCCTTCGACGGTGTCGATGTCGCACCACAACTGTTGCAGACCAACGACTTCCGCACTTTCAACGTCACACAGACGACCGGCTCGGCCGCTCGCAACAAGGGCATGGCCCTGTTCCCCAGGAAGATCGGCGGCCGGTTCGCGGCGTTGACGCGCGGGGACGGCGAGAGTTCGGCCGTGGTGACGTCCGACGACATCAGGACCTGGAACGGCGCACAACCCGTGGAAGTGCCCGGCCGGCACTGGGACCTCGTCCAGGTCGGCAACTGCGGTTCGCCCGTCGAGACTCCCGAGGGCTGGCTCGTGCTGACCCACGGCGTCGGCCCCATGCGGGTCTACTCGATGGGCGCGATGCTCCTCGACCTCGACCACCCCGAACGGGTGCTGGCGACACTGCCCGAACCGCTGCTGCTGCCCGCCGCCACCGAACGCGACGGCTACGTGCCCAACGTCGTCTACTCCTGCGGCGCCCTGCTGCACGGCGACACGCTGGTGATCCCCTACGGCGCGAGCGACGCCTCCATCGGGCTGGCCACCACGTCGCTGCGCGGCCTGATCACCGCCTTGACCGGGAAGAACGACCTTCAGCACTCGCTGGCGGGAACCTCGCACCGTCACTCGACCGCAACAGAGCCACACTCCACAAAGGACAGTGAATAGATGAGCGAACTACCAGGGGACACCGCAGTCATCACCAACCGGCTGCACCTCGCCACCGGCTTCCTCTCGAACGAACGCGGCTGGGTCGTGGAACGTCTGGCCGCACTCGGCTCGCGCCTGCGCTCGTTCCACGACGACCAGGTCGAACTCGAGATCAGCGTCAAGGACCGTCGCGGCGTCGAGCAACGAGTCACCCTGGAGTGCTGGATCAACCGCACTCCCCGCCTGCACCTCGTCGCCACCTCGTCCGAGCCGGACCTGCCGTCCGCGCTCAACGAGGTCCGCACCGAGCTGATCCGGCAGGTCGACGAGGCGAAGACGCGGACCGAACCGCGCCACAACCGCGCGCTGAGGTCCGTCCCCGCACTGACCGAGCACGACCAGCCCCAGCGTTGAACGGGGTCGGGCGACGTCGTTGACGACGTGACCGGTGTCCGCCGCCACGGCTCTCGCCGGAGGAGCCGTGGCGGATCAGGTGGGTTCGGCAGCGACAGGCGTGTGAACGGCCGGAGAAGCTCGGCCGTCAGAGTCCCCCGACTGTCCACTCAGGACGGCGACCAGGCAGGTGAGAACCTGGAACCGGCCGCAACGGCAGTCCCGGCGAACGGCGCTCAACCCGCGTGACATGTCAGCCGGTGCCGTGAGCGGAAACATCTCGGCGACCTCCTCGGCGCGTCAGCGACTCGATGCGTGCGCCGCCGAGGTCCGGAGCGGATGTCCGATCCACCGCGTCGAGCCCGAAGCTCTGATCGGGTGGGATGCCTCGCCAGCGTAGAACTCTGTGACGTTCGCTGACAGGGCCGATGAGGGGACAGCGGCTGAAGCTGTGACTCAACGCGATGTCGTGACGGCTGAACGGGCACAGATGACAATCCGATCGAGTGGTGGCACCCGGCGTGGCTTGTGGGCGGACTCCGTTCAAACCTAACGTGCGGCTTCTCTGCCATCCGCCCGCCTGGACCCCGCGGTCGCCACGGTTCCCCGAGGAGATTCCCGTGAGCACCGTCCGTCTGCCCAGGGCGCCCGTGATCGCCCGAAGTGCGTCCCGCCAGCCAGGCCGATCCCCGGGCACCGCGCGATTCACCGTCACAGAACAGCTCATCCGACGAGGGGCCGTCGTGATCGCGGTACTCGGCGAGGTCGACGTGCGCAGTGGTCCAGTACTGCACACCCGTCTGCACGGGCACGTCCGCAAGGCGGGTCCGGATCTCATCGTCGACCTCACCGCGGTGAGCTTCCTCGGCATGACCGGCTTGGCCACCTTGATGGCCGTGTGGGAGGCGACCGTGATCGCTGAGGTCGAGTTCATCGTGGTGGCACGCACCCGCGCGGTTCTCCGGCCGCTCAGGCTCACCGGATTGGACCGCAAGTTCGACGTGGTCCCCGGCCTGGCTGCGGAACGATGACGGTGGACACCGTTGAGGTCTCGTCATCGCCCCGAGGCCTCGACAGGACGTCGCCCGGTCAGCCCGTTGTGAGGGTCGGGCGTGAGGGCGAGGCGGAGTCCGTGTCGGCGCCGTTGTCCGCTTGGCGTTCGGTGCGGCCGATGCCGTGCCAGTCCAGGCAGAGCACGGTGGCGTCGTCCTGGAGATGATCGCGGTAAGCGCGCCTCACCGCCCTGGTCGCCGCCCGCACCACCTCCCTGGGGTGCAGTGCTTCGGTGTTGCGGAGCAGCGCGGGGAGGTCGACGGCTTCGGCGTCGCGTTCGAACATGCCGTCGGTGAGCAGCATCAGCCGGTCGCCGGGGCGCAGGTTGAGCCGTTGCACCCGGTAGGGATGCGGTTTCACGCCGAAGAGCAGGTCGACCTTCAGGTCGAGCTCCTCCACCACGCCGTCGCGCAGCAGCAGTGGTACCGGGTGGCCCGCGTTGACCAGTTCGACCGCTCCGTCGCGCAGGTCCACGCGCACCAGCAGCCCGGTCGCCAGTGATCCCAGGCGGTGGTCCAGCAGGGCGTGGTTGGCCTGCTGTGCCTGCTCGGCCAGGCCGTCGCCGGCCCGGCGGGCCCTGCGCAGGGCACCGACCAGCAGAGTCGCCGTCATCGCGGAGCCCACGTCGTGGCCGACGGCGTCGGTCATCGACAGGTGCAGGACGTCGCGGTCCAGGGCGTAGTCGTAGGTGTCGCCACCGATGTCGTGGGCCGGCACCAGGGCGCCGGCCACGGTGAACTGGGCGGCCTCGCAGCAGGACGCCGTGGGCAGCAGCTGGTGCTGGATCTCCGCTGCCAGGCTCATCCTCGTCGTGCGCCTGCCGGAGTGGTAGAGATCGGTGAAGCGGCGGTCGGTCACTATCACGTAAGCCAGTGCGTGCGCGGCCTCCCCCAGCTGCGCCAGCACCTCCTCGTCGAGGGAGGGCACCGTCACCTCCAGAACGCCGACGCAGTCGCCGCGATTGGTCACCGGCAGCACCACACGCACCCCGTCGCCGTCCAGCCCCTGCCACGGCCGTTGGGTGCGCAACACCTCCTCGTAGACGCTGTCGCGCAGATCAACGCTCTCCGCGCCGCCCCTGCCGAGCTCCCACGTGCTCGAAGCCAGCCGCACCAGCCGCTCATCGCCGACGTCGATCAGCAGGAACGACACGTCGACGGCCTCGAACCGCTTCGCCAGATCCCGCGCGACGACCTCGACCGACTCCACCGGCGGCGCGCTCTCGGCCGCCGCCAGCACATCACCCGGTCGCAACACAGCGCCATCCACGGCAACCTCCGCGCAGTTGGGATCACCCTAACCGCATCACCAGCACAGGTTGAACACGAAGAGGCCACCAGCGACTCACGACCAGGCCGCCGAAGTCCTCGTCCGCATCCGCGAGCCGGGCCCGCGTCGCTCCTGTCGCTCGCCCTCTTCGCACCTCCGGTCAGAGGCGGCGGGCCGATCGCCAGGCCGTCGAGTACGTGCCGCCGTCGTCGAGCAGGGAGGTACCTCCCACATCGCCCATGGTGGGACCGTTGATGCGTTCCCTGCTGGAGATGAAGCGGTGTTTGCCGCGGTCGTCGATACCGAGGTAGATGCCGACGTGGTCGAGCGTTTCGGGATCGTCCTCCAGCTCGAAGAACACCAGGTCCCCCGGCTGCAGCGCGGCGTAGTCCGTGGCGCGGCGCAGCTTGTTGGGGACGAGTTGGACACCGGGACCGAACTCGGAGATCGCGAACGCACGACGCGGCAGGCCAGGACCTGCCGCGTTCGTGTTGAGCAGCGGCATGCCGAGGCGGTAGCCGAACACCAGCCGGACGTAGCCCGAGCAGTCGACGGCGCCGTAGCGACCGCGGTCAGGTGCGCCGGCGGGGCCGTTCGGGAACTTCCAGGGGACACCGAGGTAGTCGTAGAAGTCCGACTGCTCCTGCCTGCCCGCGCCGGACGCCTTCACCGGGCCGAACGACGCGTCGCCCCGGAACCGCACGCCCGAGGCGTCCTTTTCGGACGGCGCGTCGATCGTGTACTGGGTGGCGATCTCCAGGACGTCGGGTGTGGTGTCCTGGCGGGCGGCGCGGAACCACTCGGCGAACCAGTCCGCCTTCTCCGCTCCCGCGGTCCACGGTTGCGGCAACAGCCGCACCCATGCCGTGGTGCTGACCTTCGCCGCCGTCGCCTTCGGCTCGCTGAACGACCGCAGCGAGCCGTTGACCAGAGCGGTCCGCGCGTCGTCGGTGAACGTGGCGGTGACGGCGCCCGCACGATCGCGCACCACGGTTCTCCCAGGGCTGTTGACGCGCTCGAAGGTCAGCTCCGGTGCTGTGCCCGCCGTGACCTGCTCCGCGGTCGGCGGCGCCGCGACGGTGGACTTCTCCGGCCAGAACACGACGACGCCCGCGACCAGCGCGACGACGGCGACTCCCGCCCCGGCCAGCACGCCCTTGCGATTCATCGGCACCTCCATCACACCGTCGGAACCAGGCCGACCAGGACACCGCTCGCCAGCACGCCGTAGCCCGCGGCGCTGACGACGCTGGTCGCGATCATCGTGACCAGCGGAGGCTGCCGCACCAGCTGGTAGGCGATGAGACCGGGCACCACGAAGCCGAGCGTCTGATGCGCGAACAGCAGCGGGTAGTCGCTCTGGATGAGCAGGAACAAGGTCGACTGCAGCAGCACGCCGGTGAGCACGACAGCGGCGAACAGGCGCTTGCCGTAGAGGATGACGAAGCGCTGCAGCAGTTTCACCGCGCCGAAGGTCACCCCGCTCATGACGACGACCAGCAGCGCGCGCCGGTAGTCCTCGACGAGCGTCAGCGCCAGCCATCCCGGCGTGATCATGCCGCCGGGTGACAGGTTGGTCGTCAGGTAGCAGGCCAGCGAGAACACCAGGCCGATGGCGAGGCCGAGCGTCGCCACCTCGGGCAGGAGAAGCGAACCGTTAGTCATGGGTGTGTCCTGGTCTGGGCGCCGGACGACGCTCGGGCAGAGGTCGCTGCGGCCGCTGGGGCCTGTGGGGCCGGTGCGGGTGGTCGAAGAGCTGTCCGCGGATGGGCGCGTGCGGACTGACCGGAGGCGGTGTGGGCCGCCTGCGTGGCGGCGGTGGTGGCGGCGGTGGGACGGGGACGCGCGCCCGTGGAGCCTGCACGCGCGGCTGCGGCCGTTGCTCGTCGGGTTCAGGTTCGTCGAGCTCGTCGACGGCGTGCAGCAACACCTCTCCCTGGCCGTGGATGTTGCCGATGGCGACGAGCGAGACGGTGTCGTCCACGTCGGCGAGGATCGAGTCGAGCAGGTCGCCGGCGCCGCGCGCACCACCGAGGTCGCTCACCCGGTCCTGCCACTCCTCGGCGATGCTGAGTCGCGCGCTGCGGGTCGGCTCTCCGATCAGCACGACGCGGTCCGGGTCGATCCTCTCGACCAGCTCACCCATCTGCCGGTTGCGCTCGACGCGGTCCGGTCGGCAGTTGATGACCACGTGCAGAGGCCGGGCGATCGAGCCCTGTTCCAGCAGGCGTTCGACGTTCATCAGGGTCGATTCGGGGTCGTTGGCCGCGAAGACGTTGGCGAGCTTGATCTGCTTGCCGTCCCGTGTCCTGGTCTGCACCGACAGCACGCCGGGGTCCGGCGGCGCCGCCCACATGCCCGCCAGAGCCAGCCGCCGGTTGACACCGAGCAGCTCGGCGACCGCCAGCGCGATCGCGACGTTCTCCTTGAACGTCACCCAGGAGAACCCGGCCATCTCCTCGTCGGTGACCGACTCGGGGTCGACGGCGATCAGCTCGCAGTTCCGCTTCGCCGCCTCCTGTTCGAGGATCGCCAGCCGGTCGCGTTCGGCCGTCACGCACACGCCACCCACCGGCATGGACCGGCTCAGCGAACGCGCGACGTCGTCCAGCGTCGGGCCCATCTCGGCGAGGTGGTCCTCCCGCACGTTGCACAGCACGCCGATCGTGGACCGGATCAGCTTGCTCTGGTTGATCTCCTGCAGGTCCGGCATCACGGCCATGCACTCGATCACCAGCGCGTCGGAGCGATAGGCGGCGGCGCGGCGCACGATGCCGATCTGCTCGACGACGTTCGCGATGCCCCACTTGCGGTAGACCGGCTCCTCGCTGCCGTCCGGGTGGATGAACCTGGCGGCCGTGCCGGTCGTCTTCGCCGTGGTCACCAGGCCGCCACCGCGCAACGCCCCCGCGCACAGCCTGGTGATCGAGCTCTTGCCGCGGATGCCGTTGACCAGCACCCGGTGCTCGATCCTGCCGAGCTGGCCGAGGTGAGCGCGCTGCTCGAGGATCCCCGCGATCAGCAGTCCGGTGGTGAGCACCACGAACACCACGTACAGGTACGTCACGGGCGTCTGCCTGCTCTGGCCAGAGCGCGCTTGCGCGGTGCCGGTGCCGGGACGGGCTCCATCAGCATCGTCGGCTCGGTCGCGGAGCCGCTGGGGCGGCGGACGTCGCCCAGCCGGTCCGGGCCCTGCACGACGGCCTGTCTGCAGATCTCCAGGCAGCTCGCGATCGTGCCGATCTCGTCGTGGCGCTGCGGGTAGATCACCGACTTCAGGTCGCCCGCGACGAGGTTGTCGGCGGCGCGCGCGACCCTGCGCAGCGGTCCCAGAACGGTGAACAGGATCCAGCCGTAGCCGAAGAGGGTCCCCAGGGCGGCGACCAGCGCGAGCAGGTGGGCGTAGCGGCGGGTCTGGTTCTCGGGCAGCGCGAGCTCGCTGGCCGGCTTCTCGGTGGTGACCGTCCAGCCGAGCCGTCCGACGGAGCCGCCGAGCACCGCGGCCGAGGCCACGATCGCCGGTTCCTCGGAACCCTGGTGCACCTCGGCGACAGCGCTGCCGTTCTTCGCCAGCCCCGCGTTGCGTCGCAGGCTCTCCGCGGTGACCTCTTCGAAGGCGACGAAGCCGTCGGTGGCGCTGATGGTGCGGAAACCGGAGTCGACGACCCTGGCGTGGCCGGGCACCTGGCTCAGCAGCACCCGCAGGTGGTCGAGGTCGTACTCGCCGATCAGCGTCGCGCCGTCGAGCGGTACCTCGGCGAAGATCACCGGCACGCGCCCGGACTGGTTCTGCTGGCGCACACCGGAGTCACGCGCCGGAGGCTGGGCGGTGCGCAACGGCGGTCGCCCGATCACCTCACCGGTGGCCGAGCCCTCGCGGTCCACCAGGTACAGACTGCGGTACCGGGTCTGGGTGGCCAGCAGCTCCCGCAACGACGCCCGCAGGGGCTCGTCCGTGCCCTTGACGTCCTTGGCGTCCTTGGCGCCGGCGGCGAGCGTTTCGAGATCCGCCAGGCCGTCGTTGACACTGCGCCGCAGCGCCTCCGTCGCCTTGCCGGTCTGCACGCGCATGCTCGCCACCACGGCGCCCGGGATCTCCACCTGCGGGGTGCGGAACGCGACGAGCATCCCGGCCGACCAGCCGAACATGGACAGTGCGACCGCGAAGCACACGATCCGCGCACTCGTTCCACGCGTCTTCCGCTCGCGCTCCGCGTCGTCGTTCAGCTGGTCCTGGCACGCCTTGCCGGCAGCGACGATCCGCGCCACCTCGGTGGTCCGGCTGGCACGGATCCTGGTGTCGAGCCGCCCCGCGGCGACGCGCAGCAGGTCGGCCCGCACCGAGACCACCGGCTTGGTCATGTACCGGCGCACCAGGAGGAACCCGAGCAGCGCCAGAACGGCCAGCGCGGCAGCGGGGACGACACCCGAACCGGCGGGATCGGTGCCGGCCAGGGGGCCGTCCGAAACCGCGACGACCGCGAGGTCGAGGCCCGCGGGGCTGCCCGACGGCATCACCCGCGCGTAGGTCAGCGTCGGCTGCACCTGCTCGCCGGCGGAGCCGAGGACGAAGCCCGGCTCGCCCGACGCCGCCTTGCCCGCGCTCGCGATCAAGGCCTCCGCACTCGCGTCACTGCCCTGCGCCAGCGGACCGTTCGCAGCCACCACCTTGCCGGACAGCGTCGTCAGCAGCAGCGACTGCCGCAGAACCTGATCGGGGTCGGCGTCGGGCAGACGGACCGCCGTCGTCGCGGCGAGCAGCTGACCCGCAGGCAACGGGAACACCGCGATGAGCACGACCTCACCGTTGGCCGCGACGGTCGACGCGACGGTGGGGACGGTGACGTCACCCGGCACCGCCTGGACCGGCACGGCCTCACCGCGAGTGGCGACCAGTGTGCGGGACTGCGCGGCGAGCACCGAGACCCCGCGCCACTTCTTGTTGCGCATCAACGCGTCGAGCATCGGCTCCGTGCCGGCGGACGCGCCGGACGCGGCGACGGTGCGCAGATCGCTCAGGCTCTGGCTCGCCGTCGCGCCGATCGCCCGCGCGGTGGCGACCGCGATCTGCTGTTGCGACTCGACGAACGCCCGCGGAACCTCGCGGCCGTCCCGCGAGTCCAGCAGCACGACCGTCGCCGCGGCGATGCCGAGGAAGAACACGAGCAGTACCACCGGCAACGGCCGGACGGCGAACCCGGACTCAGGAAGCTGAGCAGCCAGTCGCTTCGCCTGTCTGTCACTGTGCGCAGCGGCCTCGTCACCGCTTGCGGAAGTTTTGTGGCGCGCCACTGAATCGGTCCGTCCTCACATCTCAGGCACGCCCCCGAACGCGGCCCCCAGGTCCTGGAATCTCGTAGATTGTGCACTAATGCCCGATCTATCTGTCACTCATACGTGAGCAACTGGGGACCAAATGAGTGAAATAGACTACACCGAGTGACTACTTTTGGCTCAAGGTCCCGCTACTGGTGGATCTTGCTGGCGGTGGCCGTCGTCCTCGCCGGAGCCGTCGTCGTCGCGATGCCGAGGCACCGGCAGGAGCCCTCGTCCCAGCTCCCCGCGGCCTCTGTGCAGGAGCGGGTTCAGCGGTACTCGGCAGCGCTGCGGGAGGACGCCGCGTACCGGCCTCCCAGCGACGATGAGCGGCGGACGTTCGTCGACGCGCTCGCCACGCTGAGCGCGGGGCGGCCGGATGACGTGCCGCTGGCCGTCGGTCCGTTGCGGGAACTCGGCATGAGCGTCGAACAGGGCACCGACGACCAGACCGGTCGCAACTACGTCATCGTCGCGAGCGAACCGAACGCGGAGCGCGGCTGGGGTCTCTACATGATTGATCTCACGCGGCCGGCGCGGGTGGCGCTGCAGGTACCGCACCCGGCGAACGACCTGCACACCGGCGAGATCGGGCTGGAACTGTTCCGGAAGGTCCCCGGAAGTGTGCTGGCCGTCTCCGGCACGCACCGCGCGGTCGCGAACGGCGCGGGTGACGCCGCGCACCGCGTCGACTCGATGTTCCACGCGCTCGCCGTCGAACACTCGGAGCGAGGTCTGCCGCAGGTGCAGTTGCACGGTTTCGGGGACGACAGCCTGTCGTCCGCGGACGCGGTGATCTCACCTGGCGCCGGTGCGGCCGAGTCGGCCCACCGCCGCATCGCGGACGGCCTGGACCGCTCGCTGCGAATCTGCCGGGCGTGGGCGCGCGACTGCGGTGAGCTCGAAGGCAGGCGCAACAAGCAGGGCGGCGTGGCCGCCGGGCACGGGGTGACGTTCGTGCACCTGGAAGCGAGCAGGACCGTCCGGGACGATCCCGCAACATGGCAGAAGATCGTCAACGTCACCGCGGACGCCCTCACCGACGCTTGACGTCCGCGCAGTCTCTGATTTGATTTCAAAATCAAAGCGCTAAGTTTTGAGACAGCGGTAGACGGTGGCGCGCGAGACACCGATCTCCTCGGCTATCTCCGGCACCGGACGACCGGCTGCGTACATCTCGCGGACCTGCTTGGCCTGGGGTTCTTCTACCGGACGCTCGACACGTCGTTGCGACTGCACGCGGACTTGGCCCTGGCGGCCGGCGCCACCGAGGAGACCTTCCACGACCTCCTCCGCGGCCTCGCCGAGTTCGGGCTGCCCCGAGCCTGGGCGGCCGCGGCGGCCCTGTTCCCCGGCAGCGCCGCGGACTGACGCGACTTTCCCGAGCGGGCGGGCCGGTCAGCGACAGCGCACGCCTACTCCCCCCGCTCGCCGGTCAGGTACCGCTGGATCGTCGGGCCGAGCCAGGCCACCACCGCGGCCCGGTCCAGCGCGACCACCGGCGGCAGGCACAGCACGTACCTGGTCAGCGCGAACCCCAGTGCCTGGGTGGCGACCAGTCCGGCCCGCACCGGGGCCTCGGCCCGGTCCTCGACCAGCGCCGCGACCACGGGCCCGAGCTGGGCCGCGAAGAGCTGGCGCATCCGCTCGGCCGCGGCCTGGTTGGTGACCGCCGCCCGCAGCAACGCCATGAGGGTGTCGTCGTGCTCCCAGCGGTCGACGAGGTGGGCGGTCAGCCGGGCCCCGACCTCCTCGCGCGGCACCCCGGTCAGTTCCGGTAGCCGCAGGTCGAACTCCGCTGCGGCGGCGAACAGCTTCTCCTTGTTGCCGTAGTAGCGCATGACCATCGACGGGTCGATGTTCGCGTCAGCGGCGATCGCCCGGATCGTGGCGCGCTCATAGCCGTCCGCCGCGAAGCGTTCCCGCGCGGCCGTGAGGATCGCCGCCCTGGTCGCGTCGGAGCGGCGCGCCTTGGTGGTTTCCGTGCTGCCCGTCATGCCAACAACTGTAGGCCAACACCTGTTGACATGTCGAGCCCAGCCGCTCTACCGTTTGCCAACGAGCGTTGGCAAACAACCGTTGACCAGAAGGAGACGGACATGTCCGAGGTGATCGTGGTCGGTGCGGGTCCCACCGGACTGCTGCTGGCGGGCGACCTGGCCGAGGCCGGTGTCGCGGTGACGGTGCTGGAGAAGCGGGACGGCCAGGTGTCGAACCTGTCGCGGGCGTTCGCCGTGCACGCCCGCACGCTGGAGCTGCTCGACGCCCGCGGGCTGGTCGAGGAGCTGGACCGCACCGGAGCCGGGCGCGTCACCGACATCCGGCTGTTCGACCGGGTGCACGTGGACCTCGGCACCTTGCCGAGCCGGTTCCCGTACATGCTGGTGACCCCGCAGTACAACGTGGAGCGGGCACTGCTGGCGCGGGCGGTCAAGGCCGGGGTGGAGATCGTGCACGACGCGGCGGTGACCGCGGTGCGCCAGGACGCCACCGGCGCCGAGGTCGACACGACCGGGGGCACGTACCGCGCCGATTACGTGGTCGGCACCGACGGCTTCCACAGCGCGGTCCGCCAGGCGCTCGGCCAGCCGTTCCCGGGCAAGTCGGTCCTGAAGTCGATCATGCTGGCGGACGTGCGGCTGCGCGAGACGCCGCCGGACACGTTGACCGTCAACGGTTCCGGCTCGGAGTTCACGTTCATCGCCCCGTTCGGCGACGGCTGGTGGCGGGTCTTCGCGTGGGACCGGCGCACCAACGTCACCGACGACACCCCGCTGGAGCTGGACGAGGTCCGCGCGATCACCAGGCGGGCGCTGGGCACCGACTTCGGCATGCACGACGCCCGCTGGCTGTCCCGCTTCCACAGCGACGAACGGCAGGCGCCGCACTACCGCGTGGGCCGCGTGTTCCTGGCGGGCGACGCCGCACACGTCCACTCCCCCGCCGGCGGCATGGGCATGAACACGGGCCTGCAGGACGCGGCGAACCTGAGTTGGAAGCTGGCGGCGGTGCTCCGCGGCGCCCCGGACGCGCTGCTCGACACCTACCAGGCGGAACGGCACCCGGTCGGCGAGGAGGTCCTGCGGATCAGCGGCACGATGATCCGGCTGGCGATGGCGCGGTCCCGCTTCGCGCGTGCGCTCCGCGGCCTGGTCGGCGGCACCGCGCTGCGCGTCCCGGCGATCCACCGCAGGCTCACGGGCAGGCTGTCCGCGCTGGGTTTCCGCTACCGCGCCCCCGGCGGCGAGCACCGGCTGACCGGCACCCGGATGCCCGACGTGGACCTCGCCGACGGCACCCGGCTGTACGAGGCCCTGCGCGGCGGCCGTTTCGTGGTGGTGGGCACGGGCGACGTCACCGGCTGGGAAGACCGCGTGCGGGTCGCGGCCCCCGCCGAACCGGGCGGCGACACGGTTCTGGTCCGGCCCGACGGCTACGTGGCGAAGGTCTTCACCGGCACCCCGGACGCGGCCGCGCTGCGGGACGCGCTCGCGACGCTGGCGGGCAAGTCGGTCGCCGTCTAGGTGCGGCTGGATGGACGCCCCTACAGCCGGAGGTTCCGGGTTCGTTCGGCACAGCGACTGGAACGGCGGCGATCAGGAGCGTCACGGCGAGTGATCTAGAACGGGTGGAGTTGAAGCGGGCGTGCTCGGCAGGACCGAGCCCGCTCGCTTCTGCGCGTTTCACAGCATCCAGAATTCTCGAAATATCGACATTCGCACGGTCCGTGACGACGTGTGACGATACGTATCCGAAACATTTTCCAAAAATACACCTCTTTTCAAGAGGGTTTTCGAGACGGTTCAGTCCAAACCCACCCGTTCGAGTGGTTGACCTCCAGCAGCCAACGACAGAGCGTCACTGGCGACCGCAAGAAGGCGTCTTATCGGGGGCACTCCAAGGACGTGCTCCATTTGGCGGTCCCACGGTGTGATGATGATTTGGCAGCGTACGAACCTCTGAACGGACTAACCGGCTGAATGCGGAGTCCTGACACAAAACATGCGACGAAATTGCTCTGGGGGTCGACTTGTACTGCGAGGGAACATGCACGAAGTCCAGCTCCAGCCATTGTTGGAAAGACACTCCAGACGCCATCTGATTCCGGGCGCCCAACTCGCCGTGCACCGCGACCGAATTACCCGCTCGGTCGAGTTCGGCGTCCAGCACACGGGTGGGCCGCCGATGACGCGGGCCGCGCGCGTGCCGGTGGGGTCGGTCAGCAAGACCTTCACCGCGGCGCTGGCGATGCTCCTCGTGTCGGACGGCGACCTCGATCTCGACGAGCCGCTCGCCGAGTACCTGCCCGCTGCCGCGAGTCTGAGCGAACGGCTCACCGTCCGGCACCTGTTGAGCCACACCGGTGGTCTGCCGTCCGATTCGGACGAGGTCACGGCGTCGACGTTGAGCAAGCACGTGGCCGAGTGCCTGCGCCGCGCCGACCCGTTGCACGAGCCCGGTGACGGGTTCTCCTACTCGAACATCGGGTACAGCGCCGCGGGACACCTGATCGAGGTTGTCACGGGTATGAGCTGGTGGGAGGCCATGTCGTCGGTGTTGCTGCGGCCGCTGGGCGTGGAGGCGCACTTCGTGGTGGCACCGGACGGGGTGCACGACACGGTGCCGGGGCACGCGGTCAATCCCGAACGGCACCGGGTCGTGCCGGTGCACCAGTCGCTCACGCTCGTGGACGCGCCCGCCGGTGCCGTCGCGGCCAGTGCGATCGACCTGGTGCGGCTCGGGCGGATGCTCGCCGGCGAGGGGCCGACGCTCGTGGAGAACGCCCAGCTTCGTGAGATGCGGACTCCCGTGGACGGTGCGGAACCGTTCGGGATGGCCGATGGCTGGGGGCTCGGCGTGGCGTTGTTCGAGGGCGGCTGGTTCGGGCACGACGGCACAGGCGACGGCACGTCGTGTCACCTGCGCGTGCATCCGGAAAGCGGCGCCGTAGTCGCGCTCACGACGAATGGCAGCACCGGATTCGCGATGTGGCACGAATTGGCGCGCGCGCTCGGCGTCGGTGACTACGACGGTTGTCGCGAGCTGGGAGAACGGGTGGCGGCGACACCGCCGGGCTGCATCGGTCGTTTCTACAACGGCGACACCGAGTATTCGGTGCAGCCGGGTGAGAATGCGCCGCTGCGACTCGTCGTGGACGGTGAGCCGTTCGCCGAGTTGACGCTCTACGACGGACTGCGGTTCCGAATGCGCGACGTCGACACCGGTGACACTTCGCAAGCCGGACGTTTTCTGCGCGGTTCCCCCGGCCGCGACATCGGCTGGCTGCAGGTGGGCGGCAGGCTCGCCCGCCGCGTCGCCTGATCATTCCCTCACCCTTCCGACTGATCCCCCGGAAAGGCCCTGTCCGTCATGTTTCTCACGGCACTGTTCCGCGCCAGAGTGGCGTCGTCCCCGCACGCACCCGCGGTCATCGCGCCGTCGGGCACGCTCACGTACGCGGAGCTGGACGCCCGCGCCAACCGGCTGGCGTGGTGGTTGCGTGAGCGAGGGGCCGGTCCCGAACAGATCGTGGCGCTGCGGATGCCGAGGTCGGCCGACATCGTGGTGGCGCAGCTCGCCGTGCTGAAGGCAGGGGCCGCCTACCTCCCGGTCGACCCCGCCTATCCCGCCGAGCGGATCGGCTTCATGCTGCGCGACGCGGCGCCGCTGCTCACCCTCGAGTCCGCGGTGGACACGAGCGGGATGCCGGACAGCGATCCGGAGGTCGAGGCCGACCCGGCGCACCCCGCGTACGTGATCTACACGTCCGGTTCGACCGGGCGGCCGAAGGGCGTGGTCGTCACGCACGCCGGGCTGGCGAACTTCGCGAGCGCCGAGATCGAGCACTTCCAGGTGCGGCCGGGCGACCGGGTGCTGCAGTTCTCCTCCCCCAGCTTCGACGCCTCGGTGCTGGAGCTCTGCATGGCGCTGCCATCCGGCGCGGCGCTGGTCGTGCCGCCGGAGGGCCCGCTGCTGGGCGAGCAGCTCGCGGAGGTGCTGCGGGACGACAGGATCACGCACGCGCTGATCCCACCCGTGGCCATGGCGACCGTGCCGGAGGTCCCGCTGCCCGACTTCCGCACGCTGATCGTCGGCGGTGACGCCTGCACGCCCGAACTGGTCGAGCGCTGGGCGCCCGGCCGGCGGATGATCAACGCCTACGGGCCGACGGAGTCCACGGTCGTGTCGACGTGGAGCGAGCCGCTCACCCCCGGTGGCAGCCCGCCGATCGGCACGCCGATCCCCGGCACCGTCGCCCACGTGCTGGACGACGACCTGCGGCCGGCGGCCGAGGGAGAGCTGTACGTCACCGGCACGGGTCTCGCCCGCGGCTACCTCGACCGGCCGGGCCTCACCGCGCAGCGGTTCGTCGCCAACCCCTTCGGACCGGGGCGCCTGTACCGCACCGGTGACGTCGTGCGGTGGCGCGACGGCGTGCTCGAGTTCGTCGGGCGCGCCGACCACCAGGTGAAGATCCGCGGGTTCCGCATCGAGCCCGGTGAGATCGAGGCGGTGCTGCGCGACCACGCCGGTGTGCGGGAAGCGGTCGTCGTCGCGCGCTCCGACCAGGGGCTCAAGCGCCTCGTCGCCTACGTCACCGGCGAGGCCGACCGGGCCGAACTGCGCGCGCTGGTCGCCGCCAGGCTGCCCGAGCACATGGTGCCGTCGGCGTTCGTCGTCCTCGACGCGTTCCCCATGAGTCCCAACGGCAAGCTCGACCGATCGGCGTTGCCAGAGCCGTCGGGCGGCGCGGTGACGGCCACGGCCCCGCGCACGCCTGCCGAACACCGGGTCGCGCAGGTCTGGGCCGAGGTGCTCGGGCTCGACGCGGTCGGCCCCGAGGACGACTTCTTCCAGCTCGGCGGCGACTCGGTGCTGGCCATGCGCACGCTGGCGTTGCTGGGCGGCGGACTGCCGTTGCGCGCGCTGTTCGAGCACCGCACGGTCGCGGCACTGGCCGCGGTGCTGCCGGACGCCAGACCCGCCGAGATCGCGCCCACCCACACCGGGCAACCGGTGCCGCTGTCCCGCACGCAGAAACGGCTCCAGGGCGCGGAAGGACCGGACAGCAACACCGCCGTCGGCGTGCGGCTGACCGGCTCGCTCGACCGCACCCGGCTGCAGCACGCACTGGACCTCCTGGTCGCCCGGCACGACGCGCTGCGCACCACCGTCCACGGTGACGTGCAGGTGATCAGCCCGCACGGCACCGTGCGGCTGGAGCTCGTCGACGACCTGGAGGCCGAGCTGGCGAAGCCGTTCGACCTGCGCACCGGACCGCTGACGCGGGCGCTGCTCACCCGCGACCAGGTGCTCGTGCTGTGCCAGCACCACATCATCACCGACGGCCGTTCGGTCACCGTGCTGCTCGACGAGCTGGCCAGGCTCTACGCGGGCGACCAGCTGCCACGGCCACGCCTGCAGTACCCGGACTTCGCGCTGTGGCAACAGGAACAGCCGGTGCCGAGGGTGGACTACTGGCGGCACAGGCTCGACGGACTCGAGCCGCTCGACCTGCGCACCGACCGGGTGCGGCCGCCACTGCGCACGACCGCGGGCGCGGTGCTGCGGCGCGGGCTGGGAGCCGGGCTCGTCCAGCGGCTGACCACGCTGGGCCGGGCGCACGACGCGACGCTGTTCATGACGCTCACCGCACTGGTGAAGGTGATCATGGCTCGGCACAGCGGTCAGCGCGACATCGCGGTCGGCACGGTGAACGCCGGACGGGACCGCGCGGAGCTGGACGGCGTCACGGGCTTCTTCGTCAACACGCTGGTGCTGCGCACGTGGCTCGACCCCCGGCGGCCGTTCACCGCCTACCTGGACCAGGTGCGCGACACGGTGCTGGAGGCGTTCGCCCACGACGACGTGCCGTTCGACCAGCTCGTGGAACAGCTGCGGCCCGACCGCGACCCGAGCCGGACGCCGCTGGTGCAGGCCGTCGTCGCGCTCCAGCAGCCGCTGCTCACCCGCACCGGTTTCGGCGACCTGGCAGCCGAGGAGGTCGAGCTGCCGCGGCCGGCCGCGCGGTTCGACCTCGTCACCGAGTTCTGGCCTGCCCAAAACCGTGGTGAGGGCGACGACCTCACGCTGACGCTGGAGTACAACACCGACCTGTTCGACGCGAGCACGATCGAGCGCATGGCCGACGACCTCGTCGCGCTGTGCGAGGCCGTCACCGCGAACCCGGACCGGGACCTCGTCGAGTTCGCGGGCGAGGCGGAGGACGTGGCACGGGTGCGCGGGTTCCGCGTCGACCCGGCGGTGGTCGAGGAGGTCCTGCGCCGGACGGTCGACGATGCGCACGTGGTGGTGCACGACGGACGGCTCGTCGGCTACGTCACGCGGGCGAATCCCGCGGAGCTCAAGGGCGTCCTGAGCCAGGTGCTGCCGGACTACCTCATCCCGTCGGCGTGGGTGGTGCTCGACGAGATCGACCGCGCGAACCTGCCGCAACCGCCGACACCGCGGATCGAGCGCGCCCGGTTCGTCGCGCCGCGCACACCCGTCGAAGCAGTGCTCGCCTCGGTGTTCGCCGAGGTGCTGGGCGTCGGCCAGGTCGGGGTGCGCGACGGGTTCCTGGAGCTGGGCGGCGACTCGATCCTCGCGATCAGCGTCGTCACCAAGGCGCGGGCCGCCGGTCTGCACCTGGCCGCGCGTGACGTCTTCCAGCACCAGACGATCGCCGAGCTGGCTCCTCGCGTGCGGTCCACCGGCCGGACGAGCGCGGAGCAGGGCACGGTCACCGGGGACGTGCCGCTCACGCCGATCCAGCACTGGTTCTTCGACCACCACGACGGGCTCAGCCGGTTCCACCAGTCCGTGGTGCTCGACTTCGCCGAGGACGTCGACGCCGGACGGCTGGCCAGGGCCGTCAGCACGGTGGTGGCGCACCACGACGCCCTGCGGACGCGGTACTCGTTCGACGACGGCTGGCGCCAGCGCATCGAGCCGTCCGGGCACTCGCAGCTGGAGACGGAGATCGTGGCACCGCGCCAGGTCAGGTTGTCCGCGCACCACCTCGTCGTGGACGGCATCTCGTGGCGGATCATCGCCGAGGACCTGCGCGCCGCCTACCGCGGCGAACCGTTGCCACCGAAGACGACCTCGTTGCGCGAGTGGGCACACCAGCTCGTCGGCCACGCCCGAGCGGGCGGGTTCGACGACGAACGAGCGCACTGGGAGCAGCTCACCGGTGGCAGCTCCAAGACGGGCACCACCGCTTCCCAGCGCGGTGTCACGGTTCGACTGTCCGAACAGGACACCCGGCGCGTCCTGCGCGAGGTGCCGCCCGTGTACCGAACCCAGGTCAACGACGTCCTGCTGGCCGCGCTCGGGTGCGTGCTGAGCGGCTGGACCGGTTCCCCGCGGGTGCTCGTCGCACTGGAGGGCCACGGCCGCGAGGAGCTGTTCGACGGCGTCGACCTGTCCCGCACGGTCGGCTGGTTCACCTCGATGTTCCCGATCGCCCTCGACGTGCCGGAAGCGGGCTGGGGCGAGACGCTCAAGGCGGTCAAGGAGCAGCTGCGGGCGGTCCCCAGGCGCGGCATCGGTTACGGAGCCCTGCGGTACCTCACCGGCGAGGGCCTGCCGGACGTCACGCCGGAGGTCGGGTTCAACCACCTCGGCCGGTTCGAAGAAGACCAGCGCGGCATGGACCTCGACGCCGACCCGGACGCACCGCGCCCGCACGCCATCGACGTGGTCAGCCGCGTCGAGGGCGACCAGCTCAAGGTGACCTGGTTCTACAGCACCGACCTGCACGACGAGGCGACGATCACGCGGCTGGCGAACGAGATGCTGGTGGCGTTGCGGGACATCGCGCACCACTGCGCGCAGCCGGACGCCGGCGGCCGCACACCGTCGGACTTCCCGCTCGCCCGGCTGGACCAGGCGTCCTGCGACCGGATCGCGCTGCCGCACGTCGAGGACGTCTACCCGCTCACGCCGATGCAGGCGGGCATGGTGTTCCACTCCCTCGACGGCGTGTACGTGCAGCAGACCAGTTTCGTCGTGACCGCGGACCCGGACGAGCTCGCGGCCGCGTGGCAACGGGTCGTGGACCGCACACCGGTGTTGCGCAGCAGCGTGGTCTGGGAGGGCGTGCCGGAGCCGGTGCAGGTCGTGCACGCGCAGGCACCGGTGCCGATCCGCCATCTGGACTGGACCCGAGGGGATCGCGAGGAACTGCTGCGGGCGCTGCTGGAGTCCGACCGGGCTGAAGGCATGGACCTCGCGACCGCGCCGTTGATGCGGCTGACGCTGGCCCGCCTGCCGGAGGGCGAGGTGCAGGTGTTGTGGACGTTCCACCACGTGCTGCTCGACGGCTGGAGCGTCTTCCAGGTGCTGACCGACGTTCTCGGCGAACCGGCGGACCGGCCGCCGTTCCGCGATTACGTCGAGTGGCTGCACCACCAGGACGACGAGCCGGCCGAGCGGCACTGGCGCGAGGTGCTCGGAGGCTTCACCGAGCCGACGCCGCTGCCGTTCGACCGCACACCGTCCGGGCAGCACGGCTCCAGCACCACGGCGAACCTGCGGATCTCCTTGTCCGCCGGGGAGTCCGCCGCGTTGTACGCGTTCGCCCGCGAGCAGCGGCTGACGCCGGGAACGGTCGTGCAGGGCGCGTGGGCCGTGCTGCTCGCCCGTTACGGCGGACGGGACGACGTGTGCTTCGGCGCCACCGTGTCCGGCAGGCCCGCCGATCTGCCCGGCGTCGACGACATCACCGGGATCTTCATCAACACCCTGCCGGTGCGCGTGGCCGTGGACGACCGGGCGCCGGTCGCGGCGTGGCTGCGCGGCCTGCAGGAGGCGCAGGTCGAGGCGCGGCGGTTCGAGCACGTGCCGCTGACCGACCTGCGCACCTGGAGCGGCGTCGAGGGCGGGGTGAACCTGTTCGACAGCGTGCTGGTGTTCGAGAACTACCCGGCGCAGGGGCTGCCGCTGCGCGACCTGCGAGCCGTGGAGACGACGAACTTCCCGCTCAGCGCCACGGTCTACCCGGACACCGAGCTGACCGTGCTGCTCGGGTACGACCCGGCGGCGTTCGACGAGACCACGGCGCGCAGGCTCGGCGACCACCTGCGCGTGCTGCTCACCGGCATCGCCGAGGACGCCGACCGGCAGGTCGGTGCGTTGCCGCTGCTCACGGCGGAGGAACGGCAGCGCGTCCTGGTCGAGTGGAACGACACCGCGCACGAGGTGCCGGACCGCACCCTGCTCGACCTGCTGGCTCCCCACGCTGAAGAGGCCGTGCGGTTCGAAGGAGAGTCGATCAGCGGCGCGGAGCTGGAACGGCGGGCGAACCGCCTGGCGCACCGGCTGGTCGCCGAGGGCGCCGGTCCGGAACGGGTGGTCGCCGTGTCCCTGCCGCGGTCGATCGACCTGGTCGTGACGCTGCTGGCCGTGCTCAAGGCGGGTGCGGCCTACCTCCCGATCGACGCCGAACTGCCCGCCGAACGCGTCGCGTTCATGATCGATGACGCCGGCCCGGTGCTCGTGGTCGACTCACCGCTCGACGCCTCCGGCCACCCGTCCACGGCACCCGAGATCGTCCTGACGCCGGACCACCCGGCCTACGTGATCTACACGTCCGGCTCGACGGGCAGGCCCAAGGCCGTGGTCGTGCCGCACCGGGGCGTCGTCAACCGTCTGTTGTGGACACAGCACGAGTACGGGCTCACCCCGGACGACCGGGTGCTGCAGAAGACACCGGCGAGCTTCGACGTCTCGGTCTGGGAGTTCTTCTGGCCGCTGATCGCCGGCGCCACGCTGGTGGTGGCCAAGCCGGAGGGCCATCGCGACCCGGCCTATCTGGCCGACCTCGTCCAGCGCGAGTCGATCACGACCGTGCACTTCGTGCCGTCGATGCTGCGCGCGTTCCTGCGCGAGCCCGCCGCCAAGGGCTGCACGGGGTTGCGGCGGGTGCTGTGCAGCGGCGAGGCACTGCCGCCTGATCTGGTGCGGGCCTGGTACGAGACCATCGACGTGCCGCTGCACAACCTGTACGGGCCGACCGAGGCGTCGGTGGACGTCACGAGCTGGGCGACCTGCCCTGGCGCGGACGTCGTGCCGATCGGCAAGCCGGTGTGGAACACCGCCCTGCGCGTGCTCGACCCCGAGCTGCGGCCGGTGCCGCCGGGTGTGCCGGGTGAGCTGTACCTGGCGGGCGTCCAGCTGGCCCGCGGTTATCTGAACCGGCCCGGACTCACGGCCGGGCGGTTCGTCGCCGATCCGTTCGGTCCGGCGGGCACGCGCATGTACCGCACCGGTGACCTCGCCCGGTGGCGGCCCGACGGCTCCGTCGAGTACCTGGGTCGCACCGACCACCAGGTGAAGGTCCGCGGGCTGCGCGTGGAGCTCGGCGAGATCGAGGCCGTGCTGGGTGATGCCGTCGTGGTCGTGCGGGACGAACGGCTGATCGCTTACGTCACGACGCCGGACGTGGACGCGTTGCGCAAGGCCGCGGAGGCCGCGTTGCCGGACTACATGGTGCCGTCCGCGATCGTGCGGCTGGACGAGTTCCCGTTGAGTCCCAACGGCAAGCTCGACCGGCGCGCCTTGCCCGATCCCGAGTGGACGCCGGCCGAGCACGTCCCGCCGCGCACGCCGGCCGAGGAGGCCGTCGCCTCGATCTGGGCCCAGGTGCTCGGTGTCGGCCGGGTCGGTGCCGAGGACGACTTCTTCGCGCTGGGTGGTGACTCCATCCGCGGCATGCACGTCACCTCGCTGCTGCGCGACGCGTTCGGTGTCGATCTGAGCCCACGCGACGTGCTGTCCGCCCGGACCGTCGCCGCACTTGCCGACCTCGTCGAGGAACTGATCCTGCGCGAGCTCGAGCACACCGCTTCCCTCAACGAACTCTGAGGACCAAGAGCACATGACCACCTCCAAGCAGGACCGCGCCTCCGCCCTGCCCGCACACCTGCGGGACCAGCTGCGCAAGCGTCTCGCGGGTGCCGTGCCCGCCGCCCCGGTGATCCCGGCGGTGCCGCGCACGGGACCGTTGCCCACCTCCCCCGCCCAGCACCGGCTGTGGCTGCTCGACCGGTTGCGTCCGGGCGGCAACGACCACAACTCCGGGCGTGCGCTGCGGTTCCGCGGCCCGCTCGACGCGCCGAAGCTGGTGCGGTGCTTGCAGGAACTGGTGCGGCGGCACGAGGCGTTGCGCACCACCTTCACCGAACGTGATGGCGCCGCCGTGCAGGTCGTCCATCCGGCTCGGGACATCGACGTGCCCGTTGTCGGCGAGTGCGACCTGACGACGGAGTTCGCGCGGCCGTACGACCTGGAGCACGGACCGTTGTTCCGCGCGCTGATCGTCCGGTTCGGGCCGCAGGACCACGTGCTGCTGCTCGGTGCTCACCACATCGTCACCGACGGCTGGTCGCTCGGTGTGCTGACCGACGAGCTGGCCGCGCTGTACCGCGGTGAGCGGTTGCCGGAGCCCTCGATCCAGTACGCGGACTTCGCGGCATGGCACCGGGAGCAGCGCTGGGACGACGCGCTGGGGCGGTGGAGGGACCGGCTCGCCGGCCTGTCGCCGCTGGAGCTGCCCACCGACCGGCCGCGTCCGGCCGAACGCACTGGTGCCGGCGCGGCACACCGGTTCGTGGTGCCGGCCGCGATCACCGGTGGGCTGGAACAGATCGCGCGGGAGCACGACACCACGTTGTTCGGCACGCTGATGGCGGCCTGCCAGGTGTTGTTCGCCCGCTACAGCGGCCAGTCCGACGTGGTGCTCGGCACGGTCACCTCCGGCCGCACCCGCCCCGAGCTCAACCGGGTCGTGGGGTTCTTCGTCAACACGGCGGTCGTCCGGTCCGTTGTGGACGGCCGGTTCACCGACCTGCTGCGGCAGGACCACGCGTTGCACGACGAGGTGCCGTTCGAGAAGCTCGTGGACGCGACCGGCACGAGCCGGGACACGAGCCGCAACCCGTTGTTCGACGTGATGGTGTTGCTGCAGAACACCGAGCGGGCACTGCCGGCGTTCCCCGGGCTCACCGTCGAGGACGTGCCCGTCGAGCGGTGGGCGGCGGACTTCGACCTGACCGTGGAGTTCACGCCGCGCGGTGACGAGCTGGAGTGCGTGCTGGAGTACAGCACCGACCTGTTCGACGCGGCGACGCTGCAACGGCTCGGCGAGCACCTGCTCGTGCTGCTCGGCGGTGTGGTCGACGACCCGTCGCGGCCGGTGCACGCGCTGCCCCTCGTCACGAATGCCGAGCTCGATCGTATGCGGGAGTGGAACTCCACCGCGCTCGACGCGCCCGTGACGACGTTCACCGCGATCTTCGAGGAACAGGTCCGGCGCACACCGCAGACGACGGCACTGGTCTGCGGCGCGGAGGCGTTGACGTACGCCGAACTCGACGCGCGTGCGAACCGCTTGGCGCACTGGCTGATCGGCGAGGGCGTGCGTCCCGAGCAGGTGGTCGGGGTCTCGTTGCCCCGCACGGCGGACGCGATCGTGGCGTTGCTGGCGGTGCTGAAGTCCGGTGCGGTGTACCTGCCGATCGACCCCGGTCTGCCGCGTGACCGCCAGGGGCACCTGCGCGCCGACGCCGGTGCGGTACGGGTGCTCGACGCGCTGCCGGACACCGGCGATCTGCCGGCAGCCTGCCCGGCGGTGCGGATCCTGCCGTCCCAGGCCGCCTACGTCATCTACACCTCCGGCTCGACCGGCACGCCGAAGGGTGTCGTGGTCGAACACCGCAACCTGGTGAACCTCCTGCACAGCCACGTCGCCGGCTTCGCGGGCGGCGAGCGGATGCGGGTCGCGCTCAGCGCGGTGTTCTCGTTCGACACGTCGTGGGAGGGCCCGGTGCTGATGGCCGCCGGGCACGAGCTGCACCTGCTGGGTGACGACGTGCGGCTCGACGCGGACGCCCTGGTCTGCTACGTCGGCCGGCACCGCATCGACTTCCTCGACCTGACGCCGTCCTACCTGCAGCAGCTCATCCCGGCCGGGCTGCTCGACCACCACCCGCGCGTGCTGATGCTCGGCGGTGAGGCGCTGGGCGAACGGCTCTGGCGCGATCTGAACGGCACCAACGCCCACAACTTCTACGGCCCCACCGAGTGCACGGTCGACGCGGTGTCGTGCCGGGTCGAGGGCGACCGGCCGGTGATCGGCAAGCCGCTGCGCAACCTGCAGGCGCACGTGCTCGACGCCGACCTGCGTCCCGTGCCGGTCGGGGTGGCCGGCGAGCTGTACCTGGCAGGGGCTCAGGTCGCACGCGGCTATCTCGGGCAGCCGGGCCTGACCGCGTCGCGGTTCCTCGCGAACCCGTTCGGTGACGGCCGGATGTACCGCACGGGCGACCGGGTGCGGTGGACGGCCGAGGGGCAGCTCGACTACCTGGGACGGGTCGACGACCAGGTGAAGATCCGCGGTTTCCGCATCGAGCCCGGTGAGGTCGAGGCCGCTCTCCTGCGGCATCCGGACGTCACCGACGCGGTGGTGGTGGCGCGTGACGACCGGCTCGTCGGCTACGTCGTCGGCACGCGAGCCGATCTCCGGCCGTGGCTGAAGAACAGCCTGCCCGACTACATGGTGCCGGCCGCGTTCGTCACGCTCGACCGGGTGCCGTTGACCGGCAACGGGAAGGTGGACCGCAAGGCGCTGCCCGCGCCGGTGCTGGCGCGCGAGGAGTTCCAGGCGCCGCGCACGCCGGCCGAGGAGACGCTGGCGGGCATCTGGTCCGAGGTGCTGGGTGTCGGGCGCGTCGGCGTGGACGACAACTTCTTCGGGCTCGGCGGTGACTCGATCCTCGCCATCCAGCTGGTGTCCCGTGCCCGCCGGGACGGCCTCCAGCTCTCGTCGCGCGACGTCTTCCGCCACCAGACCGTGGCGGAGCTGGCACTCGCGGCGGCACCCGAGGTCGAGGCGGAGATCGCGCACGTCGAGGGTCCCGCGCCGCTCACACCCATCCAGCGGTGGTTCTTCGAGCACGACGGTGACACCGGCTACGCGATGTCGCTCGCTGTCGACGTGCCGTCCGGGGTGGACGTTCAGCACGCCTTGGACGCCGTGGTGGCGCATCACGAAGCGCTGCGTCTGCGGTTCGTCGACGGGCGGATGGAGCTCGGTGCGCGACGGCCGGTGCTGGAGGTCGCGGACTCGTTCGAACATCGCGACTTCGACCTGGCGAACGGGCCGTTGCTGCGCGCGGTGCTGGTGGGGTCGCGGCTCTACCTGTCCGCGCATCACCTGGTGATCGACGGCGTGTCGTGGCGGATCCTGCTGGAGGACCTCGCGAAGGCGTGGCGCGGTGAGCCGCTCGACCCGCCGACGATGCCGTTCACGCAGTGGGCGCACCACCTCACGCGCCAGGACTTCCGCGACGCGCTGGCCCACTGGTGCCGTCAGCCGACCGGTGGTGTGGCGGTGGGAGAACGCCGCAGCTTCACGGTGAGTCTGGACGCGGAGACGACCGCGGCGTTGCTGCACGACGTGCCCGGCGTCTACCACACGCAGATCAACGACGTGCTGCTCGCCGCACTCGGTCGCCGGGAGCTCACGCTGGAGGGCCACGGCCGCGACGTGCTCGACGCCGACCTGTCCCGCACCATCGGCTGGTTCACCACGCAGTTCCCGGTGTCGCTCGACCTCCCCGGTGGGGACTGGGGTGCCGTCCTCAAGTCGGTCAAGGAACAGCTGCGGGCCATCCCGCACAAGGGCCTGTCGTACGAGGCGTTGCGGTACCTCACGCCGGACAGCGGCCTGAGCGGTGAGCTACCGGACCTGTGCTTCAACTACCACGGTCACTGGGAAGGCGGCCACGAGGTCCCCGGACCCGACCTCGCCCGGCACCCGGTGGAGGTCAACGGCATGGTGGCCGACGGCTGTCTGCGGTTCACGTGGTCGTACGCCGGGGAAAGCCCGCGGGCCGAGGCCGAGCGGATGCTGGTGTCGTTGCGGGAGATCGTCGAGCACTGCCGGACGAGCCCCGGCGGCCACACGCCCTCGGACTTCCCGCTGGCCCGCCTCACCCAGGAGCAGGTCGACGCGCTGCCCGCCGACGTCGAGGACGTCTACCCGCTCACGCCGCTGCAGGCCGGCATGCTGTTCCACAACCTGCTCGACCCGGCCGCGTACGTCGACCGGCTGGAGCTGGTGCTCGACGGCGTCGACGATCCGGACGCGCTGCGCGCCGCCTGGCGCCGGGTGATCGCCCGCACGCCGGTCCTGCGCACGAGCATCGTCTGGGAGGGCGTGGACGAGCCGGTGCAGGTGGTGCACCGGGAAGCGTCCCCGTTGCTGCGCGTCGACATCACCCCGTCGGGCGGTTCCCGCGTGCGGCTGGTGTGGGAGTCGCACCACGTGCTGCTGGACGGCTGGAGCACCGCGCAGGTGTTCGCCGAGGTCGTCGCGGAGTACCGCGGCGAACCCGTGTTCGCCCGCCGGCCGTTCCGCGACTACCTGCGGTGGCTGGCCGAGCAGGACACGTCGGCCGCGCGGCGGTACTGGAGCGAGGTGCTGGACGGCGCCGAGCCCACTCCCCTGCCCTACGACCGCAAACCCGCCGAGGCCCATCAGGCCGAGTCGACCGAGTCGATCCGTGTTTCGCTGTCCATTGAGGACTCCGAGTCGTTGCGCACGGCTGTGCGAGAGCACGGCATCACGGTGAACACGGTGGTCCAGGGCGCGTGGGCGGTGCTGCTGGCCCGGCACAGCGGCACGCGCGACGTCGTCTTCGGCACGACCGTGTCCGGGCGTCCCGCCGAGCTGCCCGGCGTCGAGTCGATGATCGGCATGTTCATCAACACCGTGCCCACACGCGTCGCCGTCGATGACGACCAACCGGCCGCGTCCTGGCTGCGGGACCTGCAGCAGGCGCAGAGCGAGGCGCGGACGTTCGAGCACGTCTCGCTGGCGCGGCTCGGCGGCGGGCTGTTCGACAGCGTCGTGGTGTTCGAGAACTACCCGTTCGACCGCGAGTCCACGGCCGCACCGCGCGTCGTGGAGGTCACCGCGACCGACACGACCACCCTGCCGATCACGCTCACCGCGCATCTCGGCGACCGGCTGAGCTTCGACCTCGCCTACGATCCGCGCCTGTTCGACGCCGCCGCCTCGCAGCGGTTGAGCGAACGGCTGCACGTCCTGCTGAGCGGGATCGCCACCGACCCTCTCCGCCCGGTGGGCGCGCTCCCGTGGACGGTGCCGGGCGAGCTCGACATGGCGGCGTGGACCGAACTGGAGACGTCCGGCGAGCTCTACCACGAGGTCTTCGCCCGGCAGGCCGCCGCGACACCGGACGCGGTGGCGGTGTGGCCGCACACGTTCGCCGAGGTCGACGCCGCCGCGAACCGGTTGGCGCACCGGCTCATCGCCGACGGCGCCGGTCCGGAACGACTCGTGGGCCTGGCGTTGCCGCGTAAGGACATGGTCGTCGCGTTGCTCGCCGTCATGAAGGCCGGTGCCGCGTACCTGCCGATCGACCGCGACCTCCCGACCGGCCGCCGGCAGTTCCTGCTCACCGACGCGAAGCCCGTGCTGGTGCTGGACGAACTGCCTGACACCAGCGCGTTTCCCGCGCACACCCCGGACGTCGAGGTGCTGCCGTCGCACCCCGCGTACGTGATCTACACGTCCGGGTCGACCGGGACGCCGAAGGGCGTGGTGATCGAGCACGCCCAGCTCGCGAACCTCTACGCCGACCACCGGGCGACGCTCATCCCCGCTGTGTCGATTCCTGCTGGCTCGCAACGGTTTGCGCTCACCGCGGCGTTCTCGTTCGACACGTCGTGGGAGGGCCTGCTGTTCCTCGCCTCCGGCCACGAGCTGCACGTCATCGGCGAGGACCTGCGGCTCGACCCTCCCGCGCTGGTGCGGTACGTGCGTGAGCACGGCATCGGCGTGATGGACGTGACGCCGACCTACGCGCGCCAGCTCCTCCCGGCCGGCCTGCTCGACGCCGGGCTGCGGACGCTGATGCTCGGCGGTGAGGCCGTGGACGAGTCCCTGTGGCAGGAGGTGCGGGAGATCGGCCTCAACTACTACGGGCCGACCGAGTTCGCCGTCGACGCCACGTACTGCGCGCTCGCCGACCACGACCGGCCGGTGATCGGCGAGCCTGGGCACAACGTGCGTGCCTACGTGCTGGACGACGGCCTGCGGCCGGTGCCGGTGGGTGTGCCCGGTGAGCTGTTCCTGGCGGGCGCACAGGTGGCTCGCGGCTATCTCGGCCGCGCCGGGCTGACGGCCGAGCGGTTCGTGGCGAACCCGTTCGAGACGGGCAGCCGCATGTACGCCACCGGCGACCGCGTCCGGTGGCTGTCCGGCGGCGTGCTCGACTACCTGGGCCGCACCGACGACCAGGTCAAGATCCGCGGCATCCGGATCGAGCCTGGCGAGATCGTCGCCGCGCTGCTGGACGTGCCGGGAGTGCGGCAGGCCGCCGTGGTGGCGGTGGACGACCGCCTCGTCGCCTACCTCGTCGGCACACCGGAGGCCGAGGTCCGGGAGGCGTTGGGCCGCGTGCTGCCCGCGCACCTGGTGCCCGCGGCGTTCGTGGAGCTGGCCGAGCTGCCGATGACCTCCAGCGGGAAGCTGGACCGCAAGGCGTTGCCCGCGCCCGAGTTCGCCTCCGCGGAGTTCGTGGCACCGCGCACCGAGGCCGAACGCGTGGTCGCGGCCGCGTGGGCCGAGGTGCTGGGCGTGGAACGGGTGGGCGCACAGGACGACTTCTTCGCGCTGGGTGGCGACTCGATCCTGAGCATCCGGGTCGTCGCGCGGCTGCGGGCGGCGTTCGGGGTGCAGGTGTCGCCGCGGGTGCTGTTCCAGCACTCCACCGTGGCGCAGCTGGCGGAAGCGTTGCGGGAGGGTGACTCCGCGACGATTCCGGCCGTGCCACGGGTAGATGTCCCGCAGTCGTTCGCCCAGGGGCGGCTGTGGTTCCTGGACCAGTTCGAGACCGGCGGCTCGGAGTACATCACGCCGACCGCGTTGCGGCTGCGTGGCCCGCTGGACGTGCCGAAACTGAGCGAGGCGTTGACGGCGCTGGTGGCGCGGCACGAGTCGCTGCGCACGACGTTCACCGACGGCCTGCAGGTCATCGGCGAGCCGTACGAGGTGCGGCTGCGCCCCGAGCACGGCGACCTCGACGCGATCCTGCTGGAGGAGACGACCGCGCCGTTCGACCTGCGCACCGGACCGCTGCTGCGCACGCGGCTGGTCCGGCTCGGTGCCGACGAGCACGTGCTGGTGCTGACGTTGCACCACATCATCACCGACGGCTGGTCGACCGCGGTCCTCACCGACGAGCTGGCCGCGCTGTACGAGGGCCGGGAGCTGCCGGCGTTGCCCGTGCAATACGCGGACTTCGCGGTGTGGCAGCGCGGTCTCGACCTCGCAGCGCAGCTGCGGTACTGGAGGGAGCAGCTCGCCGGGGTGGCACCGCTGGAGCTGCCGACCGACCGGCCTCGGCCCGCCGTGCGCACGACGTCCGGTGCGATGCACGAGTTCGAGCTGCCGGTCGCGGGCCTGCGCGACGGCGACACCACGTCGTTCATGACGCTCGTGGCGGCCTGCCAGCTGCTGTTCAGCCGGTACTCGGGGCAGTCCGACGTCGCGGTCGGCACGGTGACGTCCGGGCGGGAGCGGGCCGAGCTGGAGAACGTGGTCGGGTTCTTCGTGAACACGCTCGTGCTGCGGTCCACAGTGGATGGCAGACCGTTCAGCGAGTTCCTGTCCCAGGTGCGGCAGACGGTGCTGGACGCGTTCGAGCACCAGGACGTGCCGTTCGAACGGGTCGTGGACGCCGTCGGGCCGGACCGCGACCCCAGCCGCAACCCGCTGTTCGACGTGATGGTGCTGCTGCAGAACACCGCGGACGAGGTGCCGGCGATCGCCGGTCTCGCCGTCGAGGAGGTGCGGCTGCCGGTCGTCACGTCGACGTGCGACCTGACGTTCGAGTTCCAGCAACGCGGTGACGTGCTGCTCGGCGCGGTCGAGTACAACCCGGACCTCTTCGACGCGCCGACGATCGAGCGGATGGCCCGGCACCTCGTGGTGCTGCTCGGCGAGATCGCGGCGGGCCGGGAGCCGTCCCTGACCGACGAAACCACGCTGCAGGCGGGTCCCGCACTGGAGGTCTCCGACCCGCCGTTCCCGCACCTCTTCGAGCGGCAGGCTCTGCTCACACCGGACGCCACCGCGCTGGTCGCCGCCGAGTCCTTCACGTTCGCGGAGCTCAACGAGCGGGCGAACCGCCTGGCGCACCGGCTGATCTCGCTGGGCGCGGGCACGGAACGCCTGGTGGCGCTGCGGTTGCCGCGATCGGCGGACTTCGTGGTGGCGGTGCTGGCCGTGCTCAAGTCGGGCGCCGCCTACCTGCCGGTGGACCGGGAGCTGCCGGCCGAACGCGTCGAACTGCTGCTGCGCGACGCACAGCCGGTGGTCGTGCTGGACGAGATCGGTGATCTCGACGGGTTCCCCGGCACCGATCCCGTCGTGGGAATCGACCCGGCGAGCACCGCGTACGTGATCTACACGTCCGGCTCGACCGGCACGCCGAAGGGTGTCGCGGTCGAGCACCGCAACGTCACCAACCTGGTGGCACACCACCGGGAGCTGTTCGGCCCGCGTGTTCTCCGGGTCGCGCACACCGCCCTGTTCTCGTTCGACACGGCGCTGGAAGGTCTCGCGCTGCTGGCGTGCGGTCACGAGCTGCACCTGATTTCCGACGACGTGCGTCTCGACGCGGTGGCACTCGTGGAACACGTGCGCTCGCAGGGCATCGACGTGCTGGACGCGACGCCGGCGCACATGCGGGCGCTCATCGCCTCCGGGCTGCTGGAGCGGGCGCCGGAGATCATCACGATCGGCGGCGAGGCGGTGCCACCGGATCTGTGGGACCAGCTCGGTGACGTGCGGGCGTACAACTTCTACGGCCCCACCGAGTGCACGGTCGACGCGACCTGGTGCCGCGTCGCCGGGCCGCGGCCGGTGATCGGCGGGCCGCTCGCCAACCAGCGGGCGTACGTGCTGGACGGCGACCTGCGGCCGGTGCCGGTGGGCGTGCCCGGTGAGCTGTACGTGGCGGGTGCCCAGGTCGCGCTAGGGTATCTCGGCCGCCCCGGGCTGACCGCCGAACGCTTTCTCGCCGACCCGTTCGGTGCGGGCCGGATGTACCGGACGGGCGACCGGGTGCGGTGGACGGACGACGGGCAGTTGGAGTTCCTCGGCCGGGCCGACGACCAGCTCAAGATCCGCGGCTTCCGGGTCGAACCCGGCGAGGTCGAGGCCGTGCTGCTGCGCCACCCGGACGTCTCGGCGGCGGTCGTCGTCGGCCGGGACACACGACTGGTCGCCTACGTGGTCGGCACGGCCGACCTCGACGACTGGGCGCGGAGGTTCCTGCCCGCGCACCTGGTGCCGTCGGCGTTCGTCGCACTGGAGTTGTTGCCGCTCACGCCGAGCGGCAAGGTCGACCGCCGTGCGCTGCCCGAGCCGCACTTCGCGTCGCGCGAGTTCGTCGCGCCGCGCACCGAGCGGGAAGTCCTCTTGGCCCGGACCTGGGCCGAGGTGCTGGGGCTCGGGACCGTCGGGGCCGGGGACAACTTCTTCGCACTCGGCGGCGACTCGATCCTCAGCATGCAGGTGGTGGCCCGAGCCCGTGCACACGGTCTGATGATCTCGTCGAAGGACGTCTTCGTCCATCAGACCGTCGCCGCGCTCGCCGCTGCCGCGCAGGAGGCGCCGGCCCCCGTGAGCCACGACCTGGTCACCGGGCCGGCGCCGCTCACCCCGATCCAGCACTGGTTCTTCGAGAAGGTCGGCCGCGACGACTACACGATGTCGTTGCGCCTCGAACTCGCGCCCGGCACCGACGTCGACGCGCTCGCCCGTGCCGTCCGGGCGGTCGCCGAGCACCACGAGGCGTTGCGGCTGCGGTTCGTCGACGACAGGCAGGAGGCCACGGCGCCCCTGCCGCAATTCGAGTCCACTGTGGAGGGATTCGACCTCGCGCGAGGACCGTTGTTCCGCGCCACGCTGGTGGACGGCTCGTTGCTGCTCGTCGCGCACCACCTGGTGATCGACGCGGTGTCCTGGCGGATCCTGCTCGAAGACCTGGAGACCGCCTACCGCGGTGATCCACTGCCTCCGGCCACGCTGCCGTTCACCCAGTGGGCGCACCAGCTGAACCGTCGCGCGCCTGAGTTCGCCGACGCTTTGCCGTACTGGCGGTCGATTCCGCTCGGCACGGCGACCGTGCCCGCCGAGCGGCACCACTTCACCGTGGAACTGGACGAGGAGACCACCGCGGCGTTGCTGCGCGACGTTCCCGGCGTCTACCGCACCAGGATCAACGACGTGCTGCTCAGCGCCCTCGGCAAGGCCGTCTCGCCGGTGTTCGCGTTGGAGGGTCACGGCCGTGACGACAGCGTGTCCCGCACGGTCGGCTGGTTCACCAGCCAGTTCCCGGTGTCGCTCGAACTCCCGGACGGCGACTGGGGTGTCGTGCTCAAGTCCGTCAAGGAGCAGCTGCGGGCCATTCCCCACGACGGACTGTCGTACGAGGTGCTGCGGTACCTGACGCCGGGCAGCGGCCTGACCGGTGACCTGCCGGAGGTGTGCTTCAACTACCTCGGCCAGTGGGACGACGGCGAGAGTGACGGGGTGTTCCGCGGTCGCCTGGACACCGGCATCCCGGAGGTTCCCACGCATCTGGTGGAGATCACCGCCGCGGTCGACGGCGGCAGGCTCGTGCTGGACTGGGACCACGGGCTGCCCGAGGCCGAGGCCCGTCGCCAGGCGGACGACATGGTCCGGGCGTTGCGGGAGATCGTCGAGCACTGCCGCACCAGCCCGGGCGGACGCACCCCGTCCGACTTCCCGCTCGTCCGGCTCACCCAGGAGCAGGTCGACGCGCTGGGCGAGGTCGAGGACGTCTACCCGTTGACGCCGTTGCAGTCGGGCATGGTGTTCCACAGCATCGACGACGCCGACGCGTACGTCGACCGGCTGGAACTGCTGCTCGACGTCGACCTCGACCGTTTCCGCGCGGCCTGGCAACGGGTGATCGCGCGTACGCCGGCGTTGCGCGCGGACGTCGTCTGGCAGGGCGTGGACGAGCCGGTGCAGGTCGTGCGGTCCGGGCGGTCACCGTTGCTGCGCCTGGACTTCTCCCGGGCCGGCGACCGGGTGCGGCTCGTCTGGTCCACGCACCACGTGCTGCTGGACGGCTGGAGCACGGCACAGGTGTTCTCGGACGTGATCGCCGAGTACCGGGGTGAGCAGCCGGTCGCCCGCAGGCCGTTCCGCGACCACCTCCGCTGGCTGTCGGGACAGGACACCGCGGCCGCCGAGGAGTACTGGCGCCGGGTGCTGGACGGGTTCACCACACCGACGCCGCTGCCGTTCGACCGCAGGCCCCAGGGGCCGGCCGAGTCCAGCGCCGTGCTGGCGCTCGACCTGCCATTGGCCGATCTGCGCGAGCACGGACTCACGGTCAACACCGTGGTGCAGGGCGCATGGGCCTTGCTGCTGGCGCGGTTGAGCGGGGAGCGGGACGTGGTGTTCGGCACCACGGTGTCCGGCCGTCCCGCCGAGCTGCCCGGTTCCGACTCGATGATCGGCATGTTCATCAACACCGTGCCGTCGCGGGTGGTCGTCGACCTCGGCCGCCCGGTGGTGGAGTGGTTGCGCGATCTGCAGGCCGCGCAGAGCGAAGCGCGTGCGCACGACCACGTTTCCCTGGCGCGGCTGGGCGGAGATCTGTTCCACAGCCTGCTCGCGTTCGAGAACTACCCGGTCGGCGCGGACGACGAGCTGCGGGTCGACGTGGTGGAGAGTCGTGACACCACGACCCTGCCGCTTGCCGTGCGAGCACATGCCGACGACGGTGCGTTGCACTTCGAGTTCACCTACGACCCGCGCCTGTTCGACGCGTCCACGATCACGTCGCTGGCCGGCCGGATGGCGTTGGTGCTGCGGGAGTTCGTCGCACGGCCTGACCAGTCGCTGGCGGACGTGCGGTGGACGACGCCCGAAGAGGACCACCGCGTCCTGGTCGAGTGGAACGGCGCAGCCGCGGGACGGCCCACCGCCACGCTGCCCGAACTGTTCGAGGCCCAGGCCTCCCGCACACCGGATCGTGTCGCGGTCGGCGACCTCACCTACGCCGAGCTCAACGCCCGCGCGAACCGGTTGGCACACAAGCTGATCGCAGACGGAGCCGGGCCCGAGAGGTTCGTCGGGTTGCGGCTGCCGCGCGGCACCGACCTGGTGGTCGCGATCCTCGGTGTGCTCAAGTCCGGCGCGGCCTACCTGCCGATCGACCTGAGCTACCCGCGGGAGCGCGTCGCGCGGATGATCTCCGACACCGCGCCGGTGGCGGTGCTCGAGTCGTTGCCGGACCTCAGCGGTTTACCCGACACCGACCCGGTCACCGCACTCGGGGCGGACAACCCGGCGTACGTGATCTACACGTCCGGATCGACGGGCGTGCCGAAGGGTGTGGTCGTGCCGCACGCGAACGTGGTGCGGTTGTTCGAGCAGACCTCGGACTGGTTCTCGTTCGGCGAGGACGACGTGTGGACGTTGTTCCACTCGTTCGCGTTCGACTTCTCGGTGTGGGAGCTGTGGGGTCCGCTGTTGCACGGCGGCCGGCTCGTCGTGGTGCCGCACGAGGTGTCGCGCTCACCGCGGGCGTTCCTGCGGCTGCTGCACGACGAGCAGGTCACGGTGCTCAACCAGACCCCGTCGGCCTTCTACCAGCTGATGGCCGAGGAGCAGGTGCCGCTGGCACTGCGGTACGTGATCTTCGGTGGCGAGGCGCTCGACCTGTCGCGGCTCTCCGCCTGGTACACGCACCACGAGGCGCAGCTGGTGAACATGTACGGCATCACCGAGACGACCGTGCACGTCTCCTACCTGGCACTCGACCCCGCGCTGGCGGCGTCCGCGCCGGGCAGCCTGATCGGCGCCGGGATTCCCGACCTGCGGATCTACCTGCTGGACGAGCACCTGCGGCCGGTGCCGCCGGGTGTGGTCGGCGAGATGTACGTGGCCGGCGAAGGGCTGGCACGCGGCTATCTCAACCGGCCGGGCCTCACCGCGTCGCGGTTCGTCGCGAACCCGTTCGGCAGTGATGACTCTTCTGGGGCACGCATGTACCGCACCGGTGACCTGGCGCGGTGGCGTGCGGACGGGAACCTGGAGTACCTGGGCAGGGCGGACCAGCAGGTGAAGGTCCGCGGCTTCCGGATCGAACTGGGCGAGATCGAGGCCTTGCTGCACCCGGCCGTCGACCAGGTCGCCGTCATCGCGAAGGACCAGCGGCTCATCGCCTACGTCGTGGGCGACACCCCGGCCGACGAGCTGCGCGCCCGAGCCGCCGCGGTGTTGCCGGAGCACATGGTGCCGTCGGCGTTCGTCCGGCTGGATCGCCTGCCGCTCAACAACAACGGCAAGCTGGACGTACGAGCGCTGCCCGAGCCCGGCCGAGAGTCCGCCACGACGCAGGAGTTCGTGCCGCCGCGCACGGACGCCGAACGCGCGATCGCCGGCATCTGGGCGGACGTGCTCGGGGTCGACCGGGTCGGTGTGACGGACCGGTTCGTCGAGCTGGGCGGTGACTCGATCAGCAGCATCCGGGTGATCTCGCGGTTGCGGGCGGAGTTCGGCGTCGACCTGACCCCACGCGACCTGTTCGGCCACCCGACCGTGGAAGGCCTCGCGCGGGTCCTGCCGGGACGCGGCATGACCACCATTCCGGTGGTGTCGCGGGAGGGCGAGCTGGAGCTGTCGTTCGCGCAGCAGCGGTTGTGGTTCCTCGACCAGCTCACGCCCGGCGGCACGGAGTACGTGACGCCGCTGGCGGTCCGGTTGACCGGTGAGCTCGACGTCGCGGCCCTCTCCGAGGCGATGTCCGCGCTGGTGGCCAGGCACGAGTCGCTGCGCACGACGTTCCGCGAGGTCGACGGCCGGGCCGTGCAGGTGGTGCACCCGCCGGCGCCGGTGGAGATCCCCGTGGCGGTCGGCGACGTCGAGGCGATCCTGGCGCGCGAGGCGACCACGCCGTTCGACCTCACGACCGGCCCGCTGCTGCGGCCGTTGCTGATCCGGGTGTCGGCGCACGAGCACGTGCTGGCGCTGACGATGCACCACATCGTCACGGACGGCTGGTCCGGCGGGCTGATCATGGAGGAGCTGAGCGCGCTCTACGCCGGTCAGCCGCTGCCGCCGCTGCCCGTGCAGTACGCGGACTTCGCCGCGTGGCAACGATCCCTGCCGCTCGACGAGCAGCTCGGCTACTGGCGCACGCAGCTGGCCGGCGTGCTCGCGCTGGAGTTGCCGACAGATCGCCCGCGTCCGCCCACGCACACCACGAACGGTGCGACGGTGGAGATCGCACTGCCCGCCAGCGGCCTGCGCGACCTCGCTCGCGGCCAGGACACGACGCTGTTCACGGCTCTCGTCGCCGCGTGCACGCTGTTGCTGCGCCGCTGGACCGGGCAGGACGACATCGCGGTCGGCACGGTGTCGTCCGGCCGCGAGCACCCGGAGCTGGAGCGGCTCGTCGGCTTCTTCGTCAACACGGTGACGCTGCGGTCCACAGTGGACGAGTCGTCGAGTTTCCGCGAGTTGCTCGGCGCGGTGCACGGGACGGTCCGGGAGGCGTTCGCGCACCAGGACGTGCCGTTCGAACGGGTCGTGGACGCGGTGCAGCCCGACCGCGACCCGAGCCGCACACCGCTGTTCCAGGTGCTGGTGGCATTGCAGAACGCGCCGGGCCGGGCCGGTTCACTGCCCGGTCTGGTGGGTGAGGACGTCGACCTGCCGGTGCACACGGCGTCGTTCGACGTGGCGTTCGAGTTCACCGAGGCCGGCGACGAGCTGCACGGCGCCATCACCTACAACACCGACCTGTTCGACCACGCCACGGTCGAGCTGCTGGCGCGGCACCTGCGCGTGCTCGTGGACGGCGCCGTCGCGGCACCTGAGCTCCCGATGGCCGGGCTGCCGATGCTCACCGCGACCGAGCTGGACCAGCTGGAGGCGTGGAACGAGACCGCCGCCGAACAGGTCATGCACGAGGTCGCGCCCTGCTCGTTCGCCCAGCTCGTCGAACGGCAGGTCGCCCGCACACCGGACGCTCCCGCACTCATCCACGCGGAGGGCGAGATCAGCTTCGCCGAGCTCGACGCGCGGGCGAACCGGCTCGCGAGGCTGCTCGCCGAGCGCGGCGCGGGCCCGGAGCGGATCGTCGCGGTGCGGCTGCCGCGATCGGTGGACATCATCGTCACCGAGCTGGCGGTGCTGAAGACCGGTGCGGCGTTCCTGCCCGTCGACCCGGACTACCCGGCCGAGCGCGTCGAGTTCATGCTGCGCGACGCCGATCCGGTCGTCGTCGTGGACGGTCCGCTGGACGCGAGCGGGTACGACGCGTCGCACCTCGGCGTGCCGGTCGACCTGGCACAGCCCGCGTACGTGATCTACACGTCCGGTTCGACGGGACGGCCGAAGGGCGTGGTGGTCACGCACGCCGGGCTCGCGTCGTTCTCCGCGGCCGAGATCGAGCACTTCGAGGTCCGGCCGGGTGACCGGGTACTGGAGTTCTCCTCCCCCAGCTTCGACGCGTCGGTGCTGGAACTGTGCATGTCGTTGCCGGCCGGTGCCGCACTGGTCGTGCCGCCCGAGGGGCCGCTGCTGGGCGAGCAGCTCGCTGATGTGCTGCGGGACAACAAGGTCACGCACGCGTTGATCCCGCCGGTGGCGATGGCGACCGTGCCGGACGTGCCCCAGAAGGACGGGTTGCTGCCAGACTTGCGCACCCTGGTCGTCGGCGGTGACGCCTGCACCGCGGAGCTCGTGGCCCGCTGGGCACCTGGCCGCCGCATGATCAACGCTTACGGGCCGACCGAGTCCACTGTGGTCACGTGCTGGAGCGGGCCGCTGGTACCGGGCGGAGTGCCGCCGATCGGCAGGCCGTTGCCCGGCACGCGGGTCCACGTGCTCGACTCGGTGCTGCGGCCGGTTCCCGTCGGCGTGCCGGGTGAGCTGTACGTCAGCGGTCCCCAGTTGGCCCGCGGGTACCTCGGCCGGCCGGGGCTGACGGCGGAACGGTTCCTCGCGAATCCCTTCGGGCCTGGACGGATGTACCGCACAGGTGACGTCGTCCGGTGGAATCGCGACGGCGAGCTGGAGTTCGTCGGACGCGCGGACGACCAGGTGAAGATCCGCGGCTTCCGCGTGGAGCTGGGTGAGGTCGAATCGGCGTTGCTCAGGCACCCGTCCGTGCGGGAGGCCGTGGTGGTTGCACAGGACTTCGGCGGCCACAAGCGGCTGGTGGCCTACGTCGTCGGTGTCACGGACGACCTGCGCGAGTTCCTGGCGCAGACGCTGCCGGACTACCTCGTGCCGTCCGCGTTCGTCGCGATCGACGAGGTTCCGATGAGTCCCAACGGCAAGGTCGACCGCAAGGCGTTGCCGGTACCGGAGTTCACCGCCACCACCACGCACGTCGCACCTCGCAACGACGTGGAGCGCGCCCTGTGCTCGTTGTGGGCGGACGTCCTCGCCGTGCCGGAAGTCGGGGTGGGGGACAACTTCTTCGCTCTCGGCGGTGACTCGATCCTGAGCATCCAGGTCGTGGCCCGCGGTCGCCGCGCCGGTCTGCACTTCACCGCCAAGGACCTGTTCACCCACCAGACGATCGCCGGGCTCGCGCCGCACGTCACGGCGGAGACCGACACCGGCGACCGAGCGGACGTCGTCGGTGACGTGCCGCTGCTGCCGATCCAGCGGTGGTTCTTCGCGGGTGACCGGACGGCGCCGCACCACTTCAACCAGTCGCACCTGGTGGAGCTGACCTCGGACGTGGACGTCGCCGCGCTCCGGCGGGCACTGGAGGCGTTGGTGCGCCACCACGACGCGTTGCGGATGCGGTTCACGTCCGGCGAGTCCGGCTGGCAGCAGCACAACCCGCCGTTCGAACCGGCAGACGTGCTGTCCGAGCACCCGCTGGACGACCTCGAGCGGGTGGCCGACGAACTGCACGCGGGCTTCGACCTGACCCGCGGACCGCTGCTGCGGGCGGCTCTCTTCGGGTCGCGGCGGTTGTTCCTGGTGGCACACCACCTCGTGGTGGACGGCGTGTCGTGGCGCATCCTGCTCGACGACCTCGACACCGCCTACCACCAGGCGCTGCGGGGCGAGCCGATCGATCTCGGCCGCAAGTCCACCTCGGTGCGCGACTGGGCGGTGCGCCTGGAGTCCTTCGTGGACTCGGGCGCGCTCGACCACGAGATCGAGCACTGGAAGTCGATCACCACCCAGCCGCTCGAAGCTGCGGAGGAGGAATCGGCCTCGTCGTTCGAACTGAGCGCGGAGGACACGGACGCGTTGCTGCGCGGTGCACCCACCGCCTATCGCACCGGCATCAACGACGTGCTGCTCGCGGCACTCGCGTGGGCGCTCGCACGGTGGACCGGCACGCCGGCGGTGACGATCGACCTCGAGGGCACGGCCGCGAGGACGTGCTCGACGACGTCGACCTGTCCCGCACGGTCGGCTGGTTCACCACGATGTTCCCGGTGCACCTGGAGGTCACCGGCTCCTCCTGGCGCGACCGGGTGAAGTCCGCGCGCAAGCAGCTGCGCCGGGTGCCGGGCAACGGTTTCGGCTACGGCGCGCTGCGCTGGGCGGGCCGCGTGCCGGGCGTCCAGGCACCGGTCTCGTTCAACTACCTCGGTCAGTTCGACGCGCGGGCCGAGGACGAGTCGTTGTTCGGCGAGGTGCTGCCCGCGGTCGGCCGCGACCACGTCGACCAGGACCCGCACGTGGTGCAGGTGGTCGGCGAGGTGGCGGACGGGCGGATGACGTTCGGTGTCGTGCACCGCGTCCCCGTCGCGGGACTGGTCGACGACTTCGCCGCGGCGTTGCGCGCCATCGCCGCCGACTGCCGGGAGGCGCGATGACCCCGTTGTCGCGCAACCGCGACTACCGGTTGCTGTGGGGCAGCCAGGCGGTGTCCGAGGTGGGCTTCAACGCCTCCCTCATCGCCTTCCCGCTGGTCGTGCTGATGGTCACCGGCTCGGCGGCGGCATCGGGCCTGGTGCTCGCCGTGGACGCGGTGGCCCAGCTCGTCGTCGGGCTGCCCGGCGGCGTGCTGGCCGACCGCTGGAACCGCCGGCGGGTCATGCTCTGGTCCGAGGCGGGGCAGGCGGTCGCGGTGGCCAGCCTCGCGGTGGCGTTGTGGCAGGGTGCCGCGACCCTGCCGCACATGGTGGCCGTGGCCGCGGTGCTGGGCGCGTGCCGGGCGCTCTTCGAACCCGCCGAGGACGCGAGCCTGCCGCGGATCGTGCCGGAGTCCCAGCTCGCCACCGCCGTGTCGCTCAACGCCGCACGGTCGTCCGTCGGGCAGATGACGGGCACCGCGCTGGGCGGCTTCCTCGTGGCGGTCGGCCGCTGGGTGCCGTTCGCGGTCGACGCACTGACGCACGCGCTGGCGTTCGTGGGCCTGCTCTTCCTGCGGGTGCCGCCTTCGCCGCCGGCCGAGCGCCGGCACTTCGCCCGCGAACTGCTCGACGGCCTGAAGTGGGTGCTGGGCAGGCCGGAGATGCGCGTGACGGCGTGGTGTGCGATGACGCTCAACCTGTTCTTCAGCGCGTACTACCTGGTGATCATCGTGCTGGCGCAGTCCCGTGGCGTGCCGTTGGGCGAGATCGGCGTGATGGCCGCGATGCTGGGTGTCGGCGGTGTGGTGGGAGCGTTGATCGCCCCGCGCCTGAGTGCGAAGCTGGCGCCGCACCAGGCGATCGCCGGCGTGTTCTGGGCGCTGACCCTTCTGGCGCCGCTGGCCGTGTTCATCTCCAACGGCTACCTGATGGGCGCGCTGTTCGCCGGCATGGCACTGCTCGCGCCCACCGCCAACACGGTGATCACCACCTACCAGCTGCTGCGCACACCCGACTCGTTGCGCGGCCGGCTGAGCGGCGTCATGAACGTCGCCGTCGGCACGGCCGCCGCCCTCGGCCCCGCGTTGGGCGGCGTGCTGGCCGAACTGCTCCCCGGATCAGGCGCGGTGCTGCTGTGCGCGGGCGGCATCGCGGTCATCACGGTGCTGGTCACCGTGCATCCCGTTCTCCGCGCATATCCACGAAAGGACGTCATGGCATGAGGGACGACATCGAGTACCAGGTCCTGCTCAACGACGAGGAGCAGTACTCGCTCTGGCCCGCGACACACGAGGTGCCGGCGGGATGGCGTCCGGACGGGTTCCGCGGCACCAAAGAGGAGTGCTCCGCCCACGTGGACGAGGTGTGGACCGACATGAGGCCGCGCAGTCTGCGTGAGCGCATGGCCGCGGAATGACCGACGGGCCGCCCGGCCACCGCGGCCGGGCGGCCACTAGCCCTGCGCATCGACGTGCGCCAGCAGACCAGGCCCCGCCTCGGGCAGAACGTCGTGCGCCGTCATCGGTTCTCCGCAGCAGTCGCACGCCAGCGCGACCCGTGCCTCGCCCGTGCACTCGCGATGCCGGTAGTGCACCGGCGGTCCGTCAGGCGCCATGTAGGCGTCGCCCCAGTCCTTGATGGCCATCAGGATCGGGTAGAGGTCGTGCCCCTTGCGGCTGAGCCGGTACTCGGCGTGGTCCCCGTCGACGGCCTGCTGCCGCACCAGGATCCCGTGGTCCACCAGCCGGCCGAGCCGGTCCTGCAGGCGGCTGCGCGGGATTCCCAGGTTGCTCTGGAACGCGTTGAACCGCCGCACACCCGCGAACGCCTCCTTCAGGATCAGCAACGTCCACCTGTCCCCCAGCACCACCAGCGGGCGGGTGATAGAGCAGGGCAGGTCGGCGAGCTGTTCGTACCGCATGTGCCGACCCTAACCGAAGCTGGTCTCTTTTCGAGACTGCTCCGTGCTAGCGTCGGTCTCGAAAAGAGACCGCATCGGAGGTTCCCGTGAGCACGGCGTCCCCAGACCTGCACGAGGCGCTGCACCGGCTGCTAGCCGAGAGGTGGACCTGCCGCCAGTTCCTGCCCGAGCCGGTCCCGAGGACCACCATCGAGCAGGTGCTCACCCTCGCCCAGCGCACCCCGTCCTGGTGCAACACCCAGCCGTGGCACGTGATCGTCACCGAAGGTGCCGCAACGGACAGGATGCGCAAGCAGCTGCTCGAACACCTGCAGAACAACCCGGGCCAGCCGGACTTCCCCTTTCCCGCGCAGTACACGGGCGTCTACCAGGAACGCCGCCGGGAGTGCGGCAAGCAGCTCTACACCAGCCTCGGCATCGAACGCGGCGATCACCAGGGCGCCGGCCGGCAGATGCTGCGCAACTTCGAGCTGTTCGACGCGCCGCACGTCGCGATCATCACCACCGAAGCCGACCTCGGCGTCTACGGCGCGATCGACTGCGGCCTCTACCTCAACTCGTTCCTGCTCGCCGCGCAGAGCCTGGGTCTCGCCGCCGCACCACAGGCCGCGCTCGCGGGGTACTCCGGCTTCCTGCGCGACCACTTCGGACTTCCGGACACCAGGCGCGTCGTCGCCGGAGTCTCGTTCGGCTACCCCGACACGGCGCATCCGGCCAACGGCTTCCGCACCACTCGCGCGACCCCCGACACCGCCGTGACGTGGCACTCCACGTAACGCGTCTCATGACGCGATACTCCTGCCATGACGGGTGAAGCAGGCGCGGTCGTGACCGGGGCCGGGCGCGGTGTGGGCAAGCTGGTCGCGCGGATGCTGGTCGAACGCGGCTACACGGTGCTGGTCACCGACGTCGACGAAGCCTCCGCGACCGCGACCGCCGCCGAGATCGGCGCGACCGCGCGGGTGCTCGACGTGCGGGACGAAGCGGCCGTGGAAGCGGCACGCGACGACATCGTCGCCCGTGCGGGCCGGCTCGACGTCTGGGTGAACAACGCGGGCGTTCTGGTGACCGGGCCCGCGTGGGAGCAGGACGCCGCCACCCGCAGGCTGATGGTCGAGGTCAACGCCCTCGGGACCATCAACGGAACGGTCGCCGCGATCGGGGCCATGCGCGGCCACGGCGGCGGCCACGTCGTGAACATCGTGTCCCTCGCGGGCATCACGGCCGTCATGGGCGAAGCGGTGTACGCCGCCTCCAAGCACGCGGCCATCGGCTTCAGCCTCAGCACCCTCGCCGATCTGCGGCAGGCGGGCGTCCAGGACATCGACATCTCGTGCGTCTGCCCGGACGGCATCTGGACGCCCATGCTCTACGACAAACTCGACGATCCGGCGGCCGCGCTGTCGTTCTCCGGCACGCTGCTGCAGCCCGCAGACATCGCCGCCGCCGTCGCCGCCGTGCTCGACAAACCGAAACCGGTCACCACCGTCCCGAGGTGGCGCGGCGCACTGGCCCGGCTCGCCGACACGTTCCCCCGCTTCGGGCTGCGCGCGATTCCGTTCATGGTGGCGCAAGGCCGCCGCACCCAGCGCAAGCTCGTGGCACGCGACCGGCAAGCCTGATCTCCCGGACGTGACTCACAGGTCGGAACTGGTCCACGTAGCTGCCAGCGCGAGCAACCGTTCAGCGAACCCGTCGACGTCGCACCGTTCCGGGTCGAGCCCGAAATGGTCCTCGACCTCGGTCCACAGGTATTCCGACAGCGATGCGCGAGTGGCGCCGCGGGTGAGCCTGTCCCAGAGCGGGGCGAGCAGGCAGTCGTACTCGTCGTCGACGACGTCGGCGACTCCGATCGGATCCCACTCGTTGAGCAGGTGACGCAGGCCGGCTTGGCGGGGACCGTGCACCTCGGGGTTGTCGATCATTCAGAACGCCGTGACGTGGCGCCACCGGTGAGGAAGTGGTGGGACGATGCTACCCGCGCACCGATGAACAGCACGAATTCATATGAGGCGAAGCTGTCAGCGTGCGTCCGTCCACTCGAGAACTGGAGCGCTCCGCCATGAAGTACACCGTCTCGATGGAGATCGCCCTGCCGCGCGAGAGGGTGGCCCAGCTGCTCGCCGACCCGGAACAGATGCCGAAGTGGCTGCGGGGCCTGGTGCTGCACGAGCCGCTGAGCGGGGTGCACGGCCACGTCGGCACCAAGTCGCGAGTGGTGATGCGGACGGGGCAGCAGGAGTTCGAGGGCACCGAGACCATCACTCGCCGGGAACCGGTGGACCTGCACGGAATCCCGAAGGAGAGCGTTGTCCTCTTCGAACGTGAGATCGCCGGCAAGGGCATGTGGAGCGTCGCGCGCGAACGCCTGACCGAGGCCGGTCCGGAGACGACGCTCTGGGTGAGCGAGAACGAGTACCGGTTCAGCGGCTTGATGATGCGTCTGGTGGGGCTTCTGATGCCCGGCGCCTTCCGCAAGCAGTCGCTGCAGCACATGCAGGACTTCAAGGCGTTCGCCGAGCACGGGAAGGACGTCCGCGAAGCGAACGGCTGAAACACCGGCCGTCTGGATCGTGCTGTTCCTCGGCGCATGTCTGGCGGGCGTGTACGTGGTGAAGCAGTCGCTGCGTCACCGCTGACGCAAGACCAGAGGGGTACCGATCGGCGGTCGGTACCCCCTCCAAGCCGATGGCGCCGCGGACCTCCGGGACCACGACCCGGCTTTCAGCCGCCCAGGCGTTCGTCCGCCGACCGCCGCAGCTCGTCCAGGTGCACCAGGCTGTTCAGCACCGCGTCCGTGTCACCGACGAAGTCGATCAGGCACGCGACCTCGTCGACGCCGATCTCGGCGAGCGCGTCCAACGTCCGCAGCCCGTCCTGCACCGTGCCGAAGAGCCCACCGGTGTCGAAGTAGCGGTCGAACGAGCGCGCGACCAGGAACTCGACGTCCTCGGGGTCCATGTCCTCGGGGTTCACCCCCGGCATCAGGTCGCCGGAGGCGCGCGCGATCAGGCTGATCGAGCTGCGCAGGTAGTCGCTGAACGGCTTGCGCACGATCTCGCGCACCTCGTCGCGGTCGGTGCCGAGGAACGTGTGCAGCATCAACGACACCTGACCGTTGCCGGCGACGCCGTGCGAGCCCGCCTGGAACGCCTCCCGGTACAGGGTGATCTTCTTCGCCAGGTCGTCGAGGTCCTGGCCGAGCAGGTGGGTCAGCACGCCGGCGCCGAGCTCACCGGCCTGCCGGAACGTCTCCGGCGTGCCCGCACTGGTCAGCCACACCGGCAGTTCCGGCTGCACGGGGGCCGGGAAGATCCCCACCTGCTTCTGGTCGCCGGCGCCGTCCACGACGTCGATCTTCTTGCCGCGCCACAGCTCGCGCACCGTCTGCATGGTCTCGACGAGGACCTCCTTGCGGCGCGGGTAGTTCTCCGGCCGCAACGCGAAGTCCACGGCGTGCCAGCCGGAGGCGAACGACAGGCCGACGCGGCCGCGGGAGAGGTTGTCCACGACGGACCACTCCTCGGCGATCCGCAGCGGGTGGTGCAGCGGGCCGACGACACTGCCCGCCCTGACCGCCACCCGCTCCGTCACGGCGGCCACCGCGGCGCCCGTGACCGCCGGGTTCGGGTACTGCCCGCCGAACTGGTGGAAGTGCCGCTCCGGCGTCCACACCGCCGTGAACCCGTGCGTGTCGGCGAACCGCGCGCCTTCGATCAGCAGCCGGTACCGGTCGCCGGAGCCGGCGCCGTCGTCGGCGAAGTAGAACAGTCCGAAGTCCATGCCAATCCCCTCGAGAAGAGGGCGGGCGGCCACGAGGGGCCGCCCGCGGCCTCGTTAACAGACGACCTTCACCTGGAACACGTCCAGGTCGGTCAGGATGCTGACCTTCACGTTGCGCAGGCGGTCCGACCAGCCGACCGCCGACCACTCCTGCCACAGCGGCACGACCGGCATGTCCTGCACCAGCAGGCGTTCCGCCTCCCGGTACAGCTCCAGCGCCGCCTCCTTGGTCGGTGCGCGGTCCGCGCGGTCCATCGCGGCGTCGAACGCCGGGTTCGAGTAGCCGTAGTCGTTCGAGGACGCACCTGTCCGGTACAGCGGGGACAGGAAGTTCTCGATCGACGGGTAGTCGGCTCGCCAGTCCGAGCGGTACGCGCCGGTGATCGTCCGGCCCACGACCGCCTGCCGGAACTCGCGGAACGACATCGTCTCCCTGGTCTCGCAGGCGATGCCGAGCGTGGCCGTGATGCTCTGGCACACCGGTCCCATCCACGTGCGCGCACCGGACTCGATGTTGGTGTGCAGCTGCAGCGGTCCCTGGAAACCGGACTTGGCGAGGAGTTCCCGCGCCTTCACCGGGTTGTAGGTGCACAGCTCACCGCACTGCCCCGGCTGGTAGCCCTCCAGGCCTGGGATGGTGAACCCGTCGGCCGGCTTCTGCCCGCCGCCGACGAGCTTGATCAGCTGGGTCCGGTCGATCGCCATCGACACGGCCTTGCGCAGGTCCGGGTTGTCGTAACCGGGCAGGTAGCTCGGGAACGCCAGGTTCTGCATCAGCAGGAAGTTGCGGTCGGTGTACCTGCCGGGAAGGTCCTTCTTGTACTGACCGCTGGTGATCTTCTCGTACGGCATGGCCTCCATGAAGTCCATCTCGCCGCGCACGAGCGCGTCGTAGGCCTTGGAGGTGTCCGGGTACACCGTGTAGAGCAGTTCCTTGACCCGCGGCTTCTCCGCACCCTTGTAGTCGCGGTTCGCGGTCAGCAGCTGGTGCCCGTTGGGCACCGCCTCCTTGAGCCTGTACGGCCCGTTGCCGACCGGCTTCTTCATCCACGCGGCCGGGTCGCGGAAGAACGAGTCCGGCAGCGGGTAGAACGCCCAGTAGCCCACCATCGTCGGGAAGATCGACAGCGGCGCGGAGAGCGTCACCTGGAACTCGTGGTCGTTCACGACCCGGAGCCCGGACATCCTCTTCGAGACCGGTTGCCCGGTCGCCGGGTTGAGGTCCCGGTACCCCTCGATCTTGTCCATGAACGTGTTGTTGCGCAGCTTGTTCGGCCCGTACGCCACGTGGTTCCAGGCGTCGACGAAGTTGCGCGCCTTGACCTCGGAACCGTCGTGGAACCGCCACCCGCGGTGGATCTTGACGCGGAACACCCTCGAGTCGGTCGTGGTGATCGACTTCGCCATCGCGTTGTACGGCTCGGCGTCCTCCAGCCGGTAGCCGACCAGGCCGGTGAACATCATGCTGATCAGCCGGCCGCCTCCCCACTCGTTGGTGTCACCCGGTAGCAGAGGCCGGAACGGCTCCGTGTTGAACATTCGGATCCGGGTGTTCTGGATTCCCCCGTGTCGTTGCTCCGCCACCGCCGCGGACGGCGTGACGACCGCGGACGCGACCAGCAGCGCACCGGCCAGCGCCAGCAGTTTCCCCCTGCCCCTCATTCACTCCCCCTTGACTCCAACCGCCACGCGCCGCACACCGAGGGTGAGCAGCACCCCCGCCGCGAGAGCCGCGACGGGAAGCAAGTAGGAGAACCGCAACGCGTCGGCGAAACCTTCGCGGAACTCCTGCGGCACCACGTCCTGCAACAGCCCGGCGTCGAGCCCCTCCACCGACAACCGCGCCTGCAGCACCGCCCCCACGGCCGCGCTGCCGAGCAGGCTGCCGCACAACCTCGTGGTGTTGAACAACCCGGACGCCGCACCGGCCACGTCCTGGGCGATGTCCCGCATCGCGATGATCGCCGCGGGCGAGCCGCCGACCCCCATGCCCAGTCCCAGCAGGACCAGTCCGGGCACCAGGTGCCACCACACGCCGTCGGCCCGCACCGCGAACGCGATCCCGGCGATCCCGGCGGCGAACAACGCGAGTCCGGCCAGCAGCACGGGTTTGCCGCCGTACCGGTCGATCGCGCTGCCCGACTTCGGCGCGACGACCGCGGAGAGAAGCGGGGCCAGCGCCACGGTGAGCCCGGCGTCCCGCGCGCTCATCCCCGCCACCGACTGCAGGTGCAGCAACGTGAGGAACAGCATCGCGCCGAGCCCCAGCGGCAGTGCGGCGACGACCACCGCCATCAGCGCGAAGTTCCGGTTGCGCAGGATCACGAAGGGCAGCAACGGTTCCCGGTCCTGCCGCCCGCGTTCGACTAGCACGAACAGGACCAGCACGAGCACGCCGCCGAGCAGCGCGACCGGGATCAGCCCGCCCCACGCGTGCCGCTCCCCCTCGATCAGCCCGTAGGTCAGCAGGAACAGGCCGGTGGTGACCAGCACGGTGCCGAGCAGGTCGAGCCTGCGCCGCCGGCCGCCGTCGTGGCCGGGCAACCAGGCCGCCCCGAGCACGGCCGCGGCGACACCGAGCGGGATGTTGAGGAAGAAGATCCACCGCCAGCCCAGCGAGTCGACCAGCAGGCCGCCCACGGTCGGCCCGATCGCGGCACCAAGACCGCCGACCGCGCCCCAGACGCCGAACGCCGCGCCGCGCTTCTCCTCCGGGAACACCCTGGTGAGCAACGACAACGTCTGCGGCACGAGCAGCGCCGCACCGACGCCCTGCACCACCCGTGCCCAGATCAGCTGGTCCGCTGTCTGCGCGAGGCCGCAGACCAGGGACGCGGCGGTGAAGAGGCTGACGCCGGACACGAACATCCGGCGCTGCCCGAACAGGTCCCCGAGCCGGCCACCGGTGATCAGCAGGACCGCGAACGCGAGCACGTAGGAGTTGATCACCCACAGCACCGAGTCGAGCGAGGCGTCCAGATCACGCGCGAGGGTGGGGATGGCGACGTTGACGACGGTGGTGTCCAGCAGCGTCATCACCTGGCCTAGGACCAGGGCCACGAGCACCAGCCACGGGTTGCGGCTCACTGCTGCCCCATCTGCTCGACCAGGCTCCGCGGCCGCATGTCCACCCAGTTCTCGTCGACGTGGTCGACGCACGCGGACCGGCTGTCCGGACCGAAGGTCACCGTCCACCCCTCCGGCACGGCGATGTGCTCGGGCCACAGCGAGTACTGGCCCTCGTCGTTGATCAGCACGAGGTAGGTGCCGTCGGCGTTCTCGAACGGGTTGCTCATCACACTCTCCGTGCGGTTCTGGCGCCGAGGACCTGGGCGATCTCGGCGATGGGTTCGGGCTGGGTCATGGCGCCATGGGCGCAGTCGAGAGAATGCACGTCGATCAGGCCGGTCACGTGCGGCGCCCACAGGCCGGGTGACGGGCTTCCGGTGGCGGCGAAGAAAAGGACGTCGCCGCGGAACACCCGCGGAGTGGCGGCGTTCATCAGCCGGGCGTTCGTGGCGAACGTCGCGGCCATCGCGTCGACCTGCTCCGGGGTGAACCCGGTGAGCTCGCCCCGGTCTCCGTGGCCGAGTGACGCGAGCATCGCGTCCGGCCCCGGATCGTCCGCGCGCACCGGGTAGGCGTCGAGCAACGTCAGCAGCGCCACCTCCGCGCCGTGCTCCTGCAGCAGCACCGCCATCTCGTGGGCGACCACGCCGCCGAACGACCAGCCGAGCAGGTCGTACGGGCCTTCCGGCTGCACCTCCCGGATGCGGGCGACGTAGTCCGCCGCCATCTCGGCGACCGACCCCGGCGCCTGGGCCGCGGTCGTGAGACTCCTGGCCTGCAACGCGTAGACCGGCCGGTCCACGCCGCGCAGCAGTCCTGAGTAGACCCAGCCGATACCGGCCGCCGGGTGCACGCAGAACAGCGGTGTCCCGGCGCCGTCCGCCCGCAGCGGCAGCAGCACGTCGAACGAGTCGCGCTCGTCGTCGTGGCCGAGCCGGTGCGCCAGCCCGGCGACGGTGGGCTCCTCGAACAACGTCCGGATGCCCAGCCGCACACCGAAGGCGCTCTGGATCCGGCCGAGCAGCCTGGCCGCCAGGATGGAGTGCCCGCCGAGGTCGAAGAACCCGTCGTCGATGCCGACCGCGGGCAGGTCCAGCTCCTCGGCGAAGAGCTCGGCCAGGATCTGCTCGGCCGGGTTGCGCGGCTCTCGCCGCACGCCGGCGGTGAAGTCCGGTGCGGGCAACGCCTTCCGGTCGAGCTTGCCGTTCGGGGTCAGCGGCAGAGCGGGGACCGGCACGACGAACGGCACCATGTGCGACGGCAACGTCCGCGCCAGCGCCTCCCGCGACACCTCCTCCGTGGACACCACGTACGCCACGAGACGATCGGAGACGGCGAGCACGGCGGCCTGGGCGACGCCGGGCTGGGCCAGCAGCACGGCCTCGACCTCGCCCGGCTCGATCCGGAACCCGCGGACCTTCACCTGCTGGTCCGACCGGCCGACGAACTCCAGGTTGCCGTCCGGACGCCAGCGCACCACGTCACCGGTGCGGTACATGCGTGCCCCAGAAGAAACATCACTGCCGAACGGGCTCGCGACGAACCGCGACGCGGTGAGACCCGGCCGGTTGAGATAGCCGCGCGCGACGCCGTCACCCGCGATGTACAGCTCGCCCGGAACGCCGACCGGCACCGGCCGCAGCGCGTCGTCCAGCACGTACACGCGGGTGCCGGGCATCGGCCTGCCCATCGGCGGGTGGTCGGTACCGGCGAGAGGGTCGCTCATCGCCGACACGACCGTGGTCTCGGTGAGCCCGTAGACCTGCATCATCGTGCGGCCGGGTGACCAGCGGGCGACGAGGTCCGCGCCGCAAGGCTCGCCGCCGACCACGAACCCCCGCAGGCTCGGCAGTTCCCGGCCCGGCGGCACCGACGCGAGCATCGACGCCACGAGGTCGGTGTGCGTGACGGCGTTCTCCTCGACCAGGTTCGCGAGGTCGTCCCCCGCCGGCTGGCGGTCGGGACCCGGCACGACCAGCGCGGCACCGGCCAGCAGCGTCAGCGCGATGTCGGCGAGCGACACGTCGAAGCTGATCGACACGGCGAGCAGGAACCGGCTGTCCGGGCCCATCGCCAGCCGGGCGACGTGCGTCAGCGCCATCGTGACGATCCCGGCGTGCGTGACCTGCACGCCCTTGGGGGTGCCGGTCGACCCCGAGGTGTAGATGACGTAGGCGGTGTTCGCCGGGTCGATCCGCACCTCCGGGTCCGTGCCCGGCTGGTCGCCGTCGACGGCCGCGGTGCTCAGCACGATCGCGGGCCGCGCGTCGGCGAGCATCGACTCGATCCGCCCGGCCGGGTAACCGGGGTCGATCGGCAGGTAGGCGGCACCGGTCTTGAGGACCGCGAGCCACGCCACGATCAGGTCCACCGACCGCGGCAACCGCAGGGCCACCAGGCGTTCCGGCCCCGCGCCCTGGCCGATCAGCTGGTGCGCCAACCGGTTCGCCCGCTCGTTGAGCTCCGCGTAGGTCACCGAGGTGTCCTCGAAGACCACCGCGACCGCGTCCGGTGCCCGGCGCACCTGCTCCTCGATCAGCTTCGGCAGCACCCGTGCGGGCCCGTCCACCGCCGTGCCGTTCCACTCCACCAGAAGCCGCGTGCGGTCCTCCGCCGAGAGCAGGTCGAGCGACGAGATCCGCTGCTCCGGCGCGTCCGCGACGGTCTCCAGCAGGCGCTGCAGTGCCCCGGTCAGCCGCAGCACGGTCGGCCGGTCGAAGAGGTCGGTGCTGAACGTGACCTCCGCGAGCAGGCCGTCGGGCTGCTCGGCGAAGCTGAGCTCGAGGTCGAACCGCGACGGGTGCACGCCGGGCTCCACCGGCTCCGCCTGCACGTCCGGCAGGTCCAGCGCCGGTGCGGCACCGTCCTGCAGTGCCAGGACGACCTGGAACAGCGGCGGCCGGGAGGCGGTCCGCACGGGCTTCAGCTCCTCCACCAGCCGCTCGAACGGCACGTCGGCGTGGGCGTACGCGGCCAGGTCGGTCTCGCGGATCCTGGCGAGCAGGCCGGTGAAGGTCGGGTCGCCGGAGGTGTCCGCCCGCAGCACGAGCGTGTTCACGAAGAACCCGACCACGTCGTCCAGCGCGGCGTCGGTGCGGGCGGCGACCGGGCTGCCGATCGGCACGTCCGTGCCGGCGCCGAACTTCGTGAGCACCGTCGCCAGTGCCGCGTGCAGCACCATGAACAACGTCGTGTCGTGCTGGCGTGCCAACGTCTTCAACCGGTCGCGCAACGAGGCGTCCAGCAAGGTCGACACGAGGTCGCCCCGCCCGCTCGGCACCGCGGGCCGCGGGCGGTCGAACGGCAGCTCCAGCTCGTCGGGCAGCCCGGCCAGCGCGTCCCGCCAGCAGCCGAGCTGTCCGTCCACATCGGACGTCTCACGCTGCCACAACGTGTAGTCCACGTACTGCACCGGCAACGGGGTGAACTCGGGCGCCCTGCCCTCCGCCCTCGCCCGGTAGGCCAGTTCGAGGTCGCGGATCAGCGGGGCCATCGACGCGCCGTCGAACGCGATGTGGTGCAGCGCGATCAACAGCACCTGCTCGGCACCGGTGAACAGGATTGCCCGCACCGGCAGGTCCGTCGTCAGGTCGAAACTGCGCGCCGCGGCGGCCAGGTCGGGCGGTCCGTCCACAACGGACAACCGCGCGCCGGCGGGCAGCACGACCTGGACCGGCCCCTCGCCGGTCTGCGGGAACACCGTCCGCAACGACTCGTGCCGGGCCACCACGTCATCGAACGCCTCGACGAGCGCGGCCTGGTCCACAGCGCCGGCAAGCCGCCACGCGACCGCCACGTTGTAGGCCGCGTCGGCGTCGAGCATCTGGTTGAGGATCCACAGCCGGTGCTGGGCGAACGACAGCGGAATCCGCTCCGGGCGCGGCATCGGCACGAGCGGGTGCGCGGACCGGCCCGCGGTCCGGACGCGCCCGGCGAGCCCGGCCACCGTGGGGTGCTCGAACACCGCGCGCACCGGCAGCTCGACGCGCAGCGCCGTGCGGACCCGGTTCACCAGCCGGGTCGCGAGCAGTGAATGCCCGCCGAGGTCGAAGAAGTTGTCGTCCACGCCGATGCTGTCGAGCCCGAGCGTGGCGGCGAAGAGTCCGGCCAGGATCTCTTCCTGCGGTGTGCGCGGCCCACGTCCGGAGGTGCCGCGGAACGACGGCGCGGGCAGCGCGGCCCGGTCGAGCTTCCCGTTGGGCGTCAACGGCAGCACGGGAAGCGGCACGATCGCGGCCGGCACCAGGTAGTCCGGCAGCGTGCGGGCCAGCTCGCCGCGCAGCGCCGCCGGGTCGGCCGCACCGGTCACGTAGCCCACCAGCACCCGGACACCGGGCGTGTCCTCGCGGACGATCACCGCGGACCCGGTCACGGCGGGCTGGGCGAGCAGCACGGCCTCGATCTCGCCGAGCTCCACCCGGAACCCGCGGATCTTGACCTGCTGGTCCGCACGGCCGAGGAACTCCAGGTTGCCGTCCGCGCGCCACCGCACCAGGTCGCCGGTGCGGTACATGCGCCCGCCGAACGGGCTGGCGACGAACCGTTCCGCCGTCAGCGCCGGCCGGTCCAGGTACCCGCGGGCGAGCCCGTCACCGGACAGGTACAGCTCCCCCGGCACGCCGACGGGAACCGGCCGCAGGCAGGCGTCCAGCACGAGCGTCCTGGTGTTCCACACCGGGCGACCCATCGGCGGGGTCTCGTCGCCGGACAACGGGTCGCTCATCACCGCGACCACGGTCGACTCCGTCGGCCCGTAGACCTGCATCATCGTGCGGCCCGGCGAGAAGCGTTCCACCAGGTCGGCCGTGCAGGCCTCGCCGCCGACCACGAACCCGCGCAGCGTCGGGAAGTCCCGCTCCGGCATGGACGCGAGCATCGCGGCGACCAGGTCGGTGTGCGTGATCGAGTACGTGTCGATCAGGTCCGCGAGCTCGTCACCCGCGAGCTTCACCTCCGGTGGCGGCACCACCAGGGTGGCGCCGGAGGTCAGCACCATCGCGATGTCCGCGAGCGAGACGTCGAAGCTGATCGACACCGCCAGCAGGAACCGCGCGCCCGGCCCGAGGCCGAGCCGGTCGACGTGCACCCCGGCCACCCCGGCGATGCCGGAGTGCGTCACCACGACGCCCTTCGGCGTGCCGGTCGAGCCGGAGGTGTAGATCACGTATGCGGCGCTCGTCAGCGGCACTTCGACACCGGGGTCGGTGTCAGGCTTGTCTTCAGCTTCCACTGAAGTAACTGTGATGACCGGCTTGGCGTCCTCGATCATGAACGCGATGCGCTCCGCCGGGTAGTCCGCGTCGATCGGCACGTAGGCGGCACCGGTCTTGAGGATCGCGAGCCACGCGACGACCAGGTCCGCCGAGCGCGGCAGGGACAGCGCCACCCGCCGCTCCGGTCCCGCTCCGGCCTCGATCAGCCGATGCGCCAACCGGTTCGCGCGGGCGTCCAGCTCGGCGTAGGTCAGCTCCGTGTCGCCGAACACCACCGCGACGGCGTCCGGCGTCCTGGCCACCTGCTCGCGCACCAGCACCGGCAGCGGAGCCCGGCGAAGATCACGCGCCGTGGCGTTGAACCCGGTGACGAGCTGTGCTGTCTCGGCGGCCGGCAGGTAGTCGAGCGCGCCGATCCGGACGCCGGGGTCCCGCACCGCGGACACGAGCACGCCGTGCAGCCAGGAGGCGATCCGCTCCGCGGTGGACCGGTCGAACAGCTCCGCGCTGTACTCCAGTCCGCCGGTGATGCCGTCAGGCTCCTCCACCAGGTCGAACGCGAGGTCGAACTTGGCGACGTCGGTGTCGCGCACCTCGACCCGGCCGGTGGCCGCACCGAACGTGATCTCCTGCGCCAGCGTGTCCTGGAACGCGAGCAGCACCTGGAACAACGGGTGCCGCGACAGCGACCTGGCCGGCTGCAGCTGTTCCACCAGCCGTTCGAACGGCAGGTCGGGATGCGCGTACGCGGCCAGACCCGTCTCCCTGACCTTGGCCAGCAGCTCGGCGAACGTCGGGTCGCCGGAGGTGTCGGTCCGCAGCACCACGGTGTTCACGAAGAACCCGACGACGTCGTCGAGCACCTCGTCCGACCGGGCCGCGACCGGGCTGCCGATCGGGATGTCGGTGCCGGCGCCGAGCCTGGTCAGCAGAGTCGCGATCGCGGCCTGCAACACCATGAACACGGTCACGCCGTGCTCGTCGGCCAGCGCCCGGATCCGGCGGTACAGCCCGGGTTCGATCGTCAGGTCGACGCGACCGCCGCGGAACTCCGACACGACCGGGCGAGGCCGGTCGACCGGCAGCGGCAGTTCCTCCGGCAACCCGGCCAGTGCACCGGACCAGAAGTCCAGCTGCTGGCGGAACAGCGACTTCGGGTCCGACTCGGACCCGAGCACCTCCCGTTGCCACACGGCGTAGTCCGCGTACTGCACGGGCAGCGGCGTCCAGTCCGGTGCACGCCCGGCGAGCCGTGCCTCGTAGGCCTGCACGAGGTCGCGGACCATCGGCGCCGTCGACCGGCCGTCACCCGCGATGTGGTGGTGCAGCAACAGCAGTTCGTGCTCGTCCGGACCGAGTTCGACCAGCCGGCACCGCAACGGCGGCTCGGTCGTGAGGTCGAAGTCCTCCTCGTGACTGCCCGGGCCCAGCAGCTCCGGCGTCCACGACGGCAGGATCTGCTGGCGCGGGCCGGTGTCGCCCTCGGGGAAGACGGTCCGCAGCACCTCGTGCCGGTCCACCAGGTCACCCAGCGCGGCGGTCAGCGCAGTCCGGTCGAGCGGGCCGGTCAGCACCAGCGTGAGCGGGATGTTGTAGATCCCCTTGGCTTCCTCGATCCGGTTGAGCAGCCACATCCGCCGCTGCGCGTACGAGAGCGGGATCTCGTCCGGCCGGGGCCTCGCGACCAGCGGAGGTCGCGCCGCGTCCGCGCTGCCGAGCAACGCGGCGAGTCCGGCGACGGTCGGCGACTCGAACAGGTGCCGGATCCTGAGCTCCGCGCCGAACACCGCGCGGGCACGGCTGATCAGCCGGATCGCGGCCAGCGAGTGGCCGCCGAGCCGGAAGAAGTCCTCGTCGACACCGACCGCGGGCACACCGAGCACCTCGGCGAACAGCGAGCAGAGCAGTTCCTCGACGGGGTTGCGCGCGGTCCGCACGACCCGTGCCTGCGCGGTCCAGTCCGGCTCCGGCAGCGCCTTGCGGTCGAGCTTCCCGTTGGGGGTCAACGGCAGCGCGTCCAGCACCACGATCGCCGACGGCACCATGTACTCGGGCAGCGACGCGGCGGCGTGCTCCCGCAGCCCTGCCGCGTCACCGGTCACGTAGCCGACCAGGCCGTTGTCCCTGACGACGACCACGGCCTGGCGCACGGCCGGATGCGCGGTGAGGACGGCCTCGATCTCGCCCAGCTCGATGCGGTGACCGCGCACCTTGACCTGGAAGTCGACCCTGCCCAGGTACTCGAGCTCGCCGTCGGCGCCCCAGCGCGCGAGGTCACCGGTGCGGTACATCCGGCCCGGCCCGAACGGGTCGGCGACGAACCTCTCGGCGGTGAGCGACGGCCTGCGGTGGTATCCCCTGGCCAGCCCGAGTCCGGCGATGTACAGCTCACCCGGCACACCGGGCGGCACGGGCCGCAGCCCGGCGTCGAGCACGTGGACATCGGTGTTCCAGATCGGCCTGCCGATGGCGGGCGCACCCGGCCGGCCCGCGAGTGGGTGCGTGGTGGACCAGATCGTGGTCTCGGTCGGCCCGTACATGTTCGTCACACCTGATGCCAGCGCCCGCATCGAGTCCGCGAGCGCGGGCGGCAGCGCCTCACCACCGACCAGCATCCGCAGGCCGCGCACCCCCTCGGGTTCCGCGGCGATCAGCGCCTGCCACAGCGACGGAGTGGCCTGCAGAACGGTGCCGCCGGTGCGCGCGATCAGCCGCACGAGCGCGGCCGGGTCGGTGACCGTCTCCTTCTCCGCCACGACGACCGCGGCACCGCTGAGCAACGGCAGGAACATCTCCAGCGCGGCGATGTCGAACGCGATCGTGGTGACGGCGATCCACCGGTCGTGCGCGGCGAGCGGCACGGTCTCGGCCATCGACGCGAGGAAGTTGAGCAGCGTCGCCCTCGGGATGACCACGCCCTTGGGCTTGCCGGTCGAGCCGGACGTGTAGATCACGTACGCGGGACTGTCCTCCGCGACCACGACCTCGGGATTGGTGTCCACATCGGACAGCGGCGGCAAAGAGCGCAACGTCAGCAGCGGCTCGGCGTCGGCGAGCATGTGGTCGACCCGCTCGGCCGGGTAGTCCGGGTCGAGCGGCAGGTAGGCCGCACCGGACTTCAGCACGCCGAGCAGCGCGACGACGAGATCCGCCGACCGCGGCATCGCCAGCGCGACGTAGCGTTCCGGCCCGGCGCCGAGACCGATCAGGTGGTGCGCGAGGCGGTTGGCGCGGGCGTTCAGCTCGTCGTAGGTCAGGAGCACGTCGTCGCAGAACACCGCGACCACGTCCGGGGTCCGCGCGACCTGGTCCTCGAACAGCTCGACCACCGAGCGGGCAGGCACCTCGCGGGCGGTGTCGTTCCACTGCCTCAGCACCAGATCGCGTTCGGCCGGATCCAGCACGTCGAGCGTTCCGACAGGACGGTCGGGATCGGCGGCGGCCTCGGTCAGCAGCCGGACCACCCTGGCGGCCAGCCGCGAGGCGGTGCCGTGGTCGAACAGGTCCGCGGCGTACTCGAGCCGTCCGTCGATGCCGGCGGCGTTCTCGCTGAGGTAGCAGAGCAGGTCGAACTTCGCGACGCCCAGCTCGTCGGCCTCGCGGCGCACCTCCAGCCCCGGCAGGTCGAACTCGACCGGTGGCGTGTTCTGCAGCACCAGCATCGTCTGGAACAACGGGTGCCGCGCCAGCGACCGGGTCGGGTTCAGCAGCTCGACCAGCCGCTCGAACGGCACGTCCGCGTTGGCGTAGGCGGTGAGGTTGGTCTGCCGCACCCGTGCGAGCAGGTCGGCGAACGTCGGGTCGCCCGAGGTGTCCGTGCGCAGCACCAGCGTGTTGAGGAAGCAGCCGACCAGGTCGTCGAGCGCGTCGTCGGTGCGCCCCGCGACCGGCGTGCCGATCGGGATGTCGGTGCCCGCGCCGAGCCTCGTGAAGGTCGCGGCGAACGCCGCCTGCAGCACCATGAAGACGCTGACCTGGTGGCGGCGGGCGAGGTCGCGCACCCGCTCGTGCAGCGCCGCGTCGAGGGAGAACTCGACCACTCCGCCGACGTAGCTGGCCGCGGCGGGGCGCGGCCGGTCGGTCGGCAGCGCGAGTTCCTCCGGCAGCCCGGCCAGCGCCTGCCGCCAGTGCTCCACCTGCGCGGCGATCGGACTTGCCGGGTCGGACTCGGTGCCGAGCACCTCCCGTTGCCACAGCGTGTAGTCAGCGTACTGCACCGGCAGCGGCGCCCAGTCCGGCGCGGTGCCGGTGAGCCGTGCGGCGTAGGCGGCGGACAGGTCACGGCCAAGGGGCGCCAGTGACCACCCGTCGGCCGCGATGTGGTGCAGGACGATCATCAGCACGTGCTCGCGCTCGGACAGGCGATGCAGATGTGCCCGGATCGGCGGTTCGGTGGTCAGGTCGAAGCCGCGGCGCGCGTCCGGCGGACCGAGGTGCAGCGGCACGTCGGCCGACGGCAGCACCACCTGGTGCGGCAGGCCGTCTCGTTCGACCAGGACGGTGCGCAGCGACTCGTGCCGGTCCGTCAGGTCGTTCAGCGCGGCCCGCAGCGCGGGCACGTCCAGCTCACCGGACAGCCGCAGCACCAACGGCAGGTTGTAGGTGCCGCTCGGGCCCTCCAGCCGGTCCAGGAACCACAACCGCTGCTGGGTGTAGGAGACCGGCAGGTGTTCGGGCCGTTCGGCGACCGTCACCCGTTGCCGGGCACCACCGGCGGTGGCGATCCGTTCCGCGAGGGCGGCGGGCGTCGGCGCGTCGAAGAGGCTGCGGATGCCGACCTCCACGCCGAAGACCGTGCGCAGCCTGCCGATCAGCCTCATGGCGAGCAGCGAGTGCCCGCCGAGGTCGAAGAACCGGTCCTGCACACCGACTTCCGGCACGTTCAGGACGTCCGCGAACAGGCCGACCAGCAACTCCTCGACCGGTGTGCGGGCCGCACGGCTCTCGGTGACCACGGCCTCGGGGGCGGGCAGCGCCTTGCGGTCGACCTTTCCGCTGGGGGTCAACGGGAACGCGGGCAGCACGACGAACGCGGCCGGCACCATGTACTCGGGCAACGTCTCGGCGAGGTGCGCCCGCAGATCGGCGCTGCCGGCCTCTCCGGCGACGTACCCGATCAGGCGATCGTCCAGGACCACGACCAGTGCCTGGCGCACCGCCGGGTGCTGGGCCAGCCGGGCCTCGACCTCGCCCAGCTCGATCCGGAAACCGCGCACCTTGACCTGGGTGTCGGTGCGGCCGAGGTAGGTGATGGTGCCGTCCTCGTTCCACCGTGCCAGGTCACCGGAGCGGTAGATCCGGCCCGGGCCGAACGGGTTGGCGACGAACCGTTCCGCGGTCAGCGCGGGCCGGCCGAGGTAGCCGCGGGCCAGCTGGACACCGGCGAGGTACAGCTCGCCGGCGACACCGGGCGGTACCGGGTTGAGGTCCCGGTCGAGCACGTGGAGCCGGGTGTTGCGGACCGGCCGGCCGATCGGGACGGCGCTGTCGGAGAAACCCGGTGGCACCTCGAAGTAGCTCACCTCGACCGCTGCCTCGGTCGGCCCGTACAGGTTGTGCAGCGGCACGTCCACTGTGGACTGGAACTGCTCGGCGAGGTCACCGGGCAACGCCTCACCGGCCGCCAGCACCCGGCGCAGGCCCGTGCACTCGGCGGCGGCGGGCTCCACCAGGAACGCCCGCAGCATCGACGGAACGAAGTTGACCTCGGTGATCCGTTCCGACCGGATCAGCTCGGCGAGGTAGGCCGGGTCCCGGTGGCCGCCCGGACGAGCGAGCACGACGGTCGCGCCGACGATCAACGGGCCGAAGAACTCCGGCACCGACACGTCGAAGCTCGACGGCGTCTTCTGCAACACCCGCTCACTGGCATCAAGACCGTAGTGGTCCTGCGACCACAGCAACCGGTTCACGATCGCGCGATGGGACACCACCACGCCCTTCGGCCGCCCGGTCGAACCGGACGTGTAGATCACGTACGCGGCGTTGTCCGGACTCGCGGTGAGCGCGGGTGCCTGCGCGGATTGCCCGGACACGTCCGGAAGTTCGTGCAACGCCAGCACCGCACCGGCGTCCGAGAGCATGAGATCGATCCGGTCGCTCGGGTGGTCGTGGTCGATCGGCAGGTACGCCGCCCCGGCCTTGAGCACCGCGACCAGCGCGACCACCAGCTCCAGCGAGCGGGGCAGCAGCACGGCGACGAACCGCTCGGGGCCGGCGCCGTGCGCCAGCAGGTGGTGCGCGAGCCGGTTGGCCCACGTGTCCAGTTCCGCGTAGGTCAGCGAGGCGCCTTCGAACACGACGGCGGTCGCGCCGGGCGTCCGGGCGGTCTGCTCGGCGAGCAGCGCGGTCAGGGTGACGTCGGGAACCTCGGCCGCGGTGTCGTTCCACCGCGTCAGAACGCGGGCCCGGTCGGCCGGGTCGAGCTGGTCGACGTGGTGGACCGGCTGGTCCGGGTCGGCGAACGCGGCCAGCACCCGCAGCAGCCGGTCCTCCACCTGTCCTGCCAGCGGCGTGCGGTGGCTGATCCGCAACGTGAGCTGCTCTCCCGGCACCGCGATCAGGCCCAGCGGGTAGTGCACGGGATAGCGCATCTCGGTGCCGGTGATCGTGAGGTCGCCGTGCGGCCGCACGTCGTCCGGGTAGTTCTCGAAGACGGTGAGCGTGTCGAAGAGTTCGGTGGTGCCGGTGAGCCGGTGCAGGTCGGCCAGCCCGAGGATGGCGTTCTCGCTCGTTCTCAGCTGCTGCCGGTGCAGGTCCGCGCACAGCTCGGCGACGGTCATGCCGGGCCGGAGCGTGGCGCGCACCGGGACGGTGTTGATGAACAGGCCGACCATCGTCTCGACGCCGGGCAGGTCGGCCGGGCGTCCGGACACGGTGGTGCCGAACACGACGTCGTGGCGACCGGTGATCCCGCTGAGCACGAGGGCCCAGGCCGCCTGCACCACGGTGTTCAGCGTGTAGCCGCCGTCGAGTGCGCGCCGGGTCAGCAGGGTGGTGAGCTCCTCGGACAGCTCGACGACGCGTTCGTCCCGCACCTCGGTGCCACCGACCAGCGTCGGCTCGTCGACACCGTCGAGCACGTCGAGCCAGACCCGTTCCGCCGCGGCGCGGTCCTGGGCGCCGAGCCAGTTCAGGTAGTCCTGGTAAGGCGGCGGATCGGCGAGCTCCTCGCCCGCGTAGTGCGCGAGCAGCTCGTCCAGCAGCACCGGCGTGGACCAGCCGTCGAGCAGGATGTGGTGGCAGGTGAGGACCAGCTTGGTGCCGTGCAACAGGAACCGCAGCAAGGGCGGGGCGGCCATGTCGAACGGGCGCCGTTCCTCGGCCCGCAGTTCGTCGAGGTCGCCCTCGGCCACCCGCCACGGCACGTCCACCTCGGCCGGTGCGAACCGGCCGTCGTGCCGGAAGCCCCACCGCAGGTTCGGATGCCGTCGCACCAGCCAGCGGGCGGACTCGCGCAGGCGGTCGGCGTCGATCGTGCCGTCGAGCTCGACGGTGAGCTGCGAGACGTACACGTCGACGTCGTCGTGCAGCGCGTGGAACAACAGGCCCTCGGCCAGCGGCGCCAGCGAGACACCGGCGTCCGGCAGGGCCTGCTCGACCACCGGGGTGGCGACCGCCGCGAGAGCCCGGACCGTGCGGTGCGTGAAGACCAGCTCCGGAGTGAGCCGGAACCCGGCCTGCCGCGCCCGGCTGACCAGCCGGATGGCGCCGATGCTGTCGCCGCCCAGCGCGAAGAAGTCGTCCTCGGTGCCGGCCGCCGGCAGACCGAGGATCGCGGCGAAGGGGGCGAGCAGCGCTTCCTCGGCCGGCGTGCTCGCCGCGGAGCCCGTGACCAGCACGCCGAGGTCCGGCTCCGGCAACGCGGCCCGGTCCAGCTTCCCGGCCGGGGACAACGGGAACTCGTCCAGCGTCACGAACAACGCCGGCACCATGTACTCGGGCAGCGTCACCGCGAGGTGCGCCCGCAGCTCGTCGAGGTCCACGTCCCCGACGAGGTAGCCGACCAGGCGTTCGTCGCGGACCAGCACGGCGGCCTGCCGCACCGCGGGGTGGCGTTCCAGGCTCGTCTCGACCTCGCCGAGCTCGATCCGGAAGCCGCGCACCTTGACCTGCGTGTCGGTGCGGCCGAGGTAGACCACGGCGCCGTCCTCGCGCACCCTGGCCAGGTCGCCGGTGCGGTACAGGCGGGCACCCGGCGCGCCGTGCGGGTCGGCGACGAACCGCTCGGCGGTCAGCCCCGGCCGGTTCAGGTAACCGCGGGCCAGCTGGTCGCCCGCGAGGTAGAGCTCGCCGGCCTCCGCCGGGTTGAGCTCGGCGTCCAGCACGCGCAGCCGCGTGTTCCACACCGCGTGACCGATCGGCACGGCGCTGTCGGAGAAACCCGGTGGCACCTCGAAGTAGCTGACTTCGACCGCCGCCTCGGTCGGCCCGTACAGGTTGTGCAGCGGGACGTCCAAAGTGGACTGGAACTGCTCGACCAGGTCGCCGGTCAGCGCTTCACCGGCCGCCAGCACCCGCCGCAACCCGGTGCACCCGGCCGCGGTGGGCTCCTCCAGGAACGCCCGCAGCATCGACGGCACGAAGTTGACCTCGGTGACGCCCTGCTCCTGGATCAACGCGGCCAGGTAGGCCGGATCGCGGTGGCCACCAGGACGAGCCAGCACGAGCGTCGCGCCGACGATCAACGGGCCGAAGAACTCCGGCACCGACACGTCGAAGCTCGACGGCGTCTTCTGCAACACCCGCTCACTCGCGTCCAGCCCGTAGTGGGCCTGCGACCACAGCAACCGGTTCACGATCGCGTGGTGTGGCACCACCACGCCCTTGGGCCGTCCCGTCGAACCGGACGTGTAGATCACGTACGCGGGGTCCCGCGGGTCGATAGGCCGGACCCGGTCGGCGTCGAGGACCGGCGCCGGCGAGTAGCCGGACAGCATCGCGGTCGTGGCGAAGTCGTCCAGCACCAGTCCGCTCACCGGCACGGTGCTGTGCGACAAAACCTGCACGGGCCGCGCGTCCTCGACCATGAAGGCGATCCGGTCGGCCGGGTACTCGGGGTCCACCGGCAGGTACGCCGCTCCCGTCTTCACCACGGCCAGCAGTGCGACCACGAGTTCGACCGAACGGGGCAGCGCCACCGCGACGACCTGGTCCGGACCCGCGCCCTGTTCGAGCAGGAACCGGGCCAATCGGTTGGCCGCCGCGTGCAGCGCGCCGTAGGTGACCTCTGCGCCCTCGAACACCACGGCCGTCGAGTCCGGAGTGGACAGTTCGCTCAAGTCAAGCAGCGCAACAAGGTCACGCTTCGCGCCCACGATCATGAACCCCCACCCCGTTGAATCCCGAGACCGGCGAAGAGCCCCCGCAGCGCCGGTGTGATGAGCTAGCTTGGCCCGGACCGTTTCCAGTCCACCAGTGCCAATGGAGCGTCAAATGGACCGTTTCCAGGACCCGGCCGAGCTCGTCGAGGTGCTCGGCGACTGGGCGTCGGCCCGCGGCCCGCTCTACCGCAAGCTCTCCGGCGCAATGGCCCGGGCCATGCGCGCCGGCGACGTGCCGCACGGCGAGCGACTGCCGTCGGAACGGGATCTGGCCAGGATGCTCCAGGTCAGCCGGGCGACCGTGGTCGCCGCGTACGACGAGCTGCGCGACAGCGGCATGGTCAGCAGCAAACGGGGCAGCGGCACCAGGGTGACGACCGAGCCGGTGAAGCGCCGGGCCGGCGCGGACGGCCGGGTGCCGGGCGGCCGGGCGACGTCGATCTTCCAGCGGCTCGTGGACGGACCGGGCGAGGTGATCTCGCTGGCGTTCGCCGTCGAGCCCGCGGCGCCCGAGCTCGCGGACGCGCTGCGGGAACTGGTCGACGAGGACATGACCAGCCTGCTCGGCGACGTCGGCTACCACCCGCGCGGGTTCCCGCCGTTCCGCAACGCGATTGCTGCCTATTACCAGAACCTATGCGTGCCAACGGTCCCCGACCAGGTTCTGGTGACCACCGGTGCGCAGCAGGCGCTCGGCCTGGTGGCGCAGATGTACCTGCGACCGGGCTCGACGGTGGTCGTGGAGGCGCCGAGCTGGCCCGGTTGCCTGGACGTCTTCCGCGCGGCCGGCGCCAAGATGATCTCGGTGCCGCTGGACGACGAGGGCATCTCCGCCGACGGCCTCACGCGCGCGTTCGCGGAGCACCAGGCGGCGCTGCTCTACGTGATGCCGACCTACCACAACCCGACCGGCACCCTGATGTCCGCGACCCGCCGCCGGCGCGTCGCCGAGATCGCCGCCCGGTTCGAGGTGCCGGTGCTGGAGGACAACGCGTACACGTCCTTCGACGCCACCTCGGCCGGCGAGGGCTCCGGTCCGCTGCCGCCGATCGCGGGCTGCGCACCGGACGGCGCCGAGGTCATCACGGTCGGCTCGCTCGCCAAGGCGGTGTGGGGCGGGCTGCGGATGGGCTGGCTGCGCGCTCCCGGCGGGATCATCGAACGGCTCGCGCGCTACAAGGTGCTCGCCGACCTCGCCAGTCCCGTGCTGGACCAGGCCCTCGCCGCCAGGATCCTGCCGCGGCTCGACACCATCGCGGCCGGCCGCGCGCGGGTGCTGCAGGCCCGGCTGGACCAGCTGTGCGAGCTGCTCACCGAGGCGCTGCCCGAGTGGAGCTGGCGGGTGCCCGACGGCGGGTCCGCGCTGTGGGTCGAGCTGCCGGACACCGATGCGCGGGTCTTCGCCCAGATCGCTCTCCGTCACGGCGTCGAGGTCGTGCCCGGCGCGGCGGCAGACCCCACCGGCGGCCACGACAACTTCCTGCGACTGCCCTTCACCTTCCCGGAGGAGACGTTGACCGTACTCGTTCGCCGGCTCCAGCGGGCATGGCTCGAACTACGCCGTCACGGTCCGGAAAACAGCACACTCGGTCCTTCCGTGTAGTCGCTCGACTACGGTTTGTAAACGAACACCAAAAGCACTCCGTAGTCGCCCGATCACCATCCATGAACCGGCAGTTTCCCCATTTGCATGCCCCATTAAAAGCAATCCATTTCTTGGCACGATCCCAGTCCAAGCTCGGCCGAAAAGAGCAGTGGATCGCCACCAATGTCCATATTGCCCCCGCAACATGGACCAACATAAGGTTGCTCGGGCCGTCGAGCGCAGGGAGGCGCTGCTCGACCAGACCGCCCGCCTGCTAAGAACTTCGGGACAATTCTTTTGTATCCAGCTTCGACGTGCTAACACTTGAACAGTGTCGCCGCAGCCCGAGGGGGGACTCGGTCGCGAACGACCAGCAGTAGTTGAAAATTGGATTGCGTCGGCACGGCAGCCACATTCCCAATCACCGGGGACGGGCCTGGTCAGGCTGCCCGAAAAACCAGGGGTGTAATTTTCTTGCAGTCGATGGCAGACAATTTCGTGAACATCGCGCACGAGCAGCCGGACGCACCGGCACTCGTCTGGCGCGACCGCACCGTCAGTTACCGCGAGCTGTACCTCGGCGCACGCCGGGCCCAGGCCAGGATCGTGTGCCTGCCGGACGACGGCACACCGCTCGGCCTGCGGGCACCGAAGAGCCCGGAGTCGGTCGCACTCGTGCTCGGCTGTCTGCTGGCGCAGCGCCGGTTCCTGCTTCCCTCGGCGACCCTCGCCGAACAGACTCTCGCCGAGCTGTTCGCCGCGAGCGGCTGCACGACCGTTCTGTCCGAAGTGGACACTCAGCGGCCGGGTCAGGGAGGCGTCAACACCTTCACGCCCGACCCGGACCGCGTGACGTTCATGCTGACCACGTCCGGCTCGACCGGCAGGCCCAAGGTCGTGCCGCTCACCGAGGGCGCGGTGGACCGGTTCACCGACTGGGCGGCTGCGCACTTCGGTCTCACCGGGGTGGTGCTGAACTACAGCCCGCTGAACTTCGACCTCTGCCTGCTCGACATCTGGGCGACGCTCAAGCACGGCGGCACGGTCGTGCTGGCCGACCCCGCCCGCGGCACCGACGCGGCACATCTCGCCGATCTGCTGCGGGACAACGAGGTCGAGGTCGTGCAGGCCGTGCCGATGCTGTTCGAGCTGCTGGCCGGCGGACCGCCGCAGCCGCACGTCCGCCAGGTGATCATCACCGGCGACACGATCGCGGCGCGCACCCTGGCCCGGTTGCCCGCGCTGTTCCCGAACGCTCGCATCCACAACCTCTACGGCTGCACCGAGACCAACGACAGCCTCGTGCACGAGCTCGACCCGGCCCGGCTGCCCGCCGGTCAGATCCCGCTCGGCCTACCGCTGCCGGGCGTGGAGATCAGGGTCGTCGCCGAGCACGGGCCGCTGCGCGGACAGGGCACCGGCGAGCTGGAGGTGCGGACGCCCTTCCAGACCACCGGGTACCTCGATCCCGCGCTCGACGCGGACCGGTTCACCGCCGACGGCTTCTACCGGACCGGCGACCTCGTCCGGGTCGGTGCCGACGGGGCGCTGACCCTGCTGGGCCGCAACGACTTCCAGGTGAAGATCCGGGGAGTGCGCACCAACGTCCAGGAGGTCGAACGGGTGCTCCAGGAGCACCCGGAGATCGCCGAGGCCGCCGTGGTCGCCGTGCCGGACCCGCTCGCCGGGCACCTGCTGCACGCCGAGCTGCGCCGGGCACCGTCGTCCGGGCTGAACACCCTGGTGCTGCGCCAGTTCTGCGCCGAACGGCTGGCTGCCACCTCCATTCCGTCCACCATCCGCATCACCGCCGAACCGTTGCCGAGGACGTCGACGGGCAAGCCGGACCGGCAACTGCTCGTCCGCAGGAACACCAAGGGGAACCAGGACATGGACCACACCCGAGAGATCACGAAGTTCATCGTCGAGGAGTTCGTGCCCGACATCTCGGCAGAGGACCTCGCGGCCGACTACGACCTGCTCGCCGGTGGTGTCATCGACAGCCTCGGCCTGCTGAAGGTCATCGCCTGGCTGGAGGACCGCTTCGAGCTCGCGGTGGACGACATCGACCTCGAGCCCGACAGCTTCCGCACGATCGCCGCGATCAACGCGTTCGTCAACCAGGTGAAGCAGCCGGCCGGAGCACAGCGGGCAGCCGACAGATGACCCACGACCTGCTCGACGCGCTGGTCAACCGCCGCCGCCTCGTCGAGCTCCCGATGTGCCGGTCGTTCTGGGACCGGCTGCGCGACCGGCGGGTCGACCGCGCGGAGGCGGCCGCGGTGCTCGCCGCGCTGTCCACCACCATGCCGGACCCCGCCACCGTCACCACGGTCGTCCAGTCGCTGCACGAACGCAGACCGGCACACGGCCACGTCTTTCCCGCGGCGGTGAACATCGTCGGCACCGGCGGTGGCCCCCGCACCGCGAACATCTCGACCGCCGCCGCCTTCGTCGCCACCGCGATGGGCGTGCGGGTGGTGAAGACCGGCTCCCGCGCCAGTTCCGGCGGGGTCGGGTCGATCGACCTCCTCGACCGGCTCGGCATCGGCCTCACCCGGTCCTACGAGGAGACCGGCCACCTGCTGGACCGGTTCGGCATCGCGTTCGCCGGCTACTTCGTCTACCCCACCGAACTGACCAGGCTCGCGCGGACCGTGCTGCCGCTCGACCTGCGCACGATCGGGCGCTGGATCAACACGGTCGGCCCGTTCCTGGCCGACCTCCCGGTGTCCGCTCAGCTCACCGGCGTGGCCGACGCGACGCACCTGCCGGCGCTGCGGGCACTGGCGGCGGCACAGCCCGAGAAGCGGATCTGGTTGTGCGCCAACGACCTCGGCGCAGACGAGCTGATCAGCTTCACGGCGAACTCGGTGCACGGGGCCCTGGACCTCCAGGTCCAGCCGGTCGGCGACGGCGACCTGGCCCAGCTCGCCGCACAGCCGGAGGACGACGTCGTCGAGCACTTCCTGGACCTGCTGGCCGGCCGGGGACCGGCGGCCGCGGTGGACACGGTGTGCCTGAACGCGGCCGCGCTCGCCGTGGCCGCGGGACACGAACCCGATCTTCGGGCCGGGTTCCGGACCGCCCGCGCCGCCGTCGCCGACGGTGCCCCGCGGGCCCTGGCCGAACAAATGCGACGAGTGGTGGCTCATGGCTGAGCACACTTCCGGGCTCACCTCCGGGTTCTTCGGCGGCGCACCGGGTCTGGCGCTGTTCCTCAACGCGGGCGATCCGCCGCTGCCCGCGCTGCGCGACGTCGTCACGATGCTCGACGAGCACCGGGTGGACTGCCTGGAGCTCGCGGTGCCGTTCCCGAACTCGTTCACCGACGGCCCGACGGTGCGCCGATCCGCGGATCGCGCCCTCGCCAGGGGCGTGGATCTGCCCGCGGTGCTCGACTTCCTCTCCGACGTGGTGCCCGGCCTGCGACACACCAAGATCGCGTTGCTGGCCGACTGGAGCCACACCGTCAAGCCCGCGCCCATCGCCGACTTCGTCGCCAGGATCGCGGACTCGGCGGCGGACGCCCTGTTGTTGCACGGCCTCCCGCCCCGGCTGCGCGAGGACTACCACTCGGCCGCCGCCCATCGCGGGCTGCCGCTGGTCACCACCTGCTACCCGAACTCCCCCGACGACACGCGGCGGCACTCCGCCGCGCACGCGTCGGCCTATCTCTACCTGGTCGCGCACTACGGCCGCAGCGGCGCACGCCCGCCCGGCGGTTTCGCCGCGCTCGCCGACCCGATCAGCCGGCTGCGGACCGAGACGTCCGCGCCGATCGCGGTCGGGTTCGGCGCCCGCACGCGTGCCGACGTCCTCGCCCTGCACACCGCGGGCGCCGACGCCGTCGTGATCGGCAGCGCGACCGTCGAACAGGTCGAGACCGGCGATCCCGTCGAGAACCTCGCGGGCTTCGTCCGAGCACTCGCACTCCCCCTGACGCCCACCACCAGCGGAAGCACTGAAGACAAGGAGCGGAAATGATCATCCGAAAGATCGACGACGTCCCGTCGGTGGATTGGGGCAACGGGCTGAGCAGGCGGTTCCTGCTGAACTCCGACAACATGGGCTACACCGTGACGGACACGATCGTCCGCGCCGGCACGAAGTCCCGCCTGGAGTACCGCAACCACCTGGAAGCCTGCTACTGCATCGAGGGACGGGGCGAGGTCATCGACCTCGACGGGGTCGCGCATCCGATCGAGCCGGGCACGCTCTACGCGCTCGACCACAACGACCCGCACTTCCTCGTCGCCGCACCGGACACGGATCTCAGGCTGGTGTGCGTCTTCTCCCCCGCGTTGCGCGGGAACGAGCGGCACAGCCTCGACTCCGCCGAGTTCTCCCACTACTGACCGGAGCGGGTTCGTGATCAACTGGAACTCCGACCAGCTCGCGCTGCGGGCCGGCCTCACGGCGTGGTCCGCGAGGCTCAGCGAGAACCACGTCGAGCGGGACGCCGAAGGCGGCTTCTCGCACGAGAAGTGGGACCTCGTGCGGGAATGCGGCATTCTGCGGCTGCCCTTCGGCGAGCAGTGGGGTGGGCTCGGGCAGGACCTGCTCACCACCATGTACCTGCTGGAGGCGCTCGGGCACGGCTGCCGGGACGGCGGACTCAACTTCGCCGTCTCCACTCACATGGTCAGCACCGGCATCCCGTTGCAGCGCTTCGGTTCTGCGTCGCTCAAGGACCGCTACCTGCCCGCGGTCTGCGACGGGACCAGGATCGGCGCCCACGCGATCACCGAACCCGGCGGCGGCTCGGACGCTCTCGCCATGAACACCCGGGCCGTCCGCGACGGCGACGACTTCGTGCTGACGGGCAGCAAGACGTTCGTCAGCAACGGGCCTGTGGCCGATCTCTTCGTGGTCTACGCCCGCACGCACCCCGACGGCGGACCGCTCGGCACAACCGCGTTCCTCGTCGAACGCGGCACGCCGGGGTTCGCCGTCGGCAACCCGATTCCCAAGATGGGGCTGCGGACGGCGCCACTGGCCGAGCTGTACTTCGACGAGTGCCGGATCCCCGCGACCAACGTGGTCGGTCGTGCCGGCGGCGGCTTCCTGGTGCTCGACTTCGTGATGAAGTGGGAGATCCTGTGCTCGTTCGTGATCAACCTCGGTGAGATGGAACACCGGCTGCAACGGTGCGTCGGCTACGCGGGCGAACGCACCGCCTTCGGCTCGCCGATCGGCTCGTACCAGGCCGTCTCGCATCGCATCGCGGACATGAAGATCGGCGTCGAGACGACCAGGAAGTGGTTGTACGACACGGCGGTCAAGGTCACCCGTGGCGAGAGCGTCACCACCGACATGGCGATCACGAAGCTCATCGCGAGCGAGCAGAACGTCGCGTCCGCCATGGCCGCGGTGCAGATCTTCGGCGGCAACGGCTACATGGCGGAGTACGGCCTGGAGAAGGACCTCCGCAACGCCGTCGCCGGAACGATCTACTCGGGCACCTCCGAGATCCAACGCAACCGCATCGCCGCGATGCTCGGCCTGAAGTAGGAACACCGTGGAGTTCATCGATCACGACTCGGACGAGGTGCGGGCCTTCGTGGCGCGCACGGTGTCCGCCATTCCCGGGTCCACTGCCGATTCACCGATGGCACAGGCCGTCGCCCTCTACTACGCGGTCCGGGACAAGATCCGGTACGAGGTGTACGGGGCCGACCTGTCCCGCGAGGGCCTGCGCGCGAGCGCGGTGCTGCGCGGCGGATCGGGCATGTGCATCCACAAGTCGATCGTGTACGCCGCCGCGCTGCGGTCGATCGGCGTACCGGCCCGGCTCGTGCTCACCGACGTCCGCAACCACCTGGCCTCGCCACGGCTGCGGGAGCTCGTCGGCGGCGACGTGTTCCGGTTCCACTGCCTCACGTCCGTCTACAACGGACAGAAGTGGGTACGCGCCACCCCTGTGTTCAACAAGATGCTGTGCCGGCTCTACGGCATCACGCCGCTGGACTTCGACGGCACGGCCGACAGCCTGTACCACCCGTTCGACTCGCGTGGCCGTGAGCACATGGAGTTCCTGCACGAGCACGGCGAGTTCGACGACCTGCCCCACGACCTCGTGCTGGACGGCCTGCGCACCGCACACCCGCGGCTGTTCGAGGCCGACGACCGGTTCGCCGCGGGATCCCTGCTCGCCGACGCACACACTGGAGACGTGAGATGACCGACCAGATCAAGTACCTGCTCGACGAGAAGGACATCCCGACCACCTGGTACAACCTGGCCGCCGACCTGCCCGGTCTGCCGCCGTTGCTGCATCCGGGAACCGGGGCGCCGATCACCGTCGACGACCTCACCCCGATCATGCCGGCGACGGTGGCCGAGCAGGAGCTGAGCCGCGAGCGGGAGATCGAGATCCCGGAGCCGGTGCGGCAGATCTACGCGCAGTGGCGGCCGGCGCCGTTGTTCCGCGCTCGCCGGCTGGAGCGCGCTTTGGACACGCCCGCGCGGATCTACTACAAGTACGAGGGCGGCAGCCCGGCGGGCAGCCACAAGCCGAACACCGCGATCGCGCAGGCGTTCTACAACCACGAGGCGGGCATCCGCAAGCTCGCCACCGAGACCGGCGCGGGTCAGTGGGGCTCGTCGTTGTCGCTGGCGGGCGCGCTCTTCGACCTGCAGGTGCAGGTCTACATGGTCAAGGTCAGCTTCCACCAGAAGCCCTACCGCCGGCTGCTGATGGAGACCTACGGCGCGCGGTGCGTGGCGTCGCCGAGCACCGAGACCGAGGCCGGCCGGAAGATCCTCGCCGACGACCCGGACTGCGCGGGCAGCCTCGGCATCGCCACCTCCGAGGCGCTCGAGGTCGCGATGAACGACCCCGAGACGAACTACGCGGGCGGCAGCGTGCTCAACCACGTGCTGCTGCACCAGAGCGTGATCGGCCAGGAGGCGCTGGCGCAGTTCAAGCTCGCCGACGACTACCCCGACGTGGTGATCGGCTGCGCGGGCGGCGGCAGCAACCTCGGCGGCCTCACCTTCCCGTTCATCGGTGAGCGGCTGAGGGGCGGCCAGTCGGTGCGGGTGGTGGCGGCCGAGCCCGCGGCGTGCCCGACGCTGACGCGCGGCAAGCTCGCCTACGACTTCGGTGACACCGCGGGCCTGACCCCGTTGCTGCAGATGCACACGCTGGGCCACACGTTCGTGCCGCCGTCGTTCCACGCGGGAGGCCTGCGCTACCACGGCATGGCGCCGCTGGTGAGCGCGGCTCTGGAGGCGGATCTGCTGGAGGCCGTCGCGGTCGAGCAGACGAGGTGCTTCGCCGCGGGCATCCAGTTCGCGCGGACCGAGGGCATCGTGCCCGCGCCGGAGTCGACGCACGCGATCTCGGTCGCGATCGCGGAGGCGTTGCGCTGCAAGGAGGAGGGTCGTTCCGAGGCGATCCTGTTCGGGCTGTCGGGACACGGCCACTTCGACCTGTCCGCCTACGAGGCGCACCTGACCGGAGCGCTGCGGGACGAGGCGTACTCGCAGGCGGGGCTCGACGCGGCGCTCGCCGCACTGCCCACCGTGCCCGCGCTGGCCGATGCCTGAGCTGAAGGTCTGCGGCGCGACCAGCACGGAGGACCTCGGGTTGCTCGCCGCGGCGGGTGCCGACCTGGTGGGGCTGTGGCACGGGGTTCCCGGTGGCCACGCCGACCTCACCGTCGGCAGGCTCACGTCGCTCGCCGCGGCGGCACACCTGATCACGCCGGTGCTGGTGACACTGGCCGCGGACGTGCGGGACGTGCTGGCGGTGTCCGGCATCCGGGTCGTGCAGCTGCACGGCTACCAGCCGCCGGGCACCGTGCGGGCGTTGAAGCAGCTGGACGTGCACGTGATCAAGGTGCTGCACGTGAGCGGGTCGTCCTGCCCGGAGCGGCCGTTGATCCGGGCGTACGAACGGGCCGGGGTCGACTCGTTCCTCGTCGACGCGGTCGGCGCGGACGGGCGCATCGGCAGCACCGCCCGGTCGCTCCCGCCCGCGACGGTGCTGGACCTGGTGGACGCGGTGAACGTGCCGTTCCTGCTGGCCGGCGGGATCACCGCGGCCAACGCGGGTGCGTTCGCCGCGGTCGCCGCCCATCCGCTGTTCCGCGGGGTGGACGTGGACACCGGTGCCCGCGACGCCTTCGGGGCGTTCGACGCGGCGAAGGTGTCCGCGCTGCGGCGCAACTGGACGGAACGAGTGGCCGCGTGAGCACGGGACAGGAATCATGAGCGCATTCGTGGACGCGATCACCGGAGCGCGAGTGCCGGTGATCGCGGAGGTGAAGCTGCGGGACGCGGCCGGCACGGACCTGCTCGGCGGGCGTTCGGTGGCCGAGGTCGTCGGCGCCTACCGCGAGGCGGGCGCGGCGTGCGTGTCGGTGGTGACCGGCCGGTGGTTCGGCGGCAACGCCGAGTTGCTGCGCGAGGTGGCCTCGCTCGTCGACGTGCCGTTGCTGCAGAAGGACTTCATCACCTCGAGGGCGCAGCTGGAGCAGGCCAGGCAGCTCGGCGCGTCCGCTGTCCTGCTCACCGCGGCGTTGCTCCCGGCGACCACGCTCCCCAGGGTGGTCGACCGGGCGCTGGCGCTCGGCCTGACCCCGTTCGTCGAGGTGACCGGCGCCGACGAGCTTCCGGCCGACGCCTCGGAGTGCGTGATCGCAGTGAACAACAAGGACATCAAGGACCGCGAACGCGGCGCGGCCGACCTCGGCCGGGGGCTCGGCCTGCTGCCCGCGGTGCTCGCGTCCGGCACGCCCTGCGCGGTCAGCGCGAGCGGCATCGACACCCCCGAGACCGGCGCCCGGCTGGTCGACGCCGGGTTCGCCGCTCTGCTGGTCGGGACGGGGCTGTTGCGGGCGAGCAGTCCGCGCGCCTGGTTCGACCGGTTCTCGCAGGCCAGGGCGGCGGCATGAAGGCCCTTTCGCTGCGTGACGCGGTGGGTGAGTCCGTGCTGACCCACGACGTCGCGCTCCCGGCGGACCGGATCGCCGCCGACTTCGCGGCCCGGTACGCGGGTGTGCCCGCGACCTCGCTGAGCCGTGCCGAACCCACCGTGCGGTACACCGCCACCGGCCACCGCATTCCGGTGCTGCTGGGCATGTACGGCGACGAGGACCGGGTGCGTTCGTGGTTGCCCGGCCTGCCCGAACGGTCCACAGTGGACGCCGTGGCCGAGTTGACGTCCAGCCGGATCGCACCGGAACACGTGACCTCGGTTCCGTGTCAGCAGAAGGTCTCGGCGCTGGAGAGACTGCCGGTGCTGCGCGCGACGCCGCGTGACGCCGGACCGTTCCTGACGATGGGCCTGGTGCACGCGGGCGAAGCGCTGTCCGTGCACCGGATGCTCGTGCTCGACGACTCCCGGATCGCCATCTGGATGGTGCCCGGCCGTCAGCTCCTGGCGTTGTACCAGCGATCCGAACGGCTGCCGGTGTCGATCAACATCGGTGTTCCCCCGGCCGCGCTGGTGGCCTCGGCGTTGTCGAGTGCCGTGCTCCCGGCCGAAGCGACCAAACTGGAGATGGCGGGCGCGCTGGCCGGTGCCCCGATCAGGGTCGCCGACGGCGTCACCCAGCCGGTGCGGGTGCTCGCGGACTCGGAGATCGTGCTGGAGGGCTACCTCGACGGCACGCTCGCCGACGAGCCGCCACCGGTGTCGCTGCCCGAGTTCCTCGGCTACGACGGCGAGTCGCGGGCCGGTCTGCCGGTGATCACCGTGACCGCCGTGACCACCCGGCGCGCCCCGGCCTACCAGGCGGTGATCGGGCCCGGCCGCGAGCAGTCGGTGATCCTCGGTCTCGCCGGCGCGCTGTCGGTCGCGCTGTCGGGCACCGACGAGGACTGGCGGCTGATCGACGACCTGCACTTCACCCCGGCGGGCGGCGGCATGCTCACGCTCGCCGTCGCGATCCGCAAGACGTCGTCCACTTCGGACGAACGGCTCGCGCACATCGCCCGGCGGATCTTCGAGCAGCACCGGTTCGTCAAGCTGGTCGTGTTCACCGATCCCGACGTGAACCTGCGCAACCCCGAGGACGTGTGGTGGGCCGTGACGACCCGCTCGAACCTCGGCACGGACTGCACGACGTTCGACGGCTTCCGCGCGTTGCCGATGGATCCGTCGCAGGCCGCGGACTGGCGCGGCGGACGCGGTGGCACGACCCGCACGTTCATCGACGCCACCACCCCGTTCGAGCTGTTCACCACGACCTGCCGGAGCTTCCGTTGAGACTCGTCGTCGGAATCACCGGCGCGACCGGCACGATCATCGGGGTGCGGTTGCTGGAAGCGTTGCGGGAACTGGAGGTCGAGAGCCACCTGGTGCTCAGCCGCTGGGGCCGCGCGACGCTGGAGATGGAGACCGACTTCACGGCCGCTGACGTCCGCGCGCTCGCCTCGGTCTCGTACGGCCCCGGCGACGCGTCCGCGGCGATCGCGAGTGGCTCGTTCCGCACCGACGGCATGATCGTCGTGCCGTGCAGCATGAAGACGCTCGCGGCGGTGCGCACGGGCTATGGCGACGGGCTGATCCCGCGCGCCGCCGACGTGACCCTGAAGGAACGCCGCAAGCTCGTGCTGGTGCCACGCGAGCTGCCGCTCTCCGAGATCCACCTGGAGAACATGCTGGCGCTGACCAGGATGGGCGCCGTGATCGCGCCGCCCGTGCCCGCGTTCTACACCCGGCCGGCCTCGATCGACGAGATCATCACGCACATCGTCGCGCGGGTACTCGACCAGTTCGGCCTCGACCTGCCGGGAGTGCCCCGGTGGACCGGCCCGCCGGACTGACGCCGGAACCGTGACGAGGTCAGTTGGACAGCGATGCCTTGATCACTCTGACCTCGCCGGAGGGCAGGGCGACCTGGGCGGACGCGTAGCGCTGGTAGTTGCTGCCGATGTTGCCGGCGGTCTGGCTCACGGTGACGGACCAGGGGGCGGTGCGCCGGGTGCAGGACGGGTCGCAGAGGTCGCGGGTCTTGTGGTCGTCGGTGCCGTCCGAGACGATGCCGACCCGCACCCACCGCGGCTCCACCCAGTTTCCGGCGGACGGCGTGACCGTCAGCTTGGCACGCTCCTGGTAGACGTCCCGGTAGGCACGTTCATGCCGGTAGACGCAGAGCTTGCCGGCGGCGTCGTCGACGCACTTCGCGACGATCCGCGTCCAGTTGCTCCAGGAGGCGGAGACGGAGAAGATGTAGTCACCGGAGATCTCGCCCCTGGCGGTGTAGGACCCGGCGGTGGCCTTGACCGGAGTCCAAGCCGAGGTCCACTCGGAGGTCTGCGGGGCGCAGCCGCCCGTGCAGATCTGGTTCGTGGCGCCGTCCGAGCTCCAGGTGTGGGTGGTCGGCTTCAACGAGTGACCCTCGGCGGGGGTGACGATGACCCTGGCGCGGTAACCGTTGATCGAACCGGTGTCGGTGACGCGCTTCTGCACCTGCGCGCAGACCGAACCGGCGATCGCGCCGCCGAAGCCGATGACGGTCACGCAGTTCTTGTCGAAGGCCTGCCAGGTGTCCGCGGCCTGGGCGGCCGGGGCGCCCCCGACTACCGCGGCCGTGACGCCGAGAGCGAGTACAGCCGTTCTGAACTTCCACAAAGGACTTGTTCCTCCTGTTCGAGCCACTGGTCCGGCTGAGCTGGCCCCAAACTATCAGCGCCCCGCGCCGGACGATGTGGGTCGATCAACCGGTTGACGGCGCCGGGGATCGTGTGCTCGGGCGGAAGCCAGAGCGGACAACGACATCGCGACGACGGCGACGAGCAGCAACATCACCGCGGGGCTCAGCGCCGCCAACGGCGCCCGTTCGATGTAAGGCAGCGACTCCGCGAGCATGAGGCCCCACTCCGGAGCGGGCGGCTGGGCTCCGAGGCCGAGGAAACCCAGTGAGGCCAACGCCAGTGCGATGCCGGGCAGCCGCAGGACGGCGTTGCGGGCGACGGGTCCGGCGACGGCCGGGAGCACGTGGCGGAGCTCGATCCGGGACGGTGACGCGCCCAGCGCTCGATGGGCCTTCACGTAGGTGGCCGCGCGCGTCTGTTCCACCAGGGCGGCGGCGTGTGCGGCCAGGGCGGGCCACGAGACCAGTGCGACGGCCAGCGAGGCGCCGAACGTGCCGGGGCCCAGCACCGCGGCCACGAGGATGCCCGCGATCACGGGCGGCACCGCGTTCGACGCCTCCGCCAGACCGCGGGCGACGTTCGGCAGGAAGCCGATGGCCAGGGCGACCACGTACGAGCAGGCGCAGACCGCGGCGGCCACGCCGATCGTCGCCGGTGCGCCGTGTGCGACCCGCGCCAGGACGTCGCGTCCGAGTCCGTCCGTGCCCAGCGGATGTGCCCAGGTCGGCGACGCCAGCCTGGCCACGGCGTCGATCCGCAGAGGATCCCGCAGCAGACCCCAACCGATCACCACCGCCATCAGCACGGCGGCCCCGAGAGGAATGGCGACGTGCAGCCTGTTCGGCACCCACCGCGAATGCGGGGGCAACGACAGCGCGGCATCCCTCAGCGCGGGACCCAGCATGCGCCGCCGGACCACACCGACGACCGCGCCGGCCAGCAGGCCCAGCAGAAGCAGCGCAAGCACACTTCCCTGCAGCATCGGCACGTCCTGCGCTCGGGCCGCCCCCAGCGCCGCGCGCCCGATGCCGGGCACCGCGAAGACCGCCTCCACCGCCACGGCACCGCCGGTCAGGCCGACCACCGCCAGGCCTGCTTGAGGCAGCAACGGCGGCAAAGCACGTTGGAGCACTCCGCGGACGAGGACCGAGCGGTTGCACCCCCACGACTTCCACACCGCCACCCACGGTTCCTGGAAGACCGCCGGAAGTGCGTCGTTGAGCAGCGTGCCCAGCACGGCGCCCCCAGGGATGCCGAGGGCAAGAGCAGGCAGCACGAGGTGAAGTGGACCGTCCCAGCCGTACGGGGGAAACCAGCCCAGCCACACCGACAGGGTCACCAGCAGCACCGCGGCGAGCAGGAACTCCGGCAGCGCGGCCAGTGCGGCGCCCGCACCTCCGGTCGTCGCGGCCGCATCTCCACGGGCACCTCGCAGCAGGGTCGGCAGGCACAGGGCCGCGGACACCACGAGCACCACCACCAGCGCCGCGCTCATCAGCGTCAACGAGACTCCGAGACCGGACAGGACGCTCGGCAGCACCTCGGCGCCGTTGATCCACGAACGGCCGAGGTCTCCCCGCACCAGCCCGGACACCCAGCGCGCGAGCATGGTGACAGGACCGGCGTCGAGACCGAGCTGCCGGCGGACCGCGTCCAGGGCCTCCCGCGTCGGCTCCTGCTCCGCCGACAGCGCCCGCAGGACCGACAGCGCCGGATCACGCCCGGACAGCCAGGGCAGGAGCCCCACCACGGCGGTGATCAGCGCGAGCGCACCGCATCGGGAAGCCAGGACCCGCAACGACTCCGTCCTCACTTCACGTGCGTGGCGGAGGTGATGAGCGCGCGTTCCCGCGGGTCCTTCACCGAGTCGGCGACCGACGTGGCGTCGCCCTGGATCACGCGCTCGTGGAGCATCGGGATGGCGGCGTCGGTCCGCAGCACGGCCGCCTCGGCTTCGAGGATCGCCGCACGACGCTGGTCGCCGGCTTCGGCGCCCTCGGCCTTGCGCACGGCCTGCTCGACGTTCTCGTCGCACAGCCGCGCGATGTTGAACGAACCGCCGCAGGTGAAGTCCGACTTCAGGTAGGCGACGGGGTCACCGGAGTCGAGCACGGTCGCCCTGGAGAGGATGAACGCGTCGAACTTGCCGGCCAGCATGTCCTGCTCGATGTGGGCGTATTCGCGCACGACCTGGTTCACCTTGAACCCGGCGTCCTGGAGCTGTTGCTGCACAAGAGAGGCGACCTCGGGCAGTTCGGCGCGGTCGGTGAAGGTCGCCAACGTGATCGTGGCGCCGTTCGCGCGGCCGGCGGTGAGGCGGCCGGTCAGCTCCTTCCTGGCCTGGACCGTCCACGGCAGTGCCGGCCCGAGCAGTCCCTTGGCGACGTCGGCGCGGTTCTCGTAGACGGTGCTGACGATCTGGCCGCGGTCGATCGTCTCCCGGACCGCGGCACGCAGCGCGGGATCCGCGAACGGTCCGGACTTCGTGTTGAGGTACAGCGTGTTGGTGCGCGGCATCGGCACCTCGCTGATGGTCTGCGCGTCGAGCAGCGCGGCCTGCGACACCGGGACCGCCTCGGCGATGTGCGCCTCACCGCTGCGGATCGCCGCCGCGCGCGCAGTGCCGTCCGGCACGAACGACACGTCGATGCCCGCGGCCTTCGCCTTGTCACCCCAGTAGCCGTCGTAACGGTCGAGGGTGGCGCTGGCGGTGCCGTTCACCTGCACGAGCCGGAACGGCCCGCTGCCGGTGCCCACCGGGGTGACCTTGCCGTCCGCCGCGTACGCGCTCTCGGCCAGAATGGACAGTTGAGGTGACGACAAACGCTGCGGCAGCAACGGATCCGGCGTACCCGTCGTGACGACGAGTTTGTCACCCTGTACGGCCGCGGTCAGCGCGACGCCGTCGAGGATGCGCGGCTTCGGCACCGCCTTCGTCGACTTGGTGAGGGTGTTCACGGCGACCGCGGCCGTCAGGACGGTGCCGTCGTGGAAACTCACCCCTGGCCGGACGGTGAACTCCCAGGCGGTGTCCGAGGTGCGCCGCCACTCGGTGGCGAGCCCCGGACGGGCGTCACCGTTGCCGTCCAGCGTCACCAGCGTCTCCGCGGTGGACCAGCGGGACAGCTTGAACGCGTCGTCGCTGAACGGCGACAGCCCGGACCGCGGTGGCTGCATCATGGCCAGCTTGATCCGGTGCTCTCCGGACGGCCCGGCCGTCTGCCCGGCCCCGGCGGCGAAGCACCCGGCGAGGAGGACCGAGACGGCGGACAGTCCGACGGCGGCCAGCGGCGCGCGGAGGTGCATGTGAGCTTCCTGTCGTCATGAGAGCGTTAACACCGGCGACGCTAGCTCATGACAATCATTTGCATCTAGCTCACGAGTTGCACGTCACGTGGCGCGGCGCCCACTGCCGATCAGGGTGGTGGCGTCGAGCTCGGTCACGTCGACGTCGACGAGGCCGCGTTCGGTCAGCCAGTCCGCATAGCTGCCGGCCTGGTTGACCTGGTCGACGAGATGCGGCGGGCGTGGCGCGGGCGGTGGCGTGTTCGTGGCCTCGGCGATGGCGCGGCCGAGGTGCCGGCCGGCCGCGGCCATGGACTCACCGCGCCAGATGGTGAACACCGCGCGGCCACCGGGACGCGCCCGGCTGATCAGGTGGTCGGTTCCGGCCGTCATGTCCGGGAAGAAGAAGATGCCCAGGGCCGACTGCACCACGTCGTAGCCCTTCGCGGCCCACGTGGTGACGTCCGCCCGGTGTGCGCGCAGCTGCGGCAGATCGGCCGCCAGCCGCCGCAGCTGGTCGATCATGGGACCGGACGTGTCGACGGCGTCGACGAGACCGTCGTGGCCGACGAGCCGGGCGGACGGCATCGCCGAGGCGCCAGTGCCGCAGCACGCGGCGAGAACGCGCTCACCCGGTCCCGGAGCGGCGACCGCGACCGCCGCCGCGCCGATCGACTCCCACAGATACCGCCCCAGAGCGGCGAAATCGGCCGCCGCGGCGTCGAACGCGCCGCGGATCTCACTCTGCCGGTCCTCATCCATGAACTCCTCGTTCCAATCCTGTGGGGACGGTCCTCGTCGTGCCCAGAGGGATGCGGTCGCAGTCGTCCGACGAGCTGTCACGACGTCAGTCCAGCCGGTCGCACCCACCGGCCCAAGTGCACCGCCGTCCTACCTTCCCCGTAGGGCGGTGTCGAAACGACATCGATAATGATTACCATGTTCTCCAGGTTCGGCCGCACGGCTCGCGACCGAGGAGGAGGACTGGTGGGTCACCTGTTGATGATCGAGAGCTGGGTCGGTGCCATGAGCTCGTTGCTGCCCAGGGCGGTCAACGAGTCAGGGCATCGCTTCACGTTCCTGACCCGCGATCTGCACCACTACCTGCGCGCGGCCCCCTCACACCCGCACCCGTTGCTGGCCGCGGAGAACGTGCTGACGGCGGAGACCAACGACGTGCCCGCCCTGCTCGACCACGTCGAACGGCTGCACGAGGTCCTGCGCTTCGACGGCGTGATCTCGTCCTGCGACTACTACCTCCCGACCGTCGCACGGGTCGCCGCGCACCTCGGCCTGCCCGGCCCCGACCCACTCGCCGTCGAACGCGCCTGCCGCAAGGACCTCACCCGCACCGCCCTGCTCGAGGCGGATGTACCCGGTCCGCGCTTCGCCCTCGCCGACGACTGGCCCGCGCTCGCCAAGGCCGCCGCGGAGCTGGGTTATCCGCTGGTGGTCAAGCCGGTCGACCTGTGCGCCGGGATGCACGTGCGCAAGGTGGCCGACGAGCCGGAGCTGCGCGAGGCGTTCGCCGCGATGGAGGCGTTCCCGGTCAACGCCCGCAACCAGCCGAGGGTCCGGACCGTGCTGGTGGAGGAGCTGCTGACCGGGCCCGAGGTCAGCGTGGAGACCGTCACGGTGGACGGTGCCACGCACGTCGTCGGCGTCACCGACAAGAGCATCGCGGGCGACCCGTGGTTCGTGGAGAGCGGACACATGTTCCCCGCCGACCTGCCCACCACCGGGGCCGAGGCCGTCGCCGTCGCCGCCATCGAGGCGCTGGGCCTGGACCGCTGTGTCGCGCACACCGAGGTCAAGCTGACCACCGACGGCCCGAAGCTCGTCGAGGTCAACCCGCGCCCGGCCGGCAACCAGATCACCGAGCTGGTCCGTCGCGTCACCGGCATCGACCTGCCCGCCGCGTACGCGCAGCTGGCCGTGGGCGAACGACCGGACCTGAACCCGGCGGACACCGGCGTGCGCAGCGCCGCGATCTCCTTCGTCCTGCCTCGACGTTCCGGGCTGGTCGCTGCTGTCCGCGGTGCCGAGGCGCTCGGCACCGCGCCCGACGTGGTGGACTGGTCGATCAAGCAGCCCGGCCACCGGGCGGGCGACCCGACCAGCAACAACAGCTACCTCGGCCACGTCGTGGTGACCGATCCGGCCGGCCTCGGCGCGCGTGCGCGGGCCGAGCAGCTCGTCGGCGGTCTGTCGGTCGACTACGCCGAGGTGCCCGCGTGACGCTCACCGACCTCGTCGAGCTCGTCCGGGGCGGCGGGCTGGGCGCCGGCCCGGCGACGTGCACCGTGTCCGTCGGGTTCACCACCAGACAGGGCGCCCGGCACGCCACGCGCGGGCAGTCGTACCGCAACACCGTGGTCAGCCTCCGCGTGGAGGAGGCGATCGGTTCCTGCGCGGTGGAGGACATCGCCGACGACGACGTGCACGCCTGCGTCGGGGCGACGGTCCTCGACCTGCTCGGCCACCCGAACCCGGCCATCCGCACCGCCGCGCTGGACGCGTACCTGGCGCACGTCCGCCCGCACCACCTGTCCGCCACGAAGTCGCTCACCATCGGCCCCGGCAGTTCCCTGGCCAAGTCCATGGCACGGGCGGAGGCCGTCGTGGACCTGCTGGACCCCGCGCCGGGTGACCGGGTTCTGGTGGTCGGAGTGGTCAACTCGCTGCTGCACCACCTGCGAGAGCGAGGCGCGACGTACGTGCCGTGCGATCTCAAGGGCGGCCACACCGAGTGGGACGAGCCGATCGCCACGGACGCCGAGAGCGCGCTCGACGGGTGCGATCTCGTGCTGGCCTCGGGGATGACGGTCGGCAACGGCACGTTCGAACCGCTGCTGCGCCGCGCAGCCGGCGCGGGCAAGCCGGTGACGCTGTTCGCGCAGACGGCCAGCGCGATCCTCCCGTGGTTCATCGGAGCCGGAGTGCGCGCCGTGTCAGCCGAGCCGTACCCGTTCTTCTGGCTCGACGGCGGCCCCACCACGATCCACCACTACACGGAGCGCCCGTCGTGACGGTCCCCCGCCAGAACCGGCACCTGCTCGACCTTCTCGGACGGAGCCCGGTCGCCCGCATCGACACCCCGCTGCCGCACCGGCACGGCGGCTTCTGGGCCAAGCTCGAGTGTCTGAGCGCCGGCGGCATGAAAGCACGCGGTGCCGTGTCGATGCTGCGTGCCGCACGCGAACGCGGTGAGCTGCGCCCCGGCGCGGTGGTCGTGGAGTCGACCAGCGGCACGCTGGGTCTCGGCCTCGCGTTCGCCTGCCAGGCCTTCGGCCACCCGGTGGTCCTGGTCGTGGACAGCGAATTGGAGCCGTCGATGCGCGCCCTGCTGCGCGCGCACGGGGCCCGGCTGGAGGTGGTCGACCGGCCACACCCGGTCGGTGGATGGCAGCAGGCGCGATTGGACCGGCTCCAAGCCGTGCTGCGCGAGTACCCCGACGTCTACTGGCCCGACCAGTACAACAACCCCGACAACCCCGGCGGGTACGCGGAGCTGGCCAGGGAACTGGTGGAGCAACTCGACCCCGTCGACGTGCTGGTGTGCAGCGTGGGCACCGGCGGGCACAGCGCGGGCGTCGTCCGCGAACTGCGCCGCTACTGGCCCGGCGTGCGGCTGATCGGTGTGGACGCCGTCGGCTCCACGATCTTCGGCCAGCCCGCGCGGCCCAGGGTGATGCGCGGCCTGGGCAGCAGCATCCACCCCCGCAACGTCGCCTACGCCGAGTTCGACGAGGTCCACTGGCTCGGCCCGGTCGAGGTGGTGGACGCCTGCCGCAGGCTCGCCAGGGACGCGTTCGTCACCGGCGGCTGGAGCAGCGGCGCCGTCGCGCTGGTCGCCGCCTGGGCCGCCAGGATCGAGCCCGGCGCGGTGGTCGCGACCGTCTTCCCCGACGGCCCGCACCGCTACCTCGGCACGATCTTCGACGACGACTTCTGCCACGCCCGCGACCTGCTCGGCCCCGCCGCCGACCGGCCGGTGGAGATCGGCGACCCGCACCACGTCGAGGCGACGGGCTGGACGCGGTCCCGCTCGGTCGTCGCACCACGGGCGGCGGTGCTCGCGTGAACATCGACTGGGAGGTCTACGGCCTCGACCTGGACACGCCGCTGCGCATCTCCAGGTCGGTCATGTCCCGCCGGGACGCCGTGCGGGTCGTCGTGACGCACGACGGTCTGCAAGGCCACGGCGAAGTGGTGACCAGCGTCTACTACCGGCTCGACGTGGAGGCGATCACGTCACTGCTGGGCCGGCTGCGACCCGTCCTCGCCGACGCGGACTCGCCGGAGACCGCGCTCGACGCCCTGCACGCCGGCAACGCGATTCCGGAGGGTGTGCGGGCGGCGGTCGACGCGGCCTTGCACGACCTGCTCGGCCTGCGCGGTGCCGTGCCGGTGCACGCGCTCGCCGGCGTCCCCCACTGGCACGACGTCCCGACCGCCTACACGATCGGCATCACCACACCGGACGACGCCGCTGCCAGGGCGTCCGCGCTGGCGGGGCGCGGGTTCTCCGTGCTCAAGGTCAAGGCCGGGGCCGATCCGGAACGGGACGTCGCCACGGTGGCCGCGGTCCGGGCCGCCGCGCCGGACGCCCGGCTGGTGCTCGACCCCAACGGCGGGTGGAGCCGAGACGAGACGGTTCGTCTCGTGGAGCGGATCACCGCAGCCGGGGTCGTGCTCGACGCGGTGGAACAGCCGATCCCGCCCGGCGACCCGGACGCGCTGGCCTGGGTCCGCGAACGGTGCCCGGCACCGCTGGTCGCCGACGAGGACGCCGCCACGGTCGCCGACGTGCGCAAGCTGGCGGGTGCGGTGGACGGCGTCAACGTCAAGCTCGCCAAGTGCGGCGGCCTGCGTCCGGCGCTGGAGATCGTCTCGGCCGCCCGTGAAGGCGGACTGGACGTGATGCTCGGCTGCCTGGTGGCCAGTTCGCTCGGCATCGCGCCCGCGGTGCACCTCGCCGGGCACGCCCGGTGGGTCGACCTCGACGGGCACCTGCTGCTGGCCCACGACCCGTGGTCGGGAATCGGTGGCGAGGACGGCACCCTTCGGCTGGCCGGGGCGCCGGGCCTGGGCGTGGTGCGGCGATGAGCCGGTTCGCGCTGCCGGTGCGGTTGCTGCTGGTCAACCAGTTCGCCGTGAACACCGGTTTCTACCTGCTCATCCCCTACCTCGCCGTGCACCTGGGCGGCCTGGGCATGTCCGCCGCGGTGATCGGCGTGGTGCTCGGCGTGCGGACGTTGAGCCAGCAGGGCCTGTTCCTGGTGGGCGGCACCGCGTCGGACCGGCTGGGACCGCGGACCGTCATCCTCGCCGGTTGTGCGCTGCGCGCGGTGGGGTTCGGGCTGTTCGCGATCGGCGACTCGCTCGCGGTGGTGCTGGCCGCGTCGGTGCTCAGCGGGCTCGCGGGTGCGCTGTTCAACCCGGCGGTGCGGGCGTACATCGCGCTGGAGGCGGGCGAGGCGCGGACCGAGGCCTTCGCCCGGTTCAACGTCTACGCCCAGGCGGGCGCGTTGTTCGGGCCGGTGCTCGGCAGCGTGCTGCTGCTGTGGGACTTCCGGATCGCCGCGGTGGTGGCGGCCGGGATCTTCGCGGTGCTGACGATCGCCCAGGCCGTCGTGCTGCCCGCAAGGCCTGCCACCCGCCGGGGCGGGTCGGTGCTCGGCGACTGGCGCGAGTGCCTGGCGAACCGCCGGTTCGTGGCGTTCACCTGCGTGCTGAGCGCGATGTTCGTGCTGCAGAACCAGCTCTACCTGCTGTTGCCGATCCAGGCGCAGGAGGCCACCGGATCGGCGGGCGTCGTCGCCGCGCTGTTCATCGTGTCCACGGTCGCCACGCTGCTGTTCCAGGTGCGCATCACCCGCCTGCTGTCGAACCGGGCGCGAGGGCCGGCGATCGCGACGGGCCTCGCCGTCATGGGCGCGGGCTTCGCCGCGCCGGCGCTGTGGTCCGGGCTCGTACCGGTGCTCGTGGCCACTCTCGCGCTGGCCGTCGGTGTGATGATCGCGAACCCGCTCGTCTACGACCTGATCCCCTCCTTCGGCCCGGAAAGCCTGGCAGGCACCCAGTTCGGCGTGTTCTACCTCGGGTCCGGGCTGGCCGCCGCCCTGGGCAACACCGCGATCGGATGGGTCATCGGTTTCGGCGACCGGCTCGCGTCCCTGCTGTGCGTGGTGATCGGACTCATCAGCGCCGTGGGGGTCGCGTGGCTGCACCGCCGCGGCGCGCTCACGCCACGACAGCCGGAGGTCGCCCGATGAACCTGCTCACCGACAACCCCGAGCTGTACGAGCACCAGTTCCCCGATCCCGGGCACGTCGCGGCCCGGTTCGTGCACGACGTGGTGACCCGGTTCGGCGGCGGACGGGACCTGCTCGACATCGGGTGCGGCACCGGGCGCGACGCGGGCTGGTTGTCCCGCAACGGTTATCGAGTCTCCGGAGTGGACAGTTCGGAGAACATGCTCGCGTACGTGCGCGAGCACCACCCGGCCGTCGACGTGGTGTTGGGCGACATGCGCTCCTTCGACCTGGGCCGTCGTTTCGACGTCGTCACCTGTCTGGACAGCGCGATGCTGTACTGCCACACCAACTCCGACCTCGACGCCTTCCTGAGCCGCTGCCGGGCACACCTGTCGCCCGGCGGTCTGTTCGTCGCGGAGATGCGCAACGGCGCGTTCTTCCTCGGCAACACCGAACTCCTCGACGGTGTGCGCACTCGCTCGGTGACGTGGCGCGGCACCGAGTACACGTCGCACACCGAGCTGTGGATCGACCACGCCGCCCAGTTGCTGCGCCGCCGGCGCGCGTGGGAATGGGCCGGGCGTGCCGAACCGCTCGTGCAGCGGTCGGCCTGGCGGCTGCTGTTCCCCCAGGAACTGCGCCACCTGCTCGACCTCGCCGGGTTCGACGTCGTCGCCCTGTTCGACACCCCCGGCCCCCGCACCGACCAGCCCTGGACCGCCGACGCCCCGCTGAGCGGCGCGCTGTCCGGCGACCGCCTCCACGTCGTGGCCCGCCTCCGCCGAAGCGGGTGCCAGTGAAAGGAACCAGCATGTCCCTGAACCGCCGCGGTTTCCTCGGCCTCACCTCCGGTCTGGCGGTCGTCACCCTCGCCGGGTGCGGCAGCGGTGCGACATCGGCCTCCTCCACGCCGCGCACCGGCGGCAGGCTCCGCGCCGCGTTCGCCGGTGGTGGCGCCAAGGAGGTCCTCGACCCGCACCTGGCCAACCTGTTCGTCGAAGCCGCGCGGTCGAAGGCGATGTTCGACAAGCTCGCGGACCTCGGCGGCGACGTGTCGCCGCAGCCGCGCCTGGCGGAGAAGTGGGAGCCGAACGCCGACCTGACCCGCTGGCGGATCACCTTGCGCAAGGCGGTGTTCCACGACGGCAGACCGGTGCGCGCCCAGGACGTGCTCGCCAGCTACGCGCGCATCCTCGACCCGAACCGCGCGTTCCGCGCCAAGTCGAGCCTCGCGCTGATCGACCTGCCGAACAGCCGCGCCGTGGACGACCGCACCGTGGAGTTCGCGCTGAAGCGGCCCTTCGCCGAGTTCCCCAACGCCCTCGCGGCGTTCGGCGCCTACATCGTTCCCGAGGGTGCCGAGGACTACACCTTGCCGGTCGGGTCGGGAGCGTTCAGCTTCGTGTCGTTCGAGCCGGGCAGGTCCGTGCTGCTCAAGCGCAACCCCGAGTACTGGGAGGGCGCGCCGCTGCTGGACGAGCTGGAGTTCGTGATCGCCAACGAGGAGTCGGCGCGCACCAACGCCCTGCTGGGCGGGCAGGTCGAGTACGCGCACGACCTGACCCCGACCACCGCGCGCAGCCACGCCTCCGGCGACCGGATGACGATCCACCGCGCCCCCAACAGCGCCGTCCAGGCGTTCGCCATGAAGGTGGACCGGGCGCCGTTCGACAACCGCGACCTGCGGGAGGCGCTGTTCCTGCTCGCCGACCGGCCACAGCTGGTGGAGTCGGTCCTCGCGGGCAGCGGCCAGGTCGGCAACGACCTGTTCGGCAAGGGCTACCAGCACTACGCCGACCTCCCGCAGCGGGAACGCGACCTGGACAAGGCGAAGTTCCTCATCCGCAAGGCGGGCGCCGAGGGCCTGGTCGTCAAGCTCGACACGTCCACCGCCGCGGCCGGCATGGTCGAGGCCGCCACCGTGTTCGCCGACCAGGCCAAGGGATCCGGCCTGACGATCGAGGTCGTGCAGGGCAACAAGGACAGCTACTGGGCCGACACGCTCAAGAACGGCTCGCTGTCGAGCTTCCGCTCCGGTGCCATGCCCATCGAGACCCACATCGCGCAGCGCCTGCTCAGCGGTTCGGGCACCAACGTGACCAAGTGGGCCCGGCCGGAGTTCGACGCGCTGTACGAGAAGGCCGTGTCCACTTCGGACCAGTCCGCGCGCACCCAGGCCTACCAGGAGATGCAGCGCGTGCTGCACACCGAGGGCGGCTACCTGATGTGGGGCTTCGCGGACTGGATCGTGGGCGCCAAGCCGAACGTCGGCGGGATCTCCACCGCGCCGGCCAACACGCTCGACTGGGCCCGGTTCGACAAGGTGTGGCTGGGGTGAGTCTCGCGTCCTACGCGGCCCGCCGGGTCGCGCTCGGGCTGATGCAGGTGCTGGCCGTGGTCACCCTCGTGTTCTTCCTGGTCGAGGCTCTGCCGGGAGACGCGGCGGTGGCACTGGCCGGTGACAACCCCGACCCCGCGCGGATCGCCCAGATCCGCGCGGCCATGGGCCTGGACCGGCCCGCACCCGAGCGGTTCGCCGAGTGGCTGACCGGGTTGCCGCGGCTGGACTTCGGTGAGTCCCTGGCCTCGGGACGACCGGTCGCCCAGTTCCTGTCCGCCGGGATCGGCCCGACCGTCGTGCTGGCGGTGCTGACCCTGGTGCTGCTGCTGCCGATCTCGGTGCTGGTCGGTGTGCTGGCCGCGCTGCGCGAGGGCAGTCTGCTGGACCGGGCGCTGACGTCGGTCAGCGTGGCGCTGCACTCGATTCCCGAGTTCGCGCTCGCCGTGGTGCTGATCGCGGTGTTCGGCGTGCAGCTGGGATGGCTGCCGCCGACCGCGGTCGGCTCGGACGTGCTCGCCGAGCCCGCTGTGCTGGTGCTGCCACTGGTGGTGCTGCTGGCACGGCCCATCTGTTCGATCAGCCGCCTGGTGCGCGCGGGCATGGTCGACGCGCTGGCATCGGACTACGTGCGCCACGCCCGTCGCCTGGGGATCGCCGAGACGAGGATCCGGTTCCGCCACGCCCTGCCGAACGCTCTTTCCCCGGCTGTGCAACAGGTCGCGCGCACCACGGACTGGTTGCTGGGCGGCGTGATCGTCGTCGAGGCCGTGTTCGTGATCCCCGGCCTCGGGACCGTCCTGGTGGACGCCGTGGCCGCACGCGATCTGCCCGTCGTGCAGGGCCTGGCGGTGGTCTTCGCGGTCACCACGGTGGCCGTCAACCTGGTGGCCGACCTGGTGGGCTTCCGCCTGGCCCCGCGCGCCGAGGTGGTCGCGTGAAGCGGGCGGGCATCGGCGGACTGCTGATCGTGGTGCCGCTGGCGTTGGCGCTGCTGGGACCGCTGTTCGTGCCGGAGGACCTGACCCGCAGCGCACCTTTCATGCCGCTGGGTCTGCTGGGCACGGACTTCGTGGGACGCGACACCTGGCACCAGGTGCTCGCCGGTGGCCAGACGGTCGTGCTGGTGGCGTTGCTCGCCACCGTCCTGTCCTACCTGGTCGGGGTGCCCTACGGCGTGGTCGCGGCCACCGCCCGGCTGCGGCTGGTCGACGAGGTGCTGATGAGGCCTCTCGACGTGCTGCTGGCGGTGCCGTCACTGCTGGTGCTCATTCTCGTGGCCGCCATCACCGGGCAAGGCCTGGTCGTTCTCATCGGCATCGTCACGCTCGTCAACTTCCCGGACGTCGCCCGCCTCTCCCGCGCCACGGCACTGGAGATCGCCGCACGGCCGGCGTTGGAGGCGATGCGCATGCAGGGCGAGTCGTGGTGGCAGACGTCGATCGTCTACACCGGACGGTCGATGCTGCGCACGCTCGCCGCCGATCTGGGCGTCCGGCTCACCTCCGCGCTGTATCTGGTGGCGTCGGCCAGTTTTCTCGGCGTCGGCGTGGCGCCCGACGCGGCGGACTGGGCCGTGATGGTGGACCGCAACCGCGGTGGCTTGTTCCTGCAGCCGTGGGCCGTGGTGGTACCGGCGTTGCTGATCATCTCCTTGTCGATCGGGTTGAACCTGGTGTTCGACCGCGCACTGCGGAAGGTTCGGACATGACCCCGGTCGTGCACGTGGAAGACCTGCGCGCCGAGGCCGGCGGGCACGTGCTGCTCGACAGCGTCAGCTTCGCCCTGTCCGCGGGCCGGGTCCTGGCCCTGGTCGGCGCCTCGGGCAGCGGCAAGACGACCACCGGCCTGGCGCTGCTCGGCGAACACTCCCCCGGTGTGTCGGTCAGCGGGCACGTCGAGGTGCACGGACACGTCGGGTTCGTGCCGCAACAGCCCGCCTCCGCGCTCAACCCGGTGCGCCGGCTGGGTGCCGTGTTCCGCGAGATCGCCGCGCTGCACGACGGTGATCCCGACGACCTCATCGGCACGGCGCTGCGCCGGGCGCGGGTACCGGCCGACCTGCTGCGCCGCTACCCGCACCAGCTGTCCGGCGGCCAGCAGCAACGGGTCGTGCTCGCCCAGGCGCTGGTCGGCGACCCGGCGGTGCTGGTCGCCGACGAGCCCACCACCGGGCAGGACGCCCTGACACGCGCCGAGGTCGTCGACGAACTCGCCGCCGTCGTCGCCCAGGGCGTGGCGCTGGTGTTGCTGACCCACGACGTGGAGGTGGTGCGGGCACTCGCCGACGAGATCGTGGTGCTGCGCGCGGGGCGCGTCGTCGAAGCCGGACCCGCTGCCGAGCTCCTGACGAATCCGCAGGAGGACTACACCCGCGCGCTGCTCGACGCGGTGCCGCAGGTCCTCGCCGAGGTTCCCGAGCGGGCGCCACGCCTGCGGGTCCGCGGCCTGACCGCCCGGTACCGCAACGCCACGGTCCTGCACGACGTGGACCTGGAGGTCGGGGAACGGCTGGCGGTCGTCGGCCGTTCCGGCAGCGGCAAGACCACCCTCGGCCGCTGCCTCGCGGGCCTGCACCAGCAGGCCACCGGCGAGGTGCTGCTGCACGACCGGCCACTGGCGCGGTCACTGCGCCGCCGGCCACGAGCCGCGCTGGCCGCCGTGCAGTACGTCTTCCAGGACGCGCGCGGCTCGTTCGACGAGCACCGCCCGGTGCTGGACCAGGTCGCCAGGACAGCGGTGCGGCTGCGCGGTGTGCGTCCCGCCGAGGCCCGCACGTCGGCGCTCGCCGCCTTGGCCCGCGTCGGCCTCGACGCCGACACGGTGCTGCGCCTGCCACGCGGCCTGTCCGGCGGAGAACTCCAGCGGGCGGCCCTGGTGCGCGCCCTGCTCGCCGAACCGGAGGTGCTCGTGTGCGACGAGATCACCTCGGGCCTGGACGCGGTGACCCGCGCCGGGCTGCTCGACCTGCTCGCGAGCGTGCCGTGCGCGCTCGTGCTGATCAGCCACGACCTCGACGTCGTGGCCCGGCTGGCCGACCGGGTAGCCGTGCTCCACGAAGGACGCGTCGTCATCCACGGTCCGGTCGCGACCACTTTGGACGGCGCGAAAGAGAGGATGAAGTGAACCAGCACCACCCCTACGAGGTGCGGTTGGCGACCCACGCCGACCTGCCGGGTGCCCGCAGCGTCATGCTGGACACCTTCTACCGCGAGTTCGGCCACGGCTACCGCCCCCAGTGGCACACCGACGTGATCGACCTGGCGGGCGCCTACCTGGACACGCCCAGGCACGCGCTGTTCGTCGCCGTCACCGGTGACGAGGTCGTCGGCACCACCGCCGTGCGGGCGCAGGGGCCGGCCAGTCCGCCCCACCCGGCGTGGATCGCCGAGCGCTACTCCGGCGACCGGACGGCTCAGCTGTTCCGGGTGTACGTCCGGGCGGAGCATCGGCGGCGCGGCCTCGCCCGGGCACTGGTCGACGCCGCGGTCCGGTTCATCGCCGAGACCCCCGGCTACGAGCAGATCTACCTGCACACCGACACCCGCGTGGCAGGCGCGGAAGGGTTCTGGCGCTCGGTCGCGATCGAGGTCTGCGACGCCCGCGACGGTGACCCGGACCGCCACCAGACCGTGCACTTCGAGATCCCCGTCCCGGTTCTCGCCGGGTCGGCCGAAACGAGATGACGTGACGCGGTTACTCGCACCCAGGCCGGCGGGGAGGTAGTTCCCGTCGGCCTGGGTGTCCTTCGCACCTTCGCCGCGAGCCGGCTTTCCGGCGGTTCTGGCTCGGGATGATGGTGTCGCGGCGCGGTGGCGCGTTCACCGTCGCGCTCGGAAGCCCGGCGGGTGGTGTGCTGTTCTCGGGTGCGGTGTCCGTCGCGGTGATCGTCCTGGCGGTCGCCTACCTGGCGCTGGCGGTGCTGCCGCTCGCCGAGGTCCGCGGGCCGATGGCCGAGCACAGGACCTCGGTGCCGTCAATGGGTTGATCAACCCATACTGGCAAGGGGACGTGTCGGCTATTTTCGGGTCTTTACGACTGGGGGAAAGTTGGCCGAGCAGCCAGGGGTGCGCGCCCCGAGCCGGATGGACGTCGCCAGGCAGTACGTGGAACAGCAGTTCGGTCCGACGGTCGCGAAACGACTCGACACGTTCGAGGACGGGACCTTCTACATCACGGCAGGCGGGTGGGCGCGGCTGCTGTCCTGGTTGGTGGACTTCGTCGTCTACCTGTTCTGCGCGTTCGCCGGTTTCATCGCGCTCGTACTCGCCACCTACGACAGAGAGGTCTCCGACAACACCGCGACGCTGATCGTGCTCGGTCTGCTGTTCGGCGTGCCGATCCTCTACGGCCTGTTCTTCGGCAACGGCCGTGGGCTCGGCGCGGTGCTCACCGGGACACGCCTCGTCCGCCTCAAGAACGGCCACCGGATCGGCGTCGGGGCCTGCTGGGCCATGCTCGTGCGCACCGTGCTGTTCCCCCTGCTGATCACCGCTCTCACCGTCGGCGGGTCGACCGGCTCCGGCTCGCTCACCAGGATCAGCATCGACGACGGCGCCACCCGGCGACTGCACGCGGCCGGCTTCCTGCGCCTCGACGGGGTCGACTCCGACCGGCGCCGCTGAGCGGTCGTCCCACACCACCGAACACGTTCGGGTGACACCTCCTTACGGAGGTCCGCACTTGATCATTAGCATCCTGACGCCGTTGTGCCCCAACGAAGTCCGGATGTGAACAGGTGGCCCACCTCACACAGTCCTGTCGCGTGCTCGGCGTTGCCGTGGCCGCACTCGTCCCGCTCGCCGCACCTGGTGTGCCGGCGCTCGCGGACGCATCTGCCGCCGTGGTGTGCACGACCTCGTCGCACTGGACCTACTCGCCCGGAGTGGTGTTGACGCCGCGGCCGCTGCGCACGACCGTGCGGGACGAGTACACCTCGTGCACCGGGCCCGTCGCCGCGACCGGGGTCAGCGAGTTCGTCGTGGACCGCAGCGCCGGATGCCTGGAGCCGCTCGCGGCCGTGCCGGAGACCAGGATCATCACCTGGGCGGACGGCAGCACCAGCACGTTCACCTACACCGTGACCGTGACCTCCGCGCCGGGCGCCGACGTGATCACCAAGATCGGCACGATCACCGGTGGCGTGTTCGCCGGGCGGTCCGCTCAGGCGGTGCAGGCGGCACCGACGACCGACCTGCTGCTGTGCCTGTCGGACGAAGGGATCACGCGGCAGTCCTCACTGGGCACCTTCACGGTCCTCTGACCGCGGTGCTGACCATCAGCGGCGTACCGTCCGGCGAGGGCACGACCCTGTTGCGCCGGTGCGCTCCCGACCTCACCTGGCAGGACCGGTCCCCTTTCCTCGGCGCTTCGGCCGCACCGGTCATCCCGTGGCTGCGCCAGGCACGCCGAGACCACAGAAGAGAAACGGACCTCCAGCTCCCGGCGAGTGGTCCCGCGCCTCGGGGCGTCGCCGTCAGTTTCGCTCCCGAGGACGGCCTCGGAGCACACTCCTGGGCTGCCGCGGCGGGACTTCGCCTGCTCGCCGCGGACAGCACCGCGGTGGCCACCGCGGCGGACAAGATCACCTCGCTCGCGCTGTTCGAACGGGCCGGGGTCGCCACGCCGCGCACGTGGGTGGTGGCGGACGACATTCCGGCCGGCGCAACGGGTTCTCTCGTCGTGCAGCGCCGGGCCAACAACCTCACCGGCAAGGGCACCCGCCACGTCACGACGCAGGAGCAGCTCGCCGAGGTGCTGCGGGCCTGGAGCGGTGAGACGCTGCGGGTGTCGGCACACGGCGACGGCGTTCCGGTGACGGTCAGCGGGTGCGTCACCCGGCAGGGCACCGTCGTGTCGGCGTTGTCCCACCAACTGGTCGGGATCGCGGAGCTGACGCCGTACTGGGGCGCGCACTGCGGCAACCAGCTCGTCCCCGACGACGATCTCCCCGCCGGTGCCGCGGCACGCTGCCGCGAGGTGTGCGCGGCCGTGGGGAACCAGCTGGCGCAATCAGGTTTCTTGGGCGCGTTCGGGCTCGACGTGCTCGTCACGCCGGACTCGGCCGTGGTGGCGATCGAGATCAACCCCAGGTTCCAGACGGTGGTGTCGCTGGTCCAGGCGCAGGAACGCGCCGCGGGACTGCTCCCCTCCCTCGGCACGCACGTGCTCGCGTCGCTGCTGCCGTCCGTGCCGGTCGAGCAGGTCCGCACCCGCTGTCTGAGGCTCAGCCAGCTCGTCGTCACCGCCGATCGGGCTGGTGTGCTCCGGGCCGGCATCACCTCGGGAGTGCACCGGTTGGCACGAGGTCGGTTACAGCAAGGCGGAGAGGGCGATCTCGCGGCGTTGCGGTCCGGGGAGGCACTGCTGTGGGCGCACGCGCACCCCGGTGACCGCGTCCAGCCGGGAGAGGAACTCGCGTTGCTGCAGTTCCCAGGTCCCGTCGCGGCGGTGTCGGCGAGCCCGGAGCTACGCGCGGAGGCGCGGCAGTGGGTCCGCGCCGTGCGACACGCGTTGGTGGTCGAGGATGCCTGACCCCGCGGGATGGCTCGACCTGCCGCCCGACCGGATGCGCGAGCTCGGCCATCAGGTGGTCGACCTCGTCGTCGACCACCTCACCGGACTGCGCGACCAGCCGGTGCGAACCCTGGCGACACAGGACGAGCTGCGGCACGTGCTGGACGAACCCGTGCCGGAGCAGCCCACCGATCCGGGCGCGCTGATCGCGTTCCTGACCGCGGAAGTGCTGCCGCGTTCGTTGCGGCTCGGCCATCCCGGCTGCCTGGCCTTCATCCCCAGCGCGAACAACTTCCTCGGTGTGCTGGGCGACCTGCTGGCCGCCGGCTTCAACACCTCTCCCGGCGCGTGGCCCGTCGGTGCGGGACCGGCCGCCGTCGAACTGGTCACCGCCCGCTGGCTCGCCGGCCTGCTCGGCCTGCCAGAAGGCTCCGGCGGGGTGTTCACCCCCGGTGGCGCACTGGCCAACCTGACCGCGCTCGCCGCCGCACGCGACGACCGCCTCGGGCCGGACGCGACCGGCGGGGTGCTCTACTGCTCGGACCAGACCCACCCCGCCGTGCTGCGCGCGTGCCACGTCATCGGGTTGCGGCAGGAGCAGGTGCGGATCCTGCCGGCGATGGACCCGGACATGGTGCGGCGCGAGGTCCACGCCGATCGCACACGGGGACTGCGCCCGTTCCTCGTGCTGGCGAACGCGGGCACGACCGGGACCGGCGCGATCGACCCGTTGCCCGGACTGGTGGCGCTGTGCCGTGACGAACGGCTGTGGCTGCACGTCGACGGAGCGCACGGCGCCGCCGCCGCGCTGACCGAACGCGGCAGGAAGGCGTTGCGCGGACTGGACGAAGCCGACTCGGTGGTGATCGATCCGCACAAGTGGCTCTTCCAGCCCTACGAGATCGGGTGTGTCCTGGTGCGGGACCCGGACGTCCTGCACCGCGCGTTCACCATCGACAGGTTCCGCGCTCAGACGGGCTACCTCGCGCTCTCCCGGCCCGCCGAGGCCGAGACGAACCTGTCCGACCACGGCGTGCAGTTCACCACGGCGTCCCGCGCGCTGAAACTGTGGTTGTCGCTCAAGGGTTTCGGCGTGGCGGCGTTCCGCGCGGCCATCGACCACGGACTCGACCAGGCGGACCACGTCGCTGCCCGTGTCCGGGAAAGCCCGGAGCTGGACCTCGTGGCGGGACCAGCGCTGGGGATCGTCTGTCTGCGACATCGCGGAGGGACGGACGACCTGCAGGCCGCCATCTGCCGTGACGTCAACGAGGACGGCCGAACGCTCATCGCGACGACCACGGTGGACGGCGCGCTGGCGTTGCGACTGTGCACGATCAACCCGCGCACGACACAGGCGGACCTGGACCGCGTGCTCGCCGCGATCGTGGACGCCGGACGGGCCAGGTCCTAGAGCCCGAGGCGTTGCTGCTCGGCCTGCACCACTCGCTGCTCCACCGACACCGCCGAGTCCAGCGCGTTCGCGTGCGAGTGCTTCGTGTCGCTTTCGCGCGCGTAGTGGTCGAACAGCAGGGTCTTGTGGTCGCGGATCTCCTGCACGCGCGCGTCCACGCTGTCCTTGACCAGCAACCGGTGCACGTGGACCTTGCGGACCTGGCCCATCCGGTGGCACCGGGCGATCGCCTGGTCCTCCGTGCTCGGCTTCCACTGCGGCTCGGCGATGATCACCACGGACGCGGCCTGGATGTTGAGGCCCACGCCGCCCGCCTCGATCTGGGCCACCAGCACCGCGTGGTCCTCGCACGCCGTGAACGCGTCCACCAGTTGCTGACGGCCCTGCGCCGACGTCGCGCCGGTCAGCGGGCCGAAGACCTCGACGTGGTCCGCGACCGCGTCCAGCACGTCGTGGAAGTACGAGAACACCACGACCTTCCAGCCGTTGTCCCTCGACTCCTCGATGATCTCCAGCAGCCGCTCCAGCTTCGCCGAGCCTTTGGGCGTCCCCGGCGCGTAGGCGGCGCGGCGCATCGCCATCAGGTTCCCCTCGCGCACCGCGTCCAGGTACGCGGCCCGGTCCTGCTTGCCGAACTCGACCCAGTCCTCCACCTCCAGCAGCTCCGGCAGCTCCCCCAGCACGTCCTCCTGGTTGCGCCGCAGGTACACCGGCGCGACAACGCGGCGGAAGGCCTTCGCTCCCACCACGGCGTCGATGGACCCCGTGCGGGCCGCGACGCCCGGCTGGAGGTAGGCGACCAGGTTGCGGAACTCCTCGACCCGGTTCTCCATCGGCGTACCGGTGAGGAGCACCGCCCGTTCCGCGCGCTGCACGATCGTGTTGACCGCCTGGGAGCGCTGCGTGTCCGGGTTCTTCACGTAGTGCGCCTCGTCGACCACGACCAGCGCCGGGCGGAACCTCTTCGGCAGCACCAGCTTCGGCAACGTGCCGAACGTCGTCACGCCGACACCGCCCTGCGCCAGCCACTTGCCGACCGCGTCGTCGCGGCCCGCGCCGTGCATCCGGTGCGGCACGAGGTCGCTGTGCCGGGCGATCTCGTTGACCCAGTTGACGACGACGCTCGCCGGGCAGACCACCAGGAACCCGCGCCGCCCACCGGCGGCGAGGCTCGCCATCACCGCGATGGCCTCGATCGTCTTGCCCAGCCCCATCTCGTCGCCGATGATGACGCGTTTGCGGGCCAGCGCGAACTTGGCTCCGAACACCTGGTAGCCGCGCAGCGACACCTTCAGCAGGCTGGTGTCCAGTGTGGTCGCGTCGACCTCGTGCTCGATGTCGGACGGGACGAAACCCTTGGCGGCACTGCGATCCGGGACCGCGTCCGCACCGGCGAGGTCGGCCAGGAGCGTGTTGTAGGCGGCCGCGTCGAGCTCGTAGTCGCGCCACAGCGCGCGGTGGTCCAGGTCCGGCACGCGCAGCTGCGTGCCCACCGCGCGCAACGCCGCCACGTCGCGGCTGCCCAGCAGGGCCTCGAGCCGGTCGAGCGAGTCGAGGGCGGCCTGCCGGTTCTTCCGCAACGAGAAGAACATCCGCACCCGGCTCCAGGCACGGGACGCGGCGCGCACGTCGGCGTCGACCCTGCCCAGCACGTCTCCGAGCGGCTCGCGCAGCGGAGCGACGAGCTGGTTCGCCCTGCGCAGCTTGGACATCAGCTGCAGCAGCTCGGTCTGGGCGCGGTCAGCGCGGTCCGGGTTCAGCCGGACGGTCGTCTCGCGCGCGACGCCGTCGACGACGGCGCGGGCGACCCGCACGATCTGCTCGGCGGACTGCCTGCCGACTCCGGGCACGCCGTCGAGCTGTTCGGGACGCGCCTGCGCGACGTCGGCGACGGTCCGGTACCCGGCGGCCTTCAGCTGGCTCAGCCGCAGGTTCGCCTTCGTGTCCCGCAGCTTGTCCACCGGCATCGCGCGGAGCTGGTCGGCCACCAGCGAGTCCCGGACCGCCTGGTACTGCGCGGCGGCGAGCGCGAGCAGCCGATCCGGTTCCGCGCGCACCCCTGCTGCCTCGGCGCGGAACGCCTCCGCCGCGGCCAGCACCGCGCGAGCATGCCTACCGACCTTCGACGAGTCGTCCACCCAGGTCCTTTCGTCAGGCGGTCCGAGAGTACCGAAACCAGACCTGGCGTCGGAGGCCGGAGCCGTGACGCACGGGTGGTCCACGCCGCGGCGGCGTCACCAGACGACTGGGCCCGTCTTGTCGAAGAAGCCGCCGGTGGGGCCGTCGGCGCCGATGGTGGCCATCCGGACGATGACGTCCGCGCTCTCCTCGACGGTGCTGGTGCCCTGGTGGCCGTTCAGGTCGGTGGCGGTGTAGCCGGGTCGACGGCGTTGAACCGGCAGGAATGCGCGCGTGACCCGCACGACGCCGAACACGTTGGTGCCGTAGGTGTTCCGCATGTCCTCCGCGGTGACCTCGCCGACCGGCTTCCCCGCGCCCGCGATTCCGGCGTTGTTGATCAGGACGTCGAGGCCGCCGGCCTCCTGGCGGACGATCTCGGCGGCGGCCTTCACGGAGTCCTCGTCGGTCGGCGTGCGGTCTCGTGGCCCAGGCCCTTGTTCGCTTGGGCCGCGCTGTTCGGGGACCCGTCCGCGCAGCGCGGCCGTGAGCGCAACGTCGTGTGGCGCCACTTCACCGGACTGCCCGACCGGGTCACCCACTCCCCCGCGCAGCGCGCCCGCTGTCCCGCCGACGCCGGGCTGCTGTCCCCGATCACGGACCTGCGCCACGCCGGCACCTCGTTCGCGGCGCTGTGGGAGACCGGGATCGTGGGCATCCACGAGACGGACACCAAGACCGTCGACCACCCGGACGCCGGACCGCTCACCCTCGACTGCGACGTGCTCATCGCGCCCGGCACCGATCTGCGGGTCGTCGCCTGCACCACGGCTCCCGGCAGCGACGGGACGAGCTCGGGCTCCTCGGCGTCATCGGCACCGAGACCATGACCACCAGCTAGCGCCCGGTGCCGGATCCGAGGCCGAGCGCGCCGGCCGTGTACTCCTCCCGGCATCCCGCGCGCAGCAGTTTGCCGCTGGAGCTGCGCGGCAACGATCCGGGCGGGACCACCGCCACGTCGTCGACCCGCACGCCGTGTCCGGTGTGGACGGTCCGCCGCACCGCCATCGCGACCTCCTCCCCGTCGGCCTCGCCGAGCACCTCCACCAGCACGACGACCTGTTCCCGTTGCCCGTCGTCGACGCCGAGCACGCAGCACGCGAGCACGGCGGGATGCGCGGTCTCCGCGGTCGCCTCCAGGTCGTGCGGGTGGTGGTTCGCACCGGCGATGATGATCACCTCCTTGGCCCGGCCGGTGACGAACAGCTCGCCGTCCCAGCGGAAGCCGGTGTCGCCGGTGCGCAGGAACGTGCCGCGCCTGCCGGGCAGCTCGGCGTGGAACACCTCGTCCGGCCGGTTCCAGTAGCCGGTACCCACGCTCGGGCCCTGCACGAAGATCTCGCCGGTCTCGCCTTCCGCGCACTCCTGCAGCGTGTCGGAATCCGCCACCACCAGCGTGATCGACGGCGGGACCGGACCGCAGCCCACCAGCCGCCGTCCTCCCGGCGGGTCGACCGGCCGGGCCCGTCCCCTGGTCAGCGCGTCGGCGTCGCAGCGCAACACCACCGGCCCCTCGCCGACCACCGCACTCGTGACCATCACGGTGGACTCCGCGAGTCCGTAGCCCGGCACGAGCGTGCCCCTGCGCAGGCCGCTGGGAGCGAACACCTCGCAGAACCGGTCGAGCGTCTCGGCCCTGACCGGCTCGCCGCCGATGAGCGCCATCTCCCAGCCGCTCAGGTCGAGGCCTGCCATCTGGACGTCGGCGATGCGCCGCACGCACAGGTCCAGCGCGAAGTTGGGCGCGCAGCTGTCCGCCCTGCCGAGCTGCGAGATCAGCCGCAGCCAGCTGACCGGGCTGCGGACGAACACCCCTGCCGGGAACAGGACCGCGGACCGGCCGGCGTAGAGCGGATCGAGCACACCGCCGATCAGGCCCATGTTGTAGTGCGACGGCAGCCACGACACGCTCGGCGGGCGGGGCAGCCCTTCCTCGTCGGACGGCCGGTACAGGTTGTCGTGGATCAGCGCGAGGTTGTGCAGGACGTTGCCGTGGGTCAGCGTGACGCCCTTGGGCTCACCGGTCGATCCGGAGGAGTACTGCAGGTAGGCGGGCGTGTTGATGCCGATGCCGGGCGGCCTCCACCGCTCCGCGAGCGCCGGGTCCGTCTCGTCGACCGCGACCCGCACCAGCCCGGCGAGTGCCGGGGACTCCTCGACCACCGCGAGGCACTTGGCGAACGTGAGACCGGTCGAGAGCAGCAACTCGGGCCCGCAGCTCGCGACGACCGACTCGATCCTGCCCACCTTCAGGCTCGTGCGGGTGCCGTCGAGCGGCGCGACCGGCACCGCGATCAGCCCGGCGTAGAGGCAGCCGAGGAACGCGATGTGGAAGTCCAGGCCGGGCTCGAAGCACAGCAGCGCGCGGGTACCGCTGGGCGCGAGCTCGGTCAGCTGCACCGCCAGCGCCCGGGCACGGCGGTCGAGGTCGGCCAGGGTCAGCGCCTCCCACTCCGTCCGCCCGTCGGCGTAGAAGGAGTACGCGCGCATGTCGGGCTCGGCGGCGGCACGGTCGCGGCACAGGTCGACCAGCGTGGTGATCTTGCGCCGGCCGCCCGCGACGCCCTTCGGCAGCCGCACTCCGTTGCGGATGTGCATCACTTGTCTCCCAGCATGAGCGAACGACAGGCGGACCGGCGCAGCTTCCCGCTCGTGGTGAGCGGCAGCGTGCCGGGTGACAGCAGCGCGACCCGGTTGAGCACCACCCCGTTCTCCGCGTGCACCGCCACGGAGACGGCGTGCCGGATCTCGTCCTGGGAGGTGCCGCGGTACCGGTGGTCGACCTCGGCGAACACCACGACGTGCGTGCCGTCCATCACCGCACACGCCGTCCGCACCGCCTCATGGCTCGCCACCACCGTCGCCTCGACGTCGTACGGGTAGAGCTGACGACCGTCGACCTCCAGCAGGTCCGGGATCCGGCAGGTGACGAAGAGCTGGCCCTCGAACAGGAAGCCCAGGTTCCCGGTGCGCAGGAACCGGCGATCTCCCACCTCCGCGCGGAAAGTGCGTTCGGTGCCGACGGGGTCGTTCCAGTACCCGGCGCCGATGCTCGGTCCGGACACGAGGATCTCGCCGACCTCGCCGGGTGCGATCGGCGTGCGGGTCTCCGGATCCGCGATGACCACGTCCAGCGACGGGTCCGGCTCGCCACACCCGACCAGGCTCCGCGCACCGGCGCCGCTCGACGCGCGTTCGACCCTGCCGCGTTCCAGTGCGGCCGAGTCGAACGGACGCACCACCGGTTGTCCTTCCAGCGGACCACCGCTGATCAGCACGGTCGACTCCGCCATGCCGTAGCTGGGGAAGAACGCCTCGCGGCGGAACCCGGCCGGGGCGAACCGCGCCGCGAACCGGTCGATCGTGGACGCGCGCAGCGGCTCGTCGCTGATCGCGGCGATGCGCCAGCGGCTCAGGTCGAGGTCGTCGCGCTGGTCGTCGGTCACCCGGCGCAGGCACAGCTCGTACCCGAGGCTGGGCGAGGCGGCGATCTCCGCTCCGTAGCGGGAGATCGCCCGCAACCAGTTGGCCGGCACCCGCGCGAAGGACTGCGCCGACATCAGCACCGACAGCTGACCGAGGAAGAGCGGCTGCAGGACACCGCCGACAAGACCCATGTCGTGGAACACCGGCAGCCAGGACACCGTCGGCGCGAGCCGCCCGTAGTCCTCGTCCGGCCGGGAGCCGCCGCGGACGATGAGATCGAGGTTGTGCAGCACGCCGGCGTGGGTCAGCACCACGCCCTTGGGCCTGCCCGTGGTGCCGGAGGTGTACTGGAGATAGGCGATCTCGCTCCGCACGTCCGGCTCCCACTCGGACTCGCCGTCCGTGACGGAGTCCGTGGCGAGCGGGATGATCAGACGGTCGCCGAGCACGGCCTGAACGCCGGCGATGGTGTCCGATGTGGACAGCAGGAGCGCGGGGTCGCAGTCCTCCGCGATGGCGAGCAACCGGGTGTGCCGCGCGTCGCCCGCCGCCCGGCGCACCGGCGGGGCCGGCACGGCGATGATTCCCGCGTACAGACAACCGAGGAACGCGGCCACGAAGTCGAGTCCGGGTGGATGACACAGCAGTGCGCGCGATCCCGGCGTGGCGAGCGATCGCAACCGCACGGCGATCGCGCGTGCCCGGCGATCCAGCTCTCCATAGGTGAGGGAGGCCGATTCCACGACACCGCTCTCCAAGAACACGAACGCGCGTTCCTCGCTTCTGTTCACCGCGTTCCTGCGGCACAGTTCCGCGAGGTTCACCACGTCCGCCGCCGTTTCCGCTGACACCGCGCACCAACTCCCATCCGAGGGTTTCCTTGCGGTGCGGACGTTACGGAGATCAGGCGGTGTCGTAATCGGTCGCGCGACGGAGGTGCGGGTCCGTCGCGCGACCGCTGCGGCCGCGGGCGTCGCGGTGCTCTTCTGTTCGCATGCCTCATGAACACACGTTTCTCGACTTCTCCCTGATGCACCCGTCGTTGCCGCCGCTACCGGGCGGAGAGGAGGAGATCCTCGTCACCGGACTGGGCATGACGACTCCGCAGGGCGGCGACGTCCAGTCCACTTGGGACGGACTGCTGGCCGGCACCTCCGGTGTGCGCCTGCTCGACGCGCCGTGGGCGGCCGACCTGCCCGTGCGGCTCGGCGCGCCGGTGCGCGAGGACCCCGGGGAGTTGCTCGACCGGGTGGCGCGCCGCCGGATGGACCGCTGCCAGCAGCTCGCCGTCGTCGCGGCCCGGCAGGCGTGGGCGGACGCCGGGGCGCCGGAGGTGGAGCCGGAACGGCTGGCGGTGGTGTTCGGCACCGGGATGGGCGGTGGTGCCACGCTGGTCGAGCAGTACGAACGCTGCCAGGAGCTCGGTCCCGACCGCGTGTCGCCGTTCACCGTCACGATGCTCATGCCGAACGGCCCCGCGGCCGCGGTGAGCATGGACCTCGGTGCGCGGGGCGGTGCGCACGCCCCCACCAGCGCGTGCGCGTCCGGCGCCGAAGCGATCGCGCTCGGTGCCGCACTGCTGCGCCGGGGACTCGCGGACGTCGTCGTCGCCGGAGGCACGGAGGCGTGCCTCGGCAGGCTGTCGATCGCGGCGTTCGCCCGGATGGGAGCGCTGTCGCGCAGGCACGACCTGCCCGAGGGCGCGTCCCGGCCCTTCGACTCCGGCCGGGACGGGTTCGTCATGGCCGAGGGCGCGGGGGCGCTCGTGCTGGAACGCGCCTCGTTCGCCCGCGCACGAGGATCCAGGGTCGCCGCCCGGCTCGCCGGCATCGGCATGACCTCCGACGCGCACGACATGACCGCGCCGTCACCGGACGGCCAGATCCGCGCCATCCGCCACGCGTTGCGGTCGGCGGGGCTGAGCCCGTACGACGTCACGCACGTCAACGCCCACGCACCGGGCACCCAGGTCGGCGACCGCGTCGAGGCGGCCGCCGTCCTGGAGGCGCTGGGCCCGCACCCGCTGGTCACGGCGACGAAGTCGGTGACCGGTCACCTGATCGGCGGCGCGGGCGCGGTCGAGGCGATCTTCACCGTGCTCGCCGTGCGGGACGGCGTCGTCCCGCCGACGCGCAACCTCGACGACCAGGACTCCGACGTGAAGCTGGAGATCGTCGCGGACCGGCCGCGGCACGCGCGGATCGGGGCGGCGATCTCGAACTCGTTCGGCTTCGGCGGGCACAACGTCGTGCTGGCCTTCACCCGGTCCGGGTGAGCAGTCCCATGCGCTGCGCGAGCAGCGCCGCGTGCATCCGGTTCGGCTGACCCAGCTTCGCGAGGATGTGCGAGACGTGGGACTTCACCGTGGCGCAGGTCAGGTAGAGCTCCCGCGCGATCTCGTCGTTGCTGCGGCCGCGCGCCATCTTGACGAGCACCTGGCGTTCCCGGTCGCTGAGCAGCCCCAGCCCCCGATCCGCCTCCTCGGACGGGGGCACTATCTCGAACCGGTCGAGCAGACGCCCCGTCACCTCGGCGCAGAGGTACGCGTGGCCCCTCGCCACGGCACGCACCGCGGCGAGGAGCTCCTCGCGGCTCGACCGTTTGAGCAGGAAGCCTCGTGCGCCGTCGTTCAGCACCCGGTGCAGCTGCTCGTCGGTGTTCTCCACGGCCAGCATGATCACGCCGCCGGCCGCGCACGTCCGGAGTCGCGCTATCGCGGTGACGTCCGCGGTGATCACCACGTGCGGCCGATGTCTTTGCGCGAGCAGCAGTCCCTCGGCCGCACGAGCCGTGTCCCCCACCACGACCACGTCCGCGTCCTCCTCCAACGCGTGCCGGAACCCGGTGCGGACCAGGGCCTCGTCATCGATCAGCAGTACGGAGACCAGCATCAGTGCCCCATCCCCAGCCCGCCGTCGACCGGGATGACGGCCCCCGTCACGTACCGCGCCGTGTCGCCGGCCAGCCACACGACCGCGGCGGCGACCTCCTCGGGTTCGGCGAAGCGGCGCAACGGGATCGAGTCCCGGTACTGCTTGCCGTACTGCTCGGGCAGCGACGAGGTCATGTCGGTGTTGACGTACCCCGGCGCGACGACGTTCGCGGTCACACCGCGACTGCCCAGCTCGCGGGCGAGCGAGCGGGCGAGCCCGATCAACCCGGCCTTGCTCGCGGCGTAGTTCGTGAGGCCCGCGCTGCCGTACATCCCGACCACCGAGGAGATGAAGATCATCCGGCCACGGCGCGCACGCAACATCGGCGTGGCGGCACGCCGGGCGCAGCGCCACGCACCAGTGAGGTTCGTGTCCACCACCGAGGTGAACCTGTCCTCGGTCATCCTCGTGATGAGCGTGCTGTCGGTGATCCCGGCGTTGGCCACGAGCACGTCGACCGGCCCCAGCTCCGCCTCGACCGCCGTGAACGCCGCGTCCACCTGCTCGCCGTCGGTCACGTCGCACTTCACCCCGAACGCACCGGTCGGGCAGTCCCCACCCCGGTGGGTCACCGCCACCTTCGCGCCGTCGGACACGAACGCCTCCGCGATCGCCCGGCCGATACCCCGGTTGCCTCCGGTCACCAGCACTGTGCGGGTCATGATGTGCTCCTTATGGATCATCGGCGTCCGGGTGATGCCGCTGGTCGGTGTCCCGGCCGCCCCTATCGTGGGATCGGATTCGGGCACCGGCGCCCTCAACCTGTTCCGAGGTTAGGGAGATCAACGGTGTCGCCTGATGGCCCTCGCGGCCGACCTGTTGACCTTTCCGGCCAACCGCACCCGTACCGCCGTGGCGCGGCCGGCGTGCGGGCGATGGTCGAGGTCGGCGCCGAACACGGCGTCGATGTGCAGAAGTGCTTGCAGGACACCGGAATCGACCCGGAGACACTGCTGCACGACAACACGGTGGTGAGCGGCACGCAGGAGCTCGCCGTCGCCGCCAACCTCGTCACGGCGACCGGCAGCGCGTCCGGCGTCGGACTCGCGGTCGGCGACCGGCTTTCGTTGCGCGCCTACGGTGTCTGGGGCTTCGCGATGCTGACCTGCCCGACGGTCCGCGGTGCCGTCGAGTTCGGCATCCGGTACCTGCCGCTCACCTACGCGGTCACCGGCTTGAGCCTGCGGGTGTCCGGCGACGAGGCCTGCCTGATCGTGGACGGCGACGGTTCCTCGGCAGCGCTGAGACCGTTCCTCGTCGAACGGGAGATCGCGGTGACCGCAGGCATCCTCCGCGCCATCCTCGGCGAGTCGCCACCGTCGATGCGCGTGGAGTTCCGCGTCCCCCGATCGGTGTCGGTCGACTACGAGAAGGCGCTCGGGACACCGGTGCGGTTCGGCGCGCCGCACAACGCGATCGTCACCGACATCGCCGTGCTGGATCTTCCCCTGCCCCAGTCGGATCCGCTGACCCTGACGGTGTGCGAGCGCGCGTGCCGCTCGCTGCTGAACGAACGCTGCTCCCCGTGCGTCGCGCAGAACGTGCGGGAGATCATCGCCGAAGGCGTGACCGAGGCCGACCTGATCGCCGCGCGTCTGCACCTGTCGGCCCGCACGCTGCGCCGCCATCTCGCCGCGGAGGGGACGTCACTGCGCCACCTCGTCGACGAGGCCCGGCGTGTCCAGGCCATCGAGCTCATGACCCTGGACCGCCTCACCGTCGAGCAGATCTCGCTGCGGCTGGGCTATGCCGACGCGGCCACGTTCATCCGCGCGTTCCGCAGGTGGACGGGCACCACGCCGGGCGCCTATCCCGTGCGCTGATCACCGGCCTGCGGTCCGAGCGGTTCGAGCCGGGCCGGCACGTGCTTGTGCCAGGGTGTGCCGGCCCATTCGTCGCGGTCCTCGGCGGAGGTGAGTTCGTTGGGAGCGACGCCCGTGCGTTCCTGCACGGTGAGCCCGAGGCCGTTGGGCAGCGAGATGTGGCCGGAGCGCATGGTGTCCGTGGCGTCCACGGACACGTCCGCGGTGCCGCGACGGGTGGTCAGCCTGACCCGGTCGCCCGTCGTGACGCCCAGCCGTGTCGCGTTGGTGGTGCTGATGCGCAGGCGGCCGTCCGGGTCGCGCCGCCGCCAGGTGGGGTCGCGCATGATCGTGTTGGCCGTGAACGCGCGCCGCTCCCCCGCGGACAGCACGAAGGGCCAGTCCGGGTCCTGCCGCGGGACGGGCCTGTCACCCAGTGCGGCCACCGCGGCGAGCAGTTCCGGCACGTCGAGGGTGATCCGGCCACGGGGCAGGCGCTGCCACGATGCGTCGTACTCGTCCTCGGTGATGTGCACGCCGTGCGAGCCGTCGACGATCGCGGCGAAGAGCCGCTCCCCCGCCTCGAGGCCGGACCCGTAGCCGGCCTTCTCGACGCCGGCCGGGTTCTTGCGGGCGCAGTCGTGTGCGGCCATCCACAGCACGGCGGCCGCTGAGGCGTCGTGCGGCAGCGTCGGACCGAGGGTGCGGTACAGCAGAACGGACGCGAGCCGCCGTTTCACCGGGTCCGCGAGGGCGGCGAGGAACGCCTGCGCGAACTCGGCACGTCCGGCGGCCGCGGCCGCGCGCAGCGGCGCGTAGTCCTGTTCGGTGAGCGCGCCGGAGGCCTCGACGAGCCGGGCGTGGATCTCCGGTTCGGGCAGCACGCCGTCCGGTGCGGGCACGACGGGGTGGCGCAGGTGGAAGATGTTGCGCGGGAAGTCGAAGTTGAAGAACGTGGCCTCGAACTTCTCGAACTGCGTCGGTGCGGGCAGCACGTAGTCGGCCAGGCGCGCGGTCTCGGTCATCGCGATGTCGATGACGACCACGAGCTCCAGCGCGGCGAGCGCCTCCCGCATCCGGGCCGAGTCGGCCAGGGAGTGCGCGGGGTTCGCGCTCTCGACCAGCATCGCCCGGTAGCGGGCCGGGTGGTCGGTGAGGATCTCCTCGGCGATCACGTTGCACGGCACGAGGCCGCTGATGATCCGCGCGCCGGCAACCGGGCTGCGCGGGCCCTCGCCCTCGGCGTGCCCGCGGTCGCGGCCGATCGGCACCAGGCTGGACGGCACGTACTGGGCGCCTCGTTTGCCGAAGTTGCCGGTGAGCAGCCAGACCAGCTTCTCGACGTAGCTCACCAGCGTGGAGTCGCGGTTCATCTGGACCCCGAGGTCCTCGAAGACGGCCACCGAGTCCGCGGCGGCGATCCGGGCGGCAACCGCCCGCACCAGCGTTTCCTCGACGTCGGCGACGGCGCAGTAGTCGCCGACCGGTACCCGGCGCAGGACGGCGGTGACGGCGTCGAGGCCGTCCGCGTGCTCGGCGAGCCAGTCCGCGGCGATCAGGTTCTCCTGCACGAGCACGGCGGCCATCGCGGTCAGCAGGTAGAGGTCGGTACCGGGCCGGACCTGGAGGTGGAAGTCGGCCAGCTCCGCCGTCTCGGTGCGCACGGGGTCGATCACGATCATCGACCGGGCCGGGTCCTTGGCGATGTCCTTGAGCACCGACCGCGCACGGGGGAAACCGTGTGACTGGTAGGGGTTCTTGCCGACGAACAGCGCGACCTCGCAGTGCTCGAAGTCCGCGCGGGTCATGTTGCCGAGCATGCGGGCGCTGACCCAGAACTCGCCGGTCTTCTCCTGCGCGAGCGCGGACGAGCGGTAGCGGGCGCCGAAGGCGGCCATGGTGGCGGGCGAGTACGCGCCGCCGAGGTGGTTGCCCTGGCCGCCGCCACCGTAGTAGAAGATCGTCTCCCCGCCGAAGGTGTCGCGGACCTCGCCCAGGCGCGCCGCGATCTCACTGATCGCGGTGTCCCAGTCGATCTCCTCGAAACCGCCGTCGGGCCGCCGGCGCAACGGCTGCGTGATCCGGCCGGTGTCACCGTTCTGGTGCAGGTCCAGACGCAGTGCCTTGTTGCAGGTGTACCCGGCCGACGCGGGGTGGAGCTTGTCGCCGCGGATCTTGTCGAACGACCGGCCGTCCTCGCCGACGAGGATCTCGATCCCGCAGTTGCACTCGCAGAGGATGCAGGCGCTGGGTTTCCACATGAGCCGGGCTCCTAGTCTCGTCGCTCCAGCAGAGGCGCGATCTCGGCGAGCACGTCGTCGAGCGGGCCCAGGTCGCGGTGCGCGCGGCAGAGGATGATCGCTCCCTCGATCGCGGACACGATCAACGTCGCCAGCCGCTGCGCGCGTGGTGCCGCGAAACCACTGGCGGACAACGCTTCCGCGAGACTGGCCTGCCACTGGCCGAAGATCTCACGCACCAGGTCACCGGCGTCGGGGACGAGGTCGCGGCTGTCCACGGCCATCGCGGCGACGGGGCAGCCCGCCCGGTAGCCGGTCTTGGTCAGCGCCCGCTTCCAGAAGGCGACGAGCCGCTGCATCATCTGCTGGACGTCACCTCCGGCCGCCGACTCGCGGACCATGGTGGCGATGTGGTCCCCGGCCTGGCGGACCGCGCCCAGGACCATCTCGTTCCGGCCGCCCGGGAAGTGGTGGTAGACGGAGCCTCGCGGCGCACCGCTGTGCGCCAGGACGGCGTCGACCGTGACGCCGGCCGCGCCGCGTTCCCGCAGCAACAGCACCGCGCTGTCCAGCATCCGCTGCTTGGTGCCCCGCCTGCCCTGCTCGCTCATCGCCCACCTCCCTGATTCGGGAGTATGACAGAGACCATAGTCGATGTCACCAGACCTGTGGGGACGGGCCGACGCACACCGGTCTCGTCGCTGGAAGCAGGTCGTGATCAGCACCGTGTTCGGGCTGCTGGGCATCGCGCCCGGCCCCGACATCACCACGCCGGCGGTGTTCTCACTGACGGGACTGGCACCTGCCGCCGCCCGCACCGCGTTGTCGGCGCTGGAAGAGATGTCACTGGTCGAACGGCAACCGCACGGCCGGTACGCGATGCACGACCTGGTTCGCGCCTACGCCGCCACCACCGCCCACGCCCTGCCGGCCGACGTTCGGGAGACGGCGCAGGTGCGGGTGGTTGACTTCTACCTGCACACCGCCCACGCCGCCGACCGCCTCCTGAACCCCGCCCGGCCGCTCGTGCGACCCGATCCGCCCGCACCCGGCGCGCACCCGTTCCCGCTGCCCGACGCGGCGGCCGCGCTGGCGTGGCTGGACGCCGAACACGCGACGCTGCTGGCGGCCCAGCGCACCGCGGTCGCCCTGGGCCGCCACCACGTCGTCTGGCACCTCGCCAGGACTCTGGACACCTTCCACCTCCGGCGGGGGCACCGGCACGACGCGCTCGCCGCGTGGAGGGCCGCCGTGGACGCCGCCGCCCACCTGCCCGACCCGGCCACCCTCAGCCGCGCCCACCGGAGCCTCGCCCGCGCCTGCACCCGCCTGGCCCGGTACGAGGAGGCCGTCGACCACCTGAACCAGGCCCTCGAACTGACCGTGCGCCACGACGACCCCACCGGACAGGCGCACACCCACCGGGTGCTCGCGTTCGCCTGGGGAGAACGGGGAGACGACCGGCGGGCCCTGGAGCACGCCCGGCACGCCCTCGACCTCCACCGCACGCTGCGGCATCCGGCCTGGGAGGGCGACGCGCTCAACTCGGTGGGCTGGTACGCCGCGCGCCTGGGCGAGTTCGACACCGCACGCGAGCACTGCCAGGCCGCCCTCGCGCTGAACCGGCACCACCACTACGCCGAAGGTGAGGCGGGCGCCCACGAAAGCCTCGGGTTCATCGCCCACCGCACCGGTGACCACCGGCAGGCCGTCGACCACTACCGCCAGGCCCTCGTCCTGCTCCGTGCACTCGGATACACCTACGGCGTCGCGGACACGCTCGACCGCGCCGGCCACCCGCACGCCGCTCTCGGACAGAACCGTGAGGCGCGCGAGGTGTGGCAGGAGGCGCTCGATCTGTACCAGGAGCAAGGCCGTGAGGACGACGCCGAGCGCGTGCGGCGGCAACTCGACGACCTCGCCCGCACGGAGGAGTGAATCCGGGACGTCGGTTCGATCCGGAACAGCCAGCGGTTGACCTTCCAGCGGCTGCAACGTTGAGGATTCATCCCATGGACGAACGCACGGACCTGCTCACCATCGGCCAACTCGCACGCCGTACGGGCATCTCGGCACGTACTTTGCGCTTCTGGTCGAACGAGGGCGTCATCGCGCCGGCTGGCCGCACGGCAAGCGACTACCGGCTCTACGACGCCGCGTGCGTGGCCCGCGTCGAGCTCATCCGCACCCTGCGCGAGCTCGGCCTCGGGCTCGACGACGTGCGCCGGGTGCTCGAGCGCAAGGCAACGGTCGCCGAGGTCGCCGCGGCGCACATGGCCGCGATCGACACGCAGATCCGCGCCCTGAAGGTGAGCCGCGCCGTGTTGTCCACCGTGTCGAAACGTCGATCCACCCTCGAGGAGACAGCACTGATGAACCGGTTGGCACGGCTTTCAGCCGCCGAACGCGCGCAGATCATCGACGACTTCAAGGCCGACGTGTTCGGTCGCCTCGACATCGAACCGGGGCTGCGCGAACGGGTACGCGAACTCAGCATCGACCTGCCGGAAGATCCCACGCCCGACCAGGTGGACGCCTGGATCGAGCTGGCAGAACTCGTGCAGGACCCGGACTTCCGCGCCCGGCTGGGAACCTTCCTGGAACTCAACACCCCCGCACCCGGGCGAAAGGCACCACCCGGCGCGAACATCTGGTGGGCCCGGCAGGTGGTGAACGAAGTCGCGCAGGCCAGGGAAGATGGCGTCGACCCCGACGGTCCCGCCGCAGCGGAACTGATCTCCACCATGTTCGGCAACGCCGATCTGAACGCGGTGCTGGCGTCCCTGGAAGCGGGGATCGAGGCAGGCGCGGAACGGTATCGCCGGCTTGTCGGCCGGGTGCAGGGGCGGCGAAGTGCGCCGGACGCCACTGAGGAACTGCGTTGGCTGGCAACAGCTCTGCGGTTCGCCGCCGAAGGACGAACTGCGCGGCGATGAGATTTGGCCCCTTGGGCCATCACCCTTCGCAGCACGAGACTGCTGACATGAATGACAATCGAAGATCAGTGGTATCCGCTGTTCTCGTCACGGCGGGCCTGGTGCTCTGTCCGACCGGGATCGCGGCGGCTCAGCCACCTCAGACGTGCAACGGACAGGCGGCGACGCAGATCGGCACGAACGGCGACGACGTGCTGTTCGGCACGAACGGTGCGGACGTGTTCGTCACGCACGGCGGCGACGACGTCGTGTTCGGTCTCAACGGGAACGACATCGCCTGCCTGGGAGCGGGAGCCGACGAGTTCTTCGGCGGCAACGGAAACGACTGGGCCGCTGGAGAAGCGGGTGCCGACTCCCTCAACGGCGAAGCGGGCGCCGACACGCTCCTCGGCGGCGAGGGGCCCGATCGTCTCGACGGCGGCGCCGGGAACGACACGCTCAACGGCGGCGCGGCGGCGGACAACATCGAAGCCGGCGCGGGCGACGACACCGTGAACGCGGGAGCGGGTGCGGACTCCGTCAGCGGTGGCGACGGTGCCGACGCGCTCAACGGGCAGAACGGCGCGGACCGGATGAACGGGGACAACGGCAACGACCGCCTCAACGGTGGTCCGGGCGTCGACGACCTCGACGGTGGTGCCGGAAACGACATCGTCAACGGCGACGCGGGCAACGACACGCTCACCGATCCGACCGGTTCGGACGTCGGCGACGGCGGTGCCGGTCAGGCCGACCGCTGCGACTCTCGCTTCGAGTCGCTGTCCAACTGCGAGATCATCTTCTGACAGGCGCGTACGAAGCCGAGGGTGCGCAACGAGGAAACGCACCCCCGGCACGGAGCCGCCAGGACGGTCGCGGTCAGCGGCCGAGCCGATCGAGAAGGTCGAAGTCCTCATCGGACAGATCGACGTCCACCGCGCCGGCGTTCTCCTCCAGGTGACGCAGGGAGGACGTGCCCGGGATGGGCAGTACGACCTTCGACCGGCGCATCAGCCACGCCAGTGCGACCTGCGCCGCGGTGGCGCCGAGCCGGCGGGCCACCCCGGTCACCGGCGAGTCCGACCGGACGCTCGGTGCGATCGGAAGCCAGGGCAGGAACGCGATGTCATGCCGCTCGCAGTGCTCCAGCACCTTCTCCGAGCGCCGGTCGCCGAGGTTGTACCGGTTCTGCACGCTCACGATCGGCGTGATCCGTTCGGCTTCGACGATCTGTTCGACGGAGACCTCGGACAGTCCGACGTGCCGCACCTTTCCCTCGTCCTGCAGCTGCCGCAAGGCGCCGATCTGGTCCGCCAGCGCGACCGCGGGGTCGATCCGGTGCAACTGGAACAGGTCGATGCGCTCGACCCGCAGCCGGCGCAGGCTCAGCTCGGCCTGCTGGCGCAGGTACTCCGGACGACCGAGCGGGATCCACTCGTCGCCGGGGTGGCACTGGCCGGCCTTGGTGGCCACCACGACGCCGTCGGGGTACGGGTGCAGGGCCTCGGCCAGCAGCTCCTCGTTGCGGCCGAGGTCGTAGGAGTCGGCGGTGTCGATGAAGGTGATGCCGAGTTCGACCGCACGGCGGGCCAGGGCGTGCGCGGCGGCCGGGTCGTCCGCAGGCAGCCGCATGGCACCGAAACCCAGCCGGTGGACCGGGAGGTCGCCGACGAGGACGAGGAGGTGACGATCGGAATGCACGGAGTCTCCTTGCGGGTGTCGGTTCCTGCGGCACCGACACTGCCGCCCCACCGCCGCTAAGACAATCGAAACATTGTTGGATCGACCGCGTAGCATCGCTTACGTGTTGAACCTGGAACGCCTGCGGACCCTTCACGCGGTGTCCACCACGGGATCGGTCCGCGGCGCCGCCGAGGCGCTGCACGTGACCACCTCGGCGGTGTCGCAGCAACTGTCCAGACTGGAGCGCGAGGTCGGCCAGCGCCTGCTGGAGAAGCAGGGGCGGGGCATCCGGCTCACCGACGCCGGCGACCTGCTCGCCGAACACGCGGGCAGGCTGCTGCAGCAGGTCGAACTCGTCGAGACCGACCTCGCCGGCCACCGCGGCGCGGTGGCCGGATCACTCACGGTGGCCGCGTTCGCCACGGCCGCCCGCGGCCTGTTGCCGACGGTGCTGCACACGCTGCGGCAGCGGCACCCGAACCTGTCGGCGCGGCTCGCGGAACTGGAGCCCACCGAGTCGATCGCCCAGCTCCGCCACGCCGACATCGACATCGCGGTGGTGCAGGACTGGCCGGAGGAGCCGCTCGCGGTGCCCGACGGGATCTCGTGCGCCCCACTGCTGGAAGACGTTCTCGACGTGGCGCTACCCGCCCACCACCCGTTGGCCGACCGGGCCACCGTCACCCTGGACGAGCTGCACGACGAGGACTGGGTGGGCTGGCCCAGCGACGAGATCTGCCACGGCTGGCTCGAGAACACCCTGCGCCGCAACGGGATCGAGCGCCGGGTCAGGCACACCGCCTCGGAGCACTCCACCCAGCTCGCGGTGGTGGCGGCGGGGCTCGGCGCCGCGATCATTCCCCGGCTCGGGCGCGGCCCGACACCGGCCGGTGTCCGGTTCGTACCACTGCTACCGGCACCCCGACGACGCGTGTTCGCCTTGTGGCGCAACGGCACCACGAACCGCCCCGCGTGCCGGGCGGCGCTGCGCGCCCTGCAGGACGCCGCTCAGCAGTGCGACATCAACGGTGTGGCTGAGCGCGCACAACTGCGCAGTCGCTAGTTCTGGCAGCCGCAGCCCGACGCGGTCTTCGCCTCCACGACGGTGACGCCGGGGTCGACGGACTGCTCGTCAGAGGTGCAGCAGGCGCTGACACCGCAACAAGACCCTTCCGCCTGGACCGGAGCCGTTGTGCCGACGGCTTCGACGGCGAGTGGCTTCACCGCGCGGACGATGGCCCCGTGCATGCCGTCGGCCGCCTCGAAGGTCGGGGTGATCTCGATGTCGGCGAACCCGGCGGCTTCGAGACCCTCGCGGTACTCGGTGAAGGTGAGGGCTCCGGCGATGCAGCTGACGTAGGAGCCGCGTTCGGCCCGCTCAGCGGACGTGAGGTGGTCGTCGGCGACGACGTCGGAGATGCCGATCCGGCCGCCGGGGCGCAGAACGCGGAAGGTCTCGGCGAACACCGCGGGCTTGTCGACGGAGAGGTTGATGACGCAGTTGGAGATCACGACGTCGATGGTGCCGCCGGGCAACGGGATGGCCTCGATGTCGCCCTTGAGGAACTCGACGTTGGTGGCGCCGGCCTTCTCGGCGTTGGACAACGCCAACGCGAGCATCTCGTCCGTCATGTCCAGGCCGTAGGCCTTGCCGGTGGCGCCCACGCGGCGCGCCGAGAGCAGGACGTCGATGCCGCCGCCCGAACCCAGGTCCAGCACCCGCTCGCCCTCGCGGAGCTCGGCGACGGCGATGGGGTTGCCGCAGCCGAGTGAGGCGGCCACGGCCTCCGCGGGCAGTTCGTCGCGCTGGGCCGCCGGGTACAGCGTGGCGCCGAACGTCTCGTCGACCTCGACGGAGTCCGGGCCGCAGCACCCTCCTCCACCCTGGGTGACGGCGGTCGCGGCTGCCGCGTAGCGGGCACGGACGGTCTCTCGCAGCTCGGTCTGCTCGCTCATGAGAGGCACTCCTCCAGGCTGTATCGAAGTTTGTCTATGCCATGGTTGCACCGGAGGCGGAGACGCGTCAATATTGAAGTATGTCGAATCAAGGTGAGGGCTGCTGCGAGCCGCTGTCGGAGGAGCCGCTCGCCGAGGAGCAGGCGGCGGAGCTGGCGACGGTGTTCAAGGCGCTGGGTGATCCGGTGCGCCTGCGACTGCTGTCGCTGATCGCGTCACGTCCCAGCGGCGAGGTCTGCGTCTGCGAGCTCACGCCCGCGTTCGACCTCTCGCAACCGACGATCTCCCACCACCTCAAGCTGCTGCGGCAGGCCGGCCTGGTCGACTCGGAGCGGCGGGGCACGTGGGTCTACTACCGGGTGCGGCCGGAGACCACCGACAGGATGGCCGCCCTGCTGTCGAGCGTCAGCGGAGATCGCGCCGCGGTGTGAAAGCGTGGGACCGCCCGGCTGGGCGGCCCCAATGCTCGTTCAGACGCGGACTTCCACGTCGAGTTCCTGGAGGAGCCCGCGGACGCGGCGTTCGATCTCGTCACGGACGGGACGGACGTCGGCGACGTCCTTGCCGGCGGGGTCGTCGAGCGTCCAGTCCAGGTACCGCTTGCCGGGGAACACGGGGCACGCGTCGCCGCAGCCCATCGTGACGACCACGTCGGCAGCGCGGACGATCTCGTCGGTCCACGGCTTGGGGAACTCGCGGGAGATGTCGATGCCGAGCTCCCGCATGGCTTCGACGGCGGACGGGTTGATCTGGTAGTCCGGTTCGGAGCCGCCGGACCACGCCACCGCGCGGTCCTCGGCGAGGTGCTCGAAGAAGCCGAGCGCCATCTGGCTGCGACCCGCGTTGTGCACGCACAGGAACAGCACGACCGGCTTGCCGTCGTGCACGTGGCCCTCGACCTTCGCCAGCGCGTGCAGCCGCTGGCCGGCGAACCGTTCGGCCAGCAGCGGCAGGAAGTTCGGAACGGTGCTGCGGGAGGCGAACTGGTCATAGCTGGTGTGCAGGTACCGTTCGATCGTTTCGGCGCCGAAGACACCGTCGAACTTGGCGCGCAGGCGGGTGGCGGCGGTTTTCAGGGCGAGCTGCTGATCGATGCTCAGGGTCATCGGTCTTCTCCAGACTGGTGAACGACGGGGGCCAGCCGGTCGACCCGGTCGGCGAGATCGAGGTAAGCGTGTTCGAAGGCGTCCTCGGTGCCGGCACGGGCGGGATCGGGAACCGACCAGTGCAGGCGGTCGAGATGGCTGCCGAGCTGCTCGTGGGCGTTGTCGCACACGGCGATCACGAGGTCGTCGGGCCGCAGAACGTCTTCGACGCGGGCGGTGCGGGCGCGGGCGAGCGGCAGGCCGTGCGCCTTGGCGGTCGCGACCGCGAGCGGGTGCACACCGGCAGCGGGCTTCGTGCCGGCGGAGGCGGCGGGAACGGTGCTGCGCTTCTTCCACAGCGCGGCGGCGAGCTGGGAGCGCGCCGAGTTGTACGTGCAGACGAACACCACGCGCGGCGCGACCCGTTGCCCGGCCGGGCCGAGCCCGGTCAGCGCGTCGGTGCGCAGCCGCAGGTAGTTGCGGCGCTGATCGCCTTCCGAGCGGGTGCGCTCGAGCAGGCCTGCCTGTTCGAGCAGCTTCACGTGGTGTGCCAGCAGGTTGCTGGGCAGGCCGAGCTCGCGGCCGACCTCACCGGGTGAGGCGTCGCCGAGGAGCAGCCGGTCGACGATCGCCAGCCGCGCGGGTTCGCCGAGCACCGCGTACAGCCGCGCCCGCTCCACCACCGAGGAAGACCACTCAACGTTCATTGAGTCAATGTTTGTTGAGCATTCCGGCGAAGTCAAGCCTCGACCGACACCGGGAAGATGAACAGTGAGGACGCCGCCCAGGCGGCGAACTCGGCTGCGTCAGCCGAGTGATGTGGCGATCTTCGCCACGGTGGCCTTCGCGGTGGGCCCGACGCCGATCAGGGTCGCGGACGCGGCTCCGGTCCACCCGCCGTACCCGAGCAGGTGCAGGCGCGGCTCCCCCACCGCCGTCGTGCCGTCCACTCCGACGCGGCCGCGTTCGTCACGCAGGTGCAGCGGCGAGAGGTGCCCGAGCACGGGCCGGAACCCGGTGGACCAGATCACGACGTCGACTTCGGCGAGCACGCCGGTGTCCATCGGCGTGGCCACGAGCAGCCCGCTGTCCCGAGCCTCCCGGACCGGCGGCACGGCCACGATGTCACCCAGCTCCCCCACCCCACCCGCCCGGCGGCCGGCGATGTCGAAGAGCGCCTTGCCGTCGATCTCGTCGGGCAGGTACCGCGGCGGACGGCGGGTCATCCACGTCAACGACGTGTGCGGGACCAGGTCGGCCGCGATCTGCGCGCCGGAGTTCCCGCCGCCGACCACGACGACCTTCCGCCCCGCGAACTCCAGTGGGTCCCGGTAGTCGACGGTGTGCAGCTGACGGCCCGGCAGGTCCATCAGCGGACGGAACGGCCGCCACCACGTACCGGTAGCGCTGATCACGTGCCGCGCGGTCCAGGTGCCTGCGTCGGTGTGCACCAGCAGTCCGTCGTCGGCACGGCTCACCGACGACACCCGGACGGACCGGTGCACAGGGACGTCGTAGCGCTTCTCGTAGGCCGTCAGGTAGTCGACCACGTGCTGCGCGGTCGGGTAGCCGTCCGAGAACGGCGGCATCGGCCGACCCGGCAGGGAGCTGTGGCGCGCGACGGAGAACAGGCGCAGCGAGTTCCACCCGTGCGGCCAGGCACCGCCCGGCGAGACCTGCGCGTCGAGGACCACGTGGTCGATGCCCGCGCGGCGCAGGTAGTAGGCGGCGGCCAGACCCGCCTGGCCGCCGCCGATCACCACGACATCAGACTTCAGCGCGAGCCGCCCAGCGACGACGCAGCCACAGGCTCACGTAGACCAGCCCCACGAGCACGGGCACCTCGATCAGCGGGCCCACCACACCGGCCAGCGCCTGCCCGGAGGTCACGCCGAACACGCCGATCGCGACGGCGATGGCGAGCTCGAAGTTGTTGCCCGCCGCGGTGAACGCCAGCGTCGTCGTGCGCTCGTAGGAGAGCCCGGACGCCTTGCCCAGCGCGTACGAACCGGCCCACATGATCGCGAAGTAGACGAGCAGAGGCAGCGCGATCCGAGCGACGTCGAGCGGGCGGCTCGTGATGGTCTCGCCCTGCAGCGCGAACAGGATGACGATCGTGAACAGCAAGCCGTACAGGGCGATCGGGCCGACGCGCGGCAGGTACCTGGACTCGTACCACTCCCGGCCCTTCGACCGCTCCCCCAGCTTGCGGCTGAGGTAGCCGGCCAGCAGCGGGATGCCGAGGAAGATGAGCACCGACTTGGCGATCTCCCACGCGGAGAAGTCCACCGACGCGGTGTCCAGGCCCAGCCAGCCCGGCAGCAGGTCGAGGTAGAACCAGCCGAGCACACCGAACATGACCACCTGGAACACCGAGTTCAACGCCACCAGCACCGCGGCCGCCTCGCGGTCACCGCAGGCGAGGTCGTTCCAGATGATGACCATGGCGATGCAGCGCGCGAGCCCGACGATGATCAGGCCGGTGCGGTACTCGGGCAGGTCGGCCAGGAAGATCCAGGCCAGGGCGAACATCAGCGCCGGGCCGAGCACCCAGTTCAGCACCAGTGACAGCACCATCGTGCGCTTGTCGCGGGTGACGGTGTCCAGCTTGTCGTAGCGGACCTTGGCCAGCACCGGGTACATCATCAGCAGCAGGCCGAGGGCGATCGGCAGCGATACGCCGTCGATCTTCACCGCCTCGATCACGCCCTGCAGGCCGGGGACGAACCGGCCGAGCCCGATGCCCGCCACCATGGCGAGGCCGATCCACGCCGGCAGCCACCGGTCCAGAAAGGACAGCCGGTGCAGGACGTCCTGCTCCGCCGCCGGGGTGGTGGTGCTCAACAGGGCCTCCTGGCATCGGAGTCGGCGCGGTCGGCCAGCTCGTGAAGACTGTCGGCGATCCGGCGCAGGGCGTCGGGCCGCAGGCGGTAGTACGTGAAGCGCCCGCACGGCTCGGTGTCGACGAACCCGGCCTCGCGCAGCACCTTCAGGTGGTTCGACACGTTGGTCTGCTTCGCGCCGGTCTCCTCGACGAGGTGACAGGTGCACAGGGCCTCACCGGCCAGCAGCTGCAGGATCTGGGCGCGCAGCGGGTCGGCGAGAACCTTCAACACATCAGCATCGAGTGACATCAGCCGGGAATGATACATCAGCTCCGCCTGATGAGACACCGAGGGCAGGAACACCCCTCCACGGTGTCCAGCACTCACGTGCATCGGGCATCATCGAACGAACGAAACGCCCGCCCCCGAGGAGATCGCCGTGACCAAGACCCCCGAAGTGCTGTTCGTCTGCGTGCACAACGCCGGCCGTTCCCAGATGGCCGCGGCGCTGCTGCAGCACTACGGCATGGGCAGGATCGCGGTCCGCTCCGCGGGCTCGGCACCGGCCGAGAAGGTCAACCCGGCCGCCGCCGAGGCGCTCGCCGAGTGGGGGCTGGACATCACCGCCGAGGTGCCCTCGAAGCTCACGACCGAGGACGTCGAGGCGTCCGACGTGGTGATCACGATGGGCTGCGGCGACACGTGCCCGGTGTTCCCCGGCAAGCGCTACCTCGACTGGGAGCTCGAGGACCCGGCGGGCCAGGGTGTCGACTCCGTCCGCCCGATCCGCGACGACATCGACCGCCGAGTGCGCGGCCTGGTCGCCGAACTGCTCGGCTAGCCGGTCCGTCGCATGTGAACTGCCGAAGCAGCCGGTTGCCGCCCACCGCGGCGAGGTGGGCGGCAACCGACGTGGACGGTCAGACGTCGACCGGCTCGCGCTGGGCGTCCGGGGCAGTTGCACGGCTGCCGCGCAACGTCCCAGCTGCGACAAGGGCTCCCACGATCGCGATGCCCGCGGCGCCCGTGAACGCGGCGGACACACCACTGGTCAGAGCGTCGGCGTCACCGAGCCGGCCGGCCCCGTACGAGGCGGCCAGCGCGGTCATCGCGGCCAGGCCGAGTGCGGACCCGATCTGGTAGCTGGTGTTGACGATGCCCGACGCGAGGCCGCCTTCCTCCGGGCGAGCGCTGGAGATGGCGGTGCCGAGCGAGGGGATGAACGCCAGGGCCATGCCGGTCGCGGCCACGAGCGACGCGGGCAGCACGTCGACCCAGTAGTCGCCGTCCGGGCGCACCAGTGCGAGCCATCCCAGACCGGCGGCGAGCACGACGAGCCCGGTGACCACCATGGACTTGACGCCGAACCGCGCGGTGAGACGAGGCGCGACCACCACCATCAGCACCATGATCGCGGTGGTCATCGGCAGCAGCGCCGAGCCACTGGCGAACGCACCGAGACCGAGCACCTGCTGCAGGTAGAGGTTGAGGAAGAACCACATCGGGATCCACGCGCCGCCGAGCAGCAACTGGGCGATGTTCGCCGCCCCGAGCCGGGGTGTGCGGAAGATGCCGAGCCGGACGAGCGGAGTCTTCCGCTTGGCCTGGACGAGCAGGAACGCGCCCAGCAGCACGACGGCCGCGATCAAGCCGGTGATCGTCTCGGTCGAGGCCCATCCCGCTTCCGGAGCACGCACCACGGCGTAGACCGCCACCGCCAGGCCGGCCGTCACGGTGACCGCACCGAGCAGGTCGGTGGAGCCGCGCTGAGCGGTGCCCGCGGGCATCAGGGCCGGAATGGCGACCAGGGCGATCACCGCGATCGGCACGTTGACGTAGAAGACCCACGGCCAGCTCAGGTATTCGGTGATCACACCGCCGAGGAAGACGCCGGCGGTACCACCGGCCGGAGCCGCGGCGCCGTAGACGGCGAGCGCCTTGCCGAGCTGCGCCGGTTCGCTGCCGAACAGCATCATCAGCAAGGTGAGCGCCGAGGGGGCGATGAGGGCGGCGCCGGCGCCCTGCACCGCGCGGCCGGCCAGCTCGACCCAGATCTCCCCCGCCGCACCGGCGACCACGGACCCTGCGAGGAGCACCAGCCAGCCGGCGGCGAACATGCGACGGGCACCGAGCAGATCGGACAGCCTGCCGCCGAGCAGCAGCAGACCACCGAACGCGACGACGTAGGCGTTGAAGACCCAGGAGAGGTTCTCCGGGGAGAAGCCGAGATCCGCCTGGATCCTCGGCAGGGCCACCCCGATGATCGAGGTGTCCATGATGACCATGAACTGGGCGGCGGCGATGAGGGCGAGTGCCCACCACCTGCGCCGGTCCACCTGCTCCACACTGGACATTCTAGTACTCCATACCGGTAGGGGGTATCAACGGGACACACGTGTGCCCCGCGCGCGATGCGCTCACCCCGGCACAACGAAAAGATCTGGAAGGCCCGTGGCCGCGAGGTCCTCGCGGCCACGGTTCACTCAGTGCTGGTGATGACCGTCGTGGCCGCCGTGGTACTGGTGCACCACGGCGTGTCCCTTGCCGCGCGAGATCAGCCAGCGGTTGACCGGGACCGTCACGACGAACGCCACGGCCAGCGCGAAGGCGAGGCTGACCCAGAACAGCCAGCTCGCCAGGCCCGCCTCCATCGCGCCGGGCACGAGCAGCATCACCACGTTGTCGACGATCTCCATGACGGCGATCGACACGGTGTCGGCGGCGAAGGCCACACCGATCGCGGCGCGCAGCGGCAGGCCCGACTTCAGCACCGGGCGGATGGTGAGCGCGTAGCCGAACACGAAGGCCAGCGCGACCGCGAGCGCGATGGTCGACAGGGCGGACCAGCCGAGCGCGGTGCCGATCACCATGCCGAGCACCTCGCCGATGGCACAGCCGGTGAGGCAGTGCAGCGTCGCCGATACGGCCAGTTTGGTCAGACTTTGCTGCGGGCTGCCGTGCTCCATGACTTTCCCCTTCAAGTCTCGGTACCCCTAGGGGGTATTCCGGGGAGGAAGTTACGCCTATACCCCCTAGGGGTGTCAACCCCCGATGTGCACAGCCTGAGGTGAACCGGTCGCGACGGTGACCCGTAAGCGTCGGTGATGGGACCTACTAGGTACGGTAGTGGCATGACCGGAAGCGCGCAGCGAACAGTGGCCCAGTGGGCCCTGCTTTGCCTGCTCGTTCTCGGTGTCATCGGGATGCACCACGTCAGCGCGGGCGCGACAGGCGCGCACACCGGCATCGCCGCCAGCGCCGGCGCCCATGGTGACCACCACACACCGGACGGCCCGGAGCCCGCGCCGGCACACGACCTGTCGCACATGTGCATGGCGATCCTGTGCGCCGTGGTGTCACTGCTGCTCGGCTGGTCGCTCCTGCGCCTGAGCCACCCGTCGGACGACCCGGCGGCGTCCGCTCCCGCCTGGCCCCGCGCACCCGCCAGGCCTCCCCCGCTCGGCGGCCGCGGGGTGCTGACCTCGTTGTGCGTGTTGAGGTTGTGATCGGCACCGGTTCCTCGGACGGTCACATTCCCAGCACAGAAGGTTGCACATGATGAGGAAGTCCCTGATCGGTTTCGGCGTCGCCGGCGTGGCTGTAGTCGCGCTTCTCGCGGGCTGCGGGAGCGGTGGTGACATGGCGGGCATGCAGCACAGCTCGACCACCGCGGCGCCGTCCGCCGCGGGCCAGCAGGACGGCCACAACGAACAGGACGTCAAGTTCGCTCAGGACATGATCGGGCACCACCAGCAGGCGCTGGACATGGCGGCGATGGTCCCGTCCAAGAGCACGGATCCCAAGGTCACCGACCTCGGCAAGCGCATCGCCGCGGCGCAGGAACCCGAGATCAAGAAGATGACCGAGTGGCTGACGAAGTGGGGTGCCGCGCCCGCCTCGACGTCGATGCCGGGCATGGACCACGGCTCCGGCCACGGCTCGATGCCGGGCATGATGACGGCCGAGGAGATGGCGAAGCTCAACGGCGCCACCGGCGCGGAGTTCGACCGCATGTGGCTCGACATGATGATCAAGCACCACCAGGGCGCCGTCGAGATGGCCGAGGCGGAGCAGGAAAAGGGCTCCAGCGCCGACGCCAAGAAGCTCGCGCAGGACATCATCGCCGCCCAGCGGGCGGAGATCACCGAGATGCAGACGCTCCTGAAGTAGCGCTGACGCGGTGAACGCCGGACGGAGCGCGCACAGCGGTCCGTCCGGCGTTCTTCTTGCCCGAACCGGCCGCATCCGGCCGGACACTGAGCGCCACCTCACATCACATACCCCTACTCCGTATCGTCGAACTCCTTGCACACCCATACCCCCCATAGGTATAAAGGTGGCAAGCGCCCACCGTTCCCCCGGTCATCCACGACCGGCCGCGCGGTGGACCGATCGACAGGAGCGGTAGATGCACGGCTACACCGACAACAAGGAAGACCACCTGCGGCGTCTGCGGCGCATCGAGGGCCAGGTGCGCGGGCTGCAGCGGATGATCGAGAACGACGACTACTGCATCGACGTCCTCACCCAGATCTCCGCCGCGACCAGGGCGTTGCAGTCGGTGTCGCTCAACCTGCTCGACGAGCACCTCAAGCACTGCGTCAGCCAGGCCATCACCGAGGGCGGCACGACCGCGGACGAGAAGATCGCCGAGGCCAGCAACGCCATCGCCCGCCTGGTCCGCTCCTGACTCCGCGTTTCCGAACCACTTCTGAGGAGCACCCCATGTCCGAGTCCGTCTTCACCGTCAGCGGCATGACCTGCGGGCACTGCGTCAGCTCGGTGACCGAGGAGATCAGCCAGATCGACGGCGTGCGGAACGTGTCCGTCGAGCTCGACGCCGGCTTGGTCACCGTCACCAGCGACCAGCCCGTCGCCGAGGACGACGTCCGGGCCGCCGTCACCGAGGCCGGCTACACGCTGGTCAGCAGCTGAGGGAGAGCCAGATGAACACCGCCACGAAGGTGGCCGCCTACGCCGGTGTGCTGGCGCTCGTCTTCGGCGGCGCATGGGCTGCCGGCGCCGCCGCCGGGCCGTTCGGCGGTCCGTCCACGCTGGACGCGACGGAGCGCGGCGCCGAGCAGCCCGCCCCGGCCCAGGACGCGGCGGAGGGCAAGCTCCCACCAGGACTTTCCGTTGCGGACAACGGTTACGTGCTCACCCTCGCGCAGACCATCCTGCCCGCCCGGACGCAGCAGAACTTCAGCTTCAGGATCGGCACGAGCAGCGGCGGCACCGTCACCAGGTTCGAGGTGGAGCACGAGAAGAAGCTCCACCTCGTGCTGGTGCGCCGCGACGGCTCGGGCTTCCAGCACGTGCATCCGGAGATGTCCGACGACGGCACCTGGTCGGTTCCGCTCACCCTCCCCACGGCCGGGAGCTACCGCGTCTTCGCGGACTTCAAGCCGGAGAACGGCGCGAAGACCACGCTGGGCGCCGACGTGCAGGTCGCCGGCGCGTACGAGCCGCAGCAGTTCGCCGAGGACTCGCGCGAGTCCGCAGTGGATGGTTACGTCGTCCGGCTGACCGGCGACCTCACCGCGGGCGCCGAGTCCACCGTGACCACCACCGTCACGAAGGACGGCAAGCCCGTGACGGACCTGCAGCCCTACCTGGGCGCCAACGGCCACCTGGTCGCGTTGCGCGCGGCCGATCTCGCCTACCTGCACGTGCATCCGCAGGACGCCCCCGGCGCGGGACCCGACGTGAAGTTCGCGGTCGAGGTGCCGACGTCCGGCCGGTACCGGCTGTTCCTGGACTTCCAGCACGAGGGCAAGGTCCGCACGGCGAGCTTCACCCTCCACACCAGCGGCTCCGCACCCGCGCCCGCACCGACGACCGCCACGCCCACGCCGTCCGACGACCACGGTGGTCACGGTGGCTGAGCACGACACCCTCGAAGAGGAGGCGCGTTCCATGAGCTCACCGGCAAGTGAGATCGAACTGTCCATCGGCGGCATGACCTGCGCCTCCTGCGCCGCCAGGATCGAGCGCAAGCTCAACAAGCTCGACGGCGTCCACGCGACGGTCAACTACGCCACCGAGAAGGCGCGCGTCAGCTTCCCCGAGTCGCTGACCGCGCAGGACCTGGTCAAGGTCGTCGAGAACACCGGCTACACCGCCGAACTCCCCGCTCCCCCGCGGACCGACGTGGAGGTCGAGGAAGAAGACCCCACCCGGCCACTGCGCCGGCGTCTGATCACGTCCGTGGTGCTGAGCGTGCCGGTGATCGCGCTGGCGATGATCCCCGCGCTGCAGTTCACCTACTGGCAGTGGCTCTCGCTCACGCTCGCCGCACCCGTCGTGGTGTGGGCCGCGTGGCCGTTCCACAAGGCCGCGTGGACCAACCTGCGGCACGGTGCCGCCACCATGGACACGCTGATCTCGCTCGGCGTGGGTGCGGCGTTCCTGTGGTCGCTGTACGCGCTGTTCTTCGGCACGGCGGGCGTTCCGGGCATGACGCACGGCTTCGACCTGACCGTGCAGCGCATGTCGGGCGCGGGCAACATCTACCTCGAGGTCGCGGCGGGCGTGACGACGTTCATCCTCGCGGGCCGCTACTTCGAGGCGCGGTCCAAGCGCCGCGCCGGTGCCGCGTTGCGCGCCCTGCTCGAGCTCGGCGCCAAGGACGTCGCCGTCCTGCGGGACGGCCGCGAGGAGCGCATCAGCGTCGACCAGCTGCGAGCCGGCGACCGGTTCGTCGTCCGGCCGGGCGAGAAGATCGCCACCGACGGCGTCGTCGAGGAGGGCAGCTCGGCCGTCGACCTCAGCATGATCACCGGCGAGTCCGTGCCGGTCGAGGTCACCACGGGCGACGGCGTGGTCGGTGCCACGGTCAACGCGGGCGGACGGCTGGTCGTGCGGGCCACGAGGGTCGGCACGGACACCCAGCTCGCGCAGATGGCCAAGCTCGTCGAGGACGCGCAGAACGGCAAGGCCGAGGCCCAGCGCCTCGCCGACCGGATCTCCGCGGTGTTCGTCCCGATCGTCATCGCGCTGTCCGTCGGCACGCTGGCGTTCTGGCTGGGCGCGGGAACGGGTGCCTCCGCGGCGTTCACCGCGGCCGTGGCGGTGCTGATCATCGCGTGCCCGTGTGCGCTCGGCCTGGCCACGCCGACGGCGTTGCTGGTCGGCACCGGTCGTGGTGCGCAGCTGGGCATCCTGATCAAGGGTCCCGAGGTGCTGGAGTCCACACGCCGCGTCGACACGGTCGTGCTCGACAAGACCGGCACGGTCACGAGCGGGCAGATGAGCCTGGTCGAGGTGCACGCGGCGGAAGGCACCGACGAGGAGCAGGTGCTGCGTCTGTCCGGTGCTCTGGAGCACGCTTCCGAGCACCCGATCGCCAGGGCGATCGCCACCGGCGCCGTCGCACGGATCGGCGAGCTGCCCGAGGTCGAGGGCTTCCAGAACCTGGAAGGCCTCGGCGTGCGGGGTGTCGTCGGCGAGCACGCCGTCCTGGTCGGCCGTGCCCGGCTGCTCGAGGAGTGGAGCGTCCGGCTCGGCGAGGACCTCGCGACCGCGAAGAAGGAAGCGGAGGACAAGGGCCGCACCGCCGTGCTGGTGGCCTGGGACGGCGAGGCGCGCGGTGTGCTGGTCGTGGCCGACACGGTCAAGCCCACCTCGGCCGAGGCGATCGCCGGACTGCGCCGGCTCGGTCTCCGGCCGGTGCTGCTGACCGGCGACAACGAGGCCGTGGCCAACGCGGTGGCCGCCGAGGTCGGCATCGACGAGGTGATCGCCGAGGTCCTGCCGAAGGACAAGGTCGAGGTGGTCAAGCGGCTGCAGGCCGAGGGCCGCGTGGTCGCCATGGTCGGTGACGGCGTGAACGACGCCGCCGCGCTCGCCCAGGCCGACCTCGGACTCGCGATGGGCACCGGCACGGACGTCGCCATCGAGGCCAGCGACATCACGCTCGTGCGGGGCGACCTGCGCGCGGCGGTGGACGCCATCCGGTTGTCACGGCGCACGCTCGGCACCATCAAGGGCAACCTGTTCTGGGCCTTCGCCTACAACGTGGCCGCCCTGCCGCTGGCCGCGCTCGGCCTGCTCAACCCGATGATCGCCGGGGCCGCGATGGCGTTCTCCTCGGTCTTCGTGGTGAGCAACAGCCTGCGCCTGCGCGGGTTCCGCAGCGCGAACAAGAACACCGTCTGATCCGTGGTCCAGCTCGCCGCCGTGCGAGCTGGACCACTTCCACACCGAGGGGGCAGTGATGCAGGACAGGTATGTCACCAGGGCGGGCGCCACGATCGCCTACGAGCTCACCGGATCCGGCCCGCTTCTCGGCTACGCCCACGGCGTCTTCCTGAGCCGGGCAGCGGTCCGCCGGCTCCACCTCCTCGACTTCGACGCCCTCGCGGCCGGTCACCGGCTGCTGACCTACGACCAGCGCGGCCACGGGAAGCCGCGTGGCGTGACCGGGCTCAAGACGTGAGTTCAAGGCCGCCTTCGTCGGGCAGGCATACTTCTGGCTCTGCAGAGAGGGTGTGAGCGATGCGCGGGCTCGGTGAGCTGGAGGCGGCGGTGATGGACGTGCTGTGGCACGCCCGGGAGCCGCTCAAGGTGCGCCAGGTGCTGGAACGGCTGGACACCGGCAAACAACTCGCCTACACCACCGTCCTCACGGTGCTCGACAACCTGCACCGCAAGGACTGGGTGACGCGCGAGCTCGAAGGCAACGCCTACCGGTACCAGCCCACGATCACCCGTGCCGAAGCGGCCGCGAACGCCGTGCGCGACGTGCTCGTCGCCTCGGGCGACCCAGAGGCCGCGCTGTTGCACTTCGCCCAGTCCGCGACCGCGGAGGAGTCGGCCGTACTTCGCCGCGCGCTGCGCAGGAAATCGTCGGGACGATGACGGTCGCGCTGGCGTTGCTGCTCGGGTGTGCCGCGATGGGCTGGCTGGCTCCGCGCCTGCTGTGGCGGATCAGCGACCCCGTGGTGGCCCTGGTCGCGTGGATCACCTCGGTGGTGGCGGTCGTGATCACCTCGACCGCGGCGGTGGTGCTGCTCGTGCTCCCCAAACACGGCCTCGGTGCTCTCGACACCCTGCACCACTGCTGGGAGTCGGTGTCCCACGGCACCACGCCGAAGGTCGAGGTCATCAGCGGCCTCACCGGCGGCACGCTGCTGACCGCTCTGCTCGTCCGGCTGGCGTTCGTCGGTGCCCGCAGCACCCGGCAACGAGCCCGCGCCCGCGAGGAACACCTCGCGGTGCTCCGCCTGGCCGGACGACGGGAGTCCGGTGCGCACCCGACGGTGTGGCTCGACCACGACCGTCCGCTGGCGTTCAGCCTCGCGGGCAGACCCGGCGTCGTCGTGGCCACCGAGGGACTGCACCGCCACCTGACCCCCAGCCAGGTCGACGCCGTGCTCGACCACGAACGAGCACACCTCGCCGGCCGCCATCACCTGCTGGTCGCCGCCGCGGACGCCGTGGCCGCCACGCTGCCGGTCCTGCCGCTGTTCAAGCGCGCGGCCACGACGATCCGCGAACTCGTCGAGATGGCCGCCGACCTGGCTTCGGCACGCACCCACGGCGTCGAGACCGTCCGTGCCGCGCTGATGCGGGTGTCCTGCCACGGCGCTCCGAACTCCTCGCTCGCGATGAGCAGAGACGCACTCGGGACGCGGCTCGACCGGCTGCAACGCCGCCGCCGGATGCCGAACCACACCCGCAGGCTGCTGTCCTGCGGGATCGCCGGAGTCACGGCGTTGACACTGCCCGCCATCACGGCGGCTGCGGCGTTGACCGCCACGATGCTGCTGACCTGCCCGCCGAGCTGACCGCAGCCGGATTCGCCGGCCGGGCTCAGGACTTCGCGGTCAGCGGGAAGGTCACCCCGGTGAGCCGCTCCGACGCCTCCCACAGCCGCCGCGCCAGCACCGGGTCGCTGGCCGCCGCCGACCGGCCGACCAGCGCCGGGTGGCCGTGCAGCTCGAACCGCCCGTCCGGGCCGACGTAGCTGGCGCCCGGAAGGTCCTGCGTCGCCGCGTACAACGACGGCAGCGCGCCCTGCGCCTCGGTCTGCGCGAGGTGACGCCCGACCAGGTGCACGACCTTGACCAGGTGCGGGTTGCGCCCCTTGGTGCCCAGGTTGGACGCCGTGTAGCCGGGGTGCGAGGCCAGCGCGCGCACGGACGACCCTGCCTCGCGGCAGCGGCGGTCGAGTTCCAGGGTGAACAGCAGGTTCGCCAGCTTGGACCGGCCGTAGGCCTTCACCGGGGTGTAGCCGGAGCGGGCGAAGTCGAGGTCGTCGAGATCGAGCACGCCCGCCTTGTGCGCGCCGGAGGCCACGGTCACCACGCGGTCGGTGATCGAGGGCAGCAGCAGGTTGGTCAGCGCGAAGTGGCCCAGGTGGTTGGTGCCGAACTGCAGCTCGAACCCGTCCGCCGTGTGGCCGTGCGGGGTCATCGCCACCCCGGCGTTGTTGACCAGGACGTCGATTCCGCCCTGCCAGCCCTCGGCGAACGCGCGCACCGACGCCAGGTTCGCCAGGTCCAGCTCGCGGACCTCGGTGGTGCCGGACATGGCGGCGGCCGCTCGCTCACCGGCGGCGACGTCGCGCACCGCGAGCACCGTGCGCGCCCCTGCCGCGGCGAAGGCGGTCGCCGTGCCCCGGCCCACCCCGCTGGCCGCGCCGGTCACCACGACGGTGCGGCCGGTCAGATCGGGAAGGTCGTCGGCGGCCCACCGGTGCTTCGTCATGATCGCCACTTTAGGCGGCCACTGGACGGCCACTCGACGACCACCGTCCCCCGCCACCGTATCGACGTCACGGTACGTCGACAGGAAGAGAGAAAATGAAGATCCGCACTGTGCTGGTCTCCGCAGCACTGGCCGTCCTCGGCTCGCTCACGGCGGTCGTTCCCGCCTCGGCCGACGGCATCAGCACCTATTACCTCACCTTCCGCACCGGCAACCTGCCGAACGCGGACACCGAGGACGCCGTCCGGGTGACGATGTTCGGCACCGAGGGCCAGTCCGGCCCGATGCAGATCGACCGGGACTTCCGCCGCGGCGAGACCTGGACGTCCGGCCCGCACCGGCATCCGTCGTTCGGCACCATCGGCTACATCAGCCTGGGCAAGAGCGGCCGGGAGAAGGACGCCTGGTTCTCCGAGTACGTCGACATCCACGAGGAAGCCACTGGCAGGGTCTACCACTGCGTGGTCAACGAGTGGTTCCCGCAGGAGAGCCTGACGCGGTTCTACGCCTGCTCCTGAGCTGAGCACCCGGTGCGGGCGCGAGTGGAGGCCCTTCCCACTCGCGCCCGCACTCATGCGGCAAGCTCTGCCCAGTCGGCACTGAGTCGCCAGGCCTTGGCGCGCGCGGCGGGGTCGTAGGAGACGCTGGGCGACCGCTCTTCCTTGTCCCGCAAGTAGTAGCGACCCGTCACGGTCGCGAGGCCGGGGTCCGTGGCCAGGCGCAGTGCGGCCGCCGCGCCTTCTTCCGGTGTCAGCAGACGACTGTGGATCAGCGACCGGAAGGGCTTGAGCGCGGCGGGCGTGATGTCGTCGACGATGCTCGTGCTCACGAGGCCGGGGTGCACGGCGTTCACCGTCACGCCCTCGTCGTGCCACCGGTCGGCGAAGACGTAGCCGCAGATCGTGCTCAGCAACTTGGCCCTCGCGTAGGCGGTGAACGGGGCGAAGCCCTCGACGGGATTGAGCTCACGCAGGTCGGTGACGCCGGCCAGGTCGAGCGAGACCGGCCGGGGCCTGCCGAGCAGCGGCACGGTGCGGGTGTCGGACATGGTCGCCGAGACGACGTTGACGACGCGGCTGGGCGCGGCGGCCCGGAGGCGGTCGTGCAGCAGGTAGGTGAGCGTGAACCCGGCCAGGTGGTTCACGGCCAGGTGCGCTTCCACGCCGTCGGCGGTCAGCCGCCGGTCGCGGTAGTGCGCCCCGGCGTTGTTGATCAGCAGGTGCAGCCGGTCGTGGCGTCGCGAGAACTCGGCGGCGAGCCGGTGCACGTCGCGGCGGACGCTCAGGTCGCCGGTGAGCACCTCCACCCGGTCGGCGCCGACCTCGCGCCGCAGGGCTTCGCCACGGTCCCCGTCGCGGCTCGTGATGACGACGTGGGCGCCGGCGCGAACCAGTTCCGCGGTGATGACCCTGCCCATTCCGCCGGCGCCACCGGTCACCAGGGCGACCTGGCCGCTCAGGTCCGTCTGACCACTGTGGACGTTCACGCGGCGACGCTCGGGGCCTGGCGGACGAACGCCGGTCGCACGGCCTCGCACACGAGGAAGTCGGCCAGGTCGGCGCGCGAGATCGAAGAGGTGACCGCGATGCGCAGATCGTTGCCCGCGCGGTAGCCGCCGGTCGCCGGGCCGTCCTTCAGGGCGGGCGGCCGGACGACCGTCCAGTCCACATCGGACTGCCGGATGAGCGCCTCCATCGCCTCCTTGTCCCGCATCTTGTGCTTGACCGACGCCCAAAGCAGCAGCGAGTAGAGCGAGCGGTCACGGCTCTCCGCCGCGCCGTGCGCGCTGACGGCCACGAGGCGGCGCACGTTCGTCTCCTTCATCGCGAGCAACGTGGCGCGGATGCCGTCCGAACAGACCGTGGACGGGCCGCGCTCGTTGGTGCCGAGCGCGCTGATGATCGCGTCGTGGCCCGCGACGACGTGGGCCAGATCGGTCAGCACCGGAAGTACCGCCACGGTCAGACCGGGCGCGGGAGGGATCGCGTCGTTGCGGCGCACGACGGCCGTGACGGCGTGCCCGGCCCGCAGCGCGACGTCGACGACGGCCCGTCCGGTGCCGCCGCTCGCACCCAGGACGACCAACCGAGAACTTTTTGAGTCAACTTGTCTCACAAGTTCCACTCTGCCACCCCGCGCGCTTCTGAGTCAAGTTGTCTCATAAGATGTCGCCATGGCCGACTCCACCGACCCGCGCGTCACCCGCAGCCGCGAGGCGATCCTCTCCGCCGCGCGGGAGCTGCTCCGCGAGGACGGCCCGGCCGCGGTCACCCACCAGAACGTCGCCAAACGCGCGGGAGTCGGGCGCGCGACCGTGTACCGCCATTGGCCGCAGCCGAGAATGCTGCTCGAGGACACGATGGCCGGCGTCCGGATGCCGTTCTTCCAAGACCCCGTCTCACCCGTCCGCCCGTGGCTGGCGCGGCAGATGCGCACACTCGCCGACGAACTGGCCCTGCCCGAGGTGCAGGCGGTGACCGCGGCGCTGTTCCACGGGGCACCGGAGGAGCCCGACGCGACCGCCCGGCGAGAGCAGCTCATCGCCACGATCAGCGGCCAGCTTGGCACAGCCCTGGACTCGGCGACGCGGACCGGCGAACTTCAGGCGTCCGCCGACCTCCTGAACGCCCCGGCGATCATCATCGGCCCGCTGGTCTTCCGGAGCATGTTCGAGCACCGCCCAGTCACCGACGAGATGATCGATCACCTGCTGGACACAATCGGGACCTGGACGACGCCGATCGGCTAGGCGATTCGACGGAGGTCGGGAATGGCCGCGACGCAGACTCGCGGTGAGGGCGCCAGGCCGAGATTCCGGCACCGACGTGAGGAGGGGCAGGGTGTTCGACTGGAAGAAGAAGCTGAACGTATCGCAGGCGAAGACCTCACGATCACCGCGCTCACCCGGCTCGCCCCAGGACAGACGTTCCCCGTGCGCTACCGACCGGCCGTCATGGACCACTACGTCGCCCTCGCCCGGGACGCGGACCCCGCAATCGCATGGTCCACGCTTTGTCAGACACATGCCTGGGTGCGGCCGCCCGCCGGAGCGGACGGCCGCGGACACTCAGCGCGTCGAGTACTCGGCGATCACCGCCTGCACGAGGAGCGGGCTCGTGCCGGGCACGTCCGCGGCTCCCACCGCGATCAACCGGTTCGTACCGGGCACGGCGGCGATGGCGTTGTAGTTCGTGCCGAACAGGCCTGACGGAGACGGTGCGAGGGTGGTGGTCCACCCGGCCGGGCCGTAGGAGCTGAAGGACGCCGCCGGGATGCGGCCGATGACCCACGGAGTGCCGTTCGCTCCTACCGCGACGCCCGGAGTGGCCGGGGTGTTCAGCCCGCTGACGGTCTGCCAGGTGGTGCCGTCTCCTCGCACGACCACGTTGGCCGACCCCATGCCGCCGCCGTCAGCCACCGCCCAGATGTCGCGGGAGGACGCGCCGTCCAGCGACTGCACGGTGACCTGCTGCTGGTTCAGTCCTATGTCGACTGCTCGCCAGGACGTGCCGTTCCAGTGGAACAGCAGCGGGCCCGCGAAGCCGTTCCACATGCCGTTCCCGGCCGCCCACACGTCGTCGGGCGCGAACGCCTTGACGGTGTTGATGGTGCAGAAGTTCAGGAATCCGCCACCGGTCACGCATTCGGCGGGCGGCTGGTGTTCCTGCCAGGAGGTTCCGGTCCACTCGTGGAACACCGGGGCGTTGCCGTGGTGACCGACCAGCCAGGCATGTCCGTCCACAACGGACAGGTCACGGATCGAGAGCGTGCCCGGGGTGGCACCCGGCGGGTACGGCACCGCGGTCCACGCCCTGCCGTTGTAGCGCCACACCAGCGTGACGTTGCCGTCCTGCGACCGCGGCGCCCCCGTGACCCAGACATCCTTCGCGGACGACGCCGCGACGCGCTGGAAGTACACCGGCCCCTGGACGACGGGGAGCGACGTCCGGGACCACCGGAATCCGTTCCACCGCAGCATCATCGGAGTGCCCGTCGTGTCCGGCTGATCCGGGTGGTAGCCCTCGAAGCCGACGGCCCAGGCGTTCCTGCCGTCGACGGCGGCGACGTCCCAGAGATTGCTCGTCGCCTTGTTCTGCGGGATCGAGGCCAGGCGCCACGCCGTTTCCGGCGCGGCGGCCGCGGCGGGCCCGGCGGCGCCGGTGACCACCGCGACCGAGAAGGCCAACGCCAGGCATCTGCGAACTCTCATAAGTCCCCCAAGCTCTTGGACCTGAACAGGACTGCGCGCGGCCGATCATTCATGACGCGCGGCCGCCGGTCAGGGGTTCGCACCACCTTGACCGAGTTGAGCGGTGATCGTGACACAGCCGCCGCGACCAGGTAACCCGAATGGGATTCAGGTATGCCCTTGTGATCTAGCTCACGGACCAGGTAGAACAGAACGCACGGTTACCGGAAATCACGCCTCACGGAACACCCTCCCTGCCAACCGAATACTTGTGAGGACCTGTGCGAACCGCAGTCGTCGCCGCCCTGCTCGGACTCGGCGCCTTCGCAGTAGCGGCCGGGTTGGTGCTGCAACTGCACGCCTATCCCCTGCTCGCCAAGCTGCAGCACGACATCGACACGGTCTCGGTCTCCGAAGGAGAAGGAGTCACCGCCGTCGTGTACCCGCCTGGCGGAGCACCGGAAGTACGCCACAACCTCCGCCTCACGGCGACAACGCACGTCGAGGGTGATCTCGCCGCCCCCGAGGTCAAGGAGAACGGCGATGTCACCGTGTGGAAGCGGGCGACGATCGTCAAGGAGGACGCCGACAAGCTCGTGCTCAGCGCCGAGGTGCGCAAGATCTGCCTCGACCGCCGCACCGGCGAAGCCGTCGCGCCCTGCTTCGACGAGTTCTACGAGACCGAACAGGGCAAGCGGGTCACCGCCGAAGGGCGGCAACTGCTGCAACCCGGCCTCAACTTCGTGTTCCCGTTCGACACCGAGCAGCGTGATCACCGTTGGTACGACACGGTCCTCAAACGCCCGGTCGACATCCACTTCGCGGGAGAGCAGCTGTTGCAGGGACTCGACGTGTACCGGTTCACGCACACGATCCCGCAGACGGCACTCGACCGGTTCGCGGTACCCGGCTCGCTGGTCGGTAGCCCGGAGCCGTCCGTGGACGTCACCCAGTACTACGGCGTCACCCGCACGTTGCTGGTCGAGCCCACGACCGGCGCGGTGCTCTCGGTCCGGGAGGACATCCGGCAGGAGCTGCGCACCGACACGCAGGCCGAGGGCGAGGGAACCCCTGTGTTCGCCGGAGAACTGCGGCTGACGAACGCCTCGGTCGCCGCGAACGTGGACCAGGTCAAGCAGAACCTGCCGAAGCTGTTCGTGATCACCGCCCTTCCCACCGTCCTGTGGGTCGCCGGTGCCGCGCTGGTCGCGATCGGGCTGGTCCTGCTGCTCGTGTGGCGGCGCGGCCTCGTCGCCGGGTCGCTGGCGCTGGTGATCGGTGCGTGCCTGGCGGGCGCGATCACCTACGGCGTCACCAGCGCCAGCGACCCGGACGACTCGCTCGATCTCAAGAACGTGGTGTCGTCCTCGAACGTCGACTACGGCCTCCGGTGAGCACCGTGTTCCTCCTCGATGATCTCGGCGACCCGGAGCAGTTCGCCCTCCGCCTTCGGCACCGCGATCAGGGTCACCGGCAACGGGTTCCCGTCGGCGTCCGAGCCGGCGCGCACGGACACGGCCGGGTAGCCGCTGACCCTCCAGAGCGGCGAGAACGGAGAGGTGGCTCCGTTGCGCACCAACACACCGCCGGGCAACGACATCGTCTCGGCCGGCCCGGTGTGCCCCGGCGTCACCAGCACGTCGACACCGGTGAACATGTGGTTCAGCATCACCCGCTCCGCCGCGCGCATCGAACGGCAGATGCCCCGCAACGGCCAGGGCACGAAGCGGTCGAGCATGTCCAGCTCACGAGGACCGGCGGCCAGGTGCGGCGCCAGCAGGAGCCTGGACTCGGCGGCGAGGTGCGGGTCGTGGTCGACGACCTCGTTGACGTGCAACGACAACAACGCGGCGACGTCTTCGACGACCCGGCGCATGCGCGGGCGCGTGCGGGTGGTCATCGCGAGGCCGCGCAACGACACACCGATCCTCAGTGGACGGTCCGAGGGCTCGGCCGCCCAGCCGATCGCCCGCACGACGTACGCCACGTCGGCCACGGTCCTCGCCACCACGCCGCGTCCACCGGAGGTCTCGAAGCCGACCACGCCCGCACCTCCCGCCGGCACCCCGCCGGCACCGGGCGCGCGGCGTGCCAGCACCGCGGACACCACCCCGGTGGCGACGGCGACGGCCGTGCCCGACACCTTGGGATCGAGCGCCGTGGCGGAGATGCCCGTCGTGGGGTTGCGATGACGCTCGACGCCCGACGTTCTCCCGATCACGACAGCTCCCGCCGCCGTCAGTGCGTCGAAAGCCGAACGTGGCAGGGAGTCCTCGACCGCCAGGGGCAGCCCGAGCAGGCCGCCGCTCTCGCCGCCCGCCAACCGCCGATCGGCCTCCTCGGCACTGCGCCGGGCGGTGGTCAAATCGACATCTGTGAAAACGTGCCGCGACGAGTTCAGCCGATGTTCGGCCGTCGCAAGGAGTTCTGCTGCGGTCGTCGCACCGCGGGCGAGCAGCCGGGCCTGCTCAACTGCTCCCGGGTAGCACACAGGGGTTTCTTCCACGTGTCTCTTCCTCCGGCCTCGTCGCCGATGAGTAAGGAGCTGCTTCCTTCAGTCGCTACCCGTTGGCCAGCAGGGGTTCCGCCGAACGGCTCTACGGTTCGGCGGCCGAGTAGCTTCTTTCTCCACGCGGACCGATCAAGATGACTTGAGTCACCCCGGTCGAGGGGTTGCGCAGAGGTTACTGTCGGGTAGGTTCCACGCCACTGTGACGTCCCTCTCATATGCCGAACACACCCAGAAGGAGGACGAGTGCGACGTGTTGCGAGCCTCGTGCTGGTAGGACTGGGCATCTTCTCGCTGGCGCTCGGAGCAGTCCTGCGCTTCTACGTGTACCCCGAGCTCGCAGTCGTGCCGCTCGACCAGAAGACGGAATCCGTCGCGGAAGGCGCGGCGAAGGTCTTCTACCCCAAGGAACTCGTCGTCAAGGACGCGCGGCTGACGGCCACCCGGAAGGTCGAGAGCAACCTGACCGTGCCGGAGGCCAAGGTCGACGGCGACGTGATGGTGTGGGACCAGGGCCTGGTCGTCACCGACTCGGAGAACCAGCTCGTCTCCGCGTTGAAGCACCGGGTGTGCCTCGACCGGCGAACGAACATGGCTCTCCAGCAGTGCACCCAGCAGTACGTGACCGATGCCGAGGGCGACCCCACCGCCGCCGACAAGGCCGTGCGGCAGGAGGGCCTGAACTACAAGTTCCCCTTCGACACCCAGCCCCAGGACTACGAGTACTTCGACACCACCCTGCGCAAGGCGACGACCGCGCGGTACGAGGGCACCGACGAGGTCGGCGGGCTCGAGGTCTACAAGTTCGTCCAGAAGATCCCGTCGACCAAGTTCCGCGACCAGGAGGTGCCCGGGTCGCTGGTGAACAGCACCGAGGCCTCGGTCAAGGCGGAGCGCCGCTACCAGAACACCCGCACCATGTGGGTCGAGCCGGTCAGCGGCATCATCGTCAAGGGTTCCGAGCAGCAGCGGCAGGCATTGTTCGGGCCCGACGGAAAAGAAGGAACGGTGCTTCTCGACGCCACCTTGACCTTCAACGAGAAAACCGTCGAAGAATCGGTTGACCGCGCTTCTGAAGCGCGCGCGAAATTGACTCTGATCAGCAGCACCGGACCGATCGTCCTGCTTTCCGTCGGCCTGGTGATGCTGCTCGCCGGAATTCTTCTCGGAGTGCTCGGACGACGGGCTAGGCACGTCGCCTGAGCACGATCACGAAGTTCCACGAGGCGATCTCCCGGACCCCCGGGACGCGGGTGATCCACTTCGCCCACCACGGGTGGTACCGGGGGAACGTCTCGACCACGTCGGCGACGGTCTGGCGGTGAGCCCACCGCTGGACCGCCCCGACGCTCACCGGGAACAGCGAGGTGCCGAACGAGTTCTTCGGCGGCTTGCCGTTGCGGCGCTCGTAACGGCGTCGCGCGTAGTGGCCGCCGAGGAAGTGCCACGGTGCGGTCTCGTGGCCGCCCCACGGCGAGTACCACGGCGTGTAGGACATGAAGACGGTGCCTCCAGGCCTGGTCACACGCACCATCTCGGCCAGCATCAGCCACGGGTCGTCGACGTGCTCCAGCACGTTGGACGAGTAGCAGACGTCCACCGAGCCGTCCCGGAACGGCAGCGCCGTGCCGCTCGCGCGGATCATGCCGGGGTCGGGTTCACCACGGGCGGACAGCTCGCCGACGTCCGGGTCCAGCCCCACGTACCGGGCGCCGGCGCCGCGGAACGCCTCCGCGAAGTAGCCGGGCCCACCGCCGACGTCGAGCACGACGGAGCCGCTCAGCGACACGTACGACGACACCTGGGCGACCGAGTCGTCCGCCAGGATCCGGTAGAAGTGGTCGGGGTCGGACTGCTCTTTCAAAAATGCGCGAAAAAGCCGAACAGAACGCTGGAAAGTTGGCTTTCGCAACTTATCCGGAGCCGCGACTGAACCGATCTCGACCATTGCCATCTCCAGTATTCCGTCTACCATGGCTACCTGGCAGTAACCTAGCATCGGGAGAGGCAGATGTCGCGTAGCCCTGATTACCGGCCGAGTATTCTGCTGGTGAATTGGCGCGACACCAGACACCCCGAGGGCGGCGGTTCCGAACGGTACGTCGAGCGCATCGCGGAGGGCCTCGCCGGGCTCGGCTACCGGGTCTCGATCCAGTGCGCCGACCACGACCGCGCCCCTTCCGGCGACTGGGTGGCGGGCGTCCGATTCCGCAGACGCGGCAACAAGTTCACGGTCTACCTGCACGCCCTGCTGGCGATCCTGCGCTCCGACGCGGACGTCATCGTGGACGTGCAGAACGGCATGCCCTTCTTCAGCCGCCTGGTCGCGCGCTGCCCCGTCCTGGTGCTGGTGCACCACGTGCACCGCGAGCAGTGGCACAGCGCGCTGGGCCCGTTCCTCGGCCGGATCGGCTGGTGGATCGAGTCCTGGCTCGCGCCGAGGCTGTACCGCAGGTGCCGCTACATCACGGTCTCGAACGTGACGCGGGACGAACTGGGCCGGCTCGGTGTCGAGCTGCGTCGCACGGTGGTCGTGCCGAACGGGCTGGACGCGCCTCCCGCCGTCACCGCGCGGCGCACCGACGCCCCCGTCCTCGTCGCGGTGTCCCGGCTGGTCCCGCACAAGCGGCTGGAGCACGCGATCGACCTCGTCGCGCGGCTCCGTCCGAAGTGGCCGGACCTGCGACTGGAACTCGTCGGCGAGGGCCCGTGGAAGGAAGTGCTCCGGCAGCACGCCATCGATCGCGGAGTCCAGGACAGCGTCGTCATCCACGGCTGGGTCGACGAGCAGACCAAGCACGAGATCCTCGCCGGGGCATGGGTGCACGTGTGCCCGTCGGTCAAGGAGGGCTGGGGCATCGTGATCATGGAGGCCGCCTCCCACGGCGTGCCCACCGTCGCCTACCGGTCGGCAGGCGGCGTGGCCGAGGCGATCGTGGAGCACCGGACGGGTCTGCTCGCCGAGGACTTCGACGACTTCGTCCGGCACACGGAGACGTTGCTGCGGGACCAGCCGCTGCGCAAGGCGATGGGCGCGGCGGGCAGGGAACGTGCCCAGCAGTTCAGCTGGGAGGAGAGCCTCGGCGTGTTCGAGAGCGCCGTGCACAGCGCCCTGCGGCTACCTCCGCGCCTCGTGGCCGGTGAGCACCGCGTCGCACAGCAGGTCGAGTAGCTCCGCGGCGGCGTGGAAGTCCTTGCGCCGCAAGCACACCGTTCGGCGTGGTGACCTCCCCTGTCGTCACCACGCCGAACGCGACGCCCGACCGGCCGAGCAGACGCGTGCTAACTCAGGCTGATGATGACGCCGGTCTGCCCTTCGGGAACCGGTCCGAAGAAGGAAATCCGTTCCCCTGGTGGATATGTCACGATGGTCAGCTTGGGCAAGTCGGGTTGACCCCGAAAGGTGCAGCCCCGATCCTTGCCGCAGGGAGGTTTGGGCGGTCGGGTGTATCCCGCGGAGACGGCGGCGTCGATCTGTGCCTGGGCGATCTCGTTCTCGAAGCCGGGGCGGAGCGTGACGATCACCAGGCTGACCGGCGAGCTCCCGATCCCGGCCCCGCCGGTGTTCTCCTCCTTGAGCACCACCCCGAACCTTGCGCCGATGCTGTCCGCCACCTCCGAAAGGCGCAGCCGCCGAGCCTTGACTTCACGCCGTTCGCGGAACCACATCATTCACCGCCGGTCTCCTGATCCCTTTGACACCGGACATGTCTTTCGAGAGCGCCCTGCGGCTACCTCCGCGCCTCGTGGCCGGTGAGCACCGCGTCGCACAGCAGGTCGAGCAGTTCCGCGGCCGCGGCCGCGTCGAAGTTCCTGCGCCGCACCCGCACCGTCGCCGTGGTGACCTCCCCTGTCGTCACCACGCCGAACGCGACGCCCGACCGGCCGCTCGCCGCGGGGAAGAAGCGCAGGGCGCTGACGTTCCCCTTGACGACGCCGAGGTTCGACACGAGAAAGGTGCTGCCGAGCCGGGACGCCAGCAGCCGCATCCCCCACTGCGCCAACGGGTTGTGCGCACTCGGGAAGCCCGCCTCCGGCGTGGCCGCCGTCAGCAGCGCGCGCACGTCGTCCTCGGTCGCCCCGGCCGGCAGGCGCAGTCTCAGCAGCGCGCTGTCGGCCTCGGGACGCGGGTCCGCCCCACCGCGCCAGGAAGCGCCTATCGCGGCGACGACGCGGCCGTGCGCGGCACCTCGTGCGGCGTTCCACTGCCGCGTCGCGTCCAGGGCGGCGGCGGTGAGCCTGGCGCTGCCCAGCTTCACGACGGGCAGCGCGCGGGACACCAGGTGGTCGCCGGACTCGGTGCCCCGCAACGAGGGCTGGATGCGCGTGGGAGGTGTCCACACGGCTTCGCGCACGCGGTCGAGCGCGTTCAGGAGGTAGGGCCGGTCGGGGCTGCGCGACGCCACACCGGTCGCGGAGCTGTGCACGGACTCACCGAGTGCGATGCCCAGCAACGCCAGCAGGCCGAGGCCGTCGACCGCACCGTGGTGGGCGGCGATCATCAGCGAGTCGCCGGCGAGCGCGACCCGGACCAGCGGATCGCCCGCGCGGTAGTGACCGTCGGCGAACTCTGTCCGCGCACCGTCCCAGTCGGACGGACGGAGCACGACCGCGGCCGGGCCGAGGTTCGGGAACTCCGCGCAGGCACGGGACATCCGCGCGGCCACCACCGACGGATCCGGCGCCTCGCGCAGGCTCGCCTCGAGCAGGATGCTCCAGGAGGCCGCCGGGTCCCCGGAGAAGGCCACGGTCACCCGGTCAGCGAGAGCCGTAGTCGAGGACCTCGGGCTCCACGGCCTTCTGGCCTTGCTCGATCCGCTGCTCGACGACCTTGTCGGGGTTGTTCTGCTCGACGACGATCACGCCGACCCCTCCGGCGAGCGCGGCTCCGGCAACGATCGCGACCAGCACCGAAACCAGTTCCACGTCTTACTCCTCATGTCGGGGTGCCGCGAATCTACCGACCGGTAACCGTCTCCACAACAGGCTCGCACCGATCAGTGACCCAGCCGCGACCCACGCGAGCACTACGGGCGCAACGGGTGGGCCGAACGGGTCATCGGGCACTGCTCCAGGTACCCGGTAGAGCGACAGTTCGGGCCCGTCGTGGACTTTCTCCAGCCGCGCCAGCAGGTTCTCGTCCACCCGCCCCGGCGTCCCGTGCTCGACCAGCACCCAGCCGATGCCGCTCAGGTCACCGGCGCGCAGCCGGGCCGCCCGCGGGTCCTCCCCCGCCACCACCTTCCCGCCGACCGGCAGCGAGTCGTCCACGACGGTCGTGCCGGGCAGGTAGCGCGGCGCGGGGTCGAGCTGGGTGCGCCGGTCGTTCCAGCCGAACCTGCGGAAAGCCGACAGCGGGTACACCGCCACGTCGCCCGGCTGGTCGACGAGCTTCTCCCGCACCGCGGCCCAGTCCGCCGGGTACTGGACCGGTTCGAGGCGTCCGAACCCGCCCCAGGCGAGGTCCGGCAGCAACCCGAGCAGCAGCACGGCCACGAGCAGCCGCGCGCGCAGCCGTTCCACCGCGACCGCGAGCCCTATCGCGAACGGCAGCGCGAGCCACGCCACCCACTTCTGGCTGTCGCGCAACAACCCGGCACCGGGCACGTGCTCGATCAACGTCTCCAGCAGCGCCACGCCACCCGGCAGCACCGCGAGCAGGGCAAGCACAGCGCCGAGCACGCCCAGTCCCGCCAGCGGCCACACGGGCAGGCGTTTCGACAGTTCCCGCAGACCGAGGACCGCCGCTCCCAGGAGCAGGACCGTGAGCACGGGAAGCGCCGGGTTCGCCCGGCTCACCGGAACGACCTCGGCGTTCCAGATGCCACCCAGCCCCAGCACGCTGAGCACCGGCCCGCCCCAGTTCTCCCCGCGGGCGCTGAACGCCTCGACGCCGGCCGGGTCGGACAGCCCGTCGTGCAGCAACGAAGGCACCCACCACGGCGCGTTCAGGACGACACCGATCGCCAGGACCTGCCAGGCCTTGCGACGTCCGGCGGTGGCCAGCGCCGTGCCCAGCGCGAGAACACCGCCCGGCGCCGAGAGCACGGCGGGCAGGCTCGCGAGCACGAGCCGGGTCCACGCGTGCGGTTCGCCGGCGCGCATCCTCAGCCCGGCCATCGCGACCCACGGCAGCGCCGCGTAGCCCAGCAGCAGCGTCCAGTGGCCGATGAAGAGCCGTTCGGCGACGTAGGCGTTCCACGAGTACGCCACTGCGGCGACGATCCGCAGGCCGGTCCTGTCCGTCGGCACCAGCAGCCCGGCGCCCAGGGCACCGCCGAAGACGATCGCGAGCAGCGCGAGCTTCTGCACCAGCTGACCGGGAACCAGCTGGGTCACCAGCGCCACCACGGCGTCGACCGGAACCGCCCGCGGCAACGCGTCCCCGAGCCCGAACGCCGCCGCGTTCACCGGCTGCTCCGGCGTGAACACCATGTCGTAGACGAGGACGTAGCCCGGCCACAGCACGGGAGCGAGGGCAGCCAGCGCCAGCACCGCGCACGTGGCGTAGAGCTTCAGTCCGTTCGGCCGCACTTGCTCCCTCTCCGGTCGCGCCGGGGCTACAGTCGCCGAAACTACCGGCCAGTAGTACTCGCGGGTAGTACTGCGGCAGACCCGGCCCCGGAAGGATTCCGCGTGTCCGCTCCGGCGACGACCACCACCCGCCTGGACGCCCTGCTGATCACGGGCGCGCTGCTGGGCGCCAACGCCGCCAGCTACGTGCTGACCATCGCGGCCGCACGAGCCCTGGCTCCCGCGATCTTCGGCGAGCTGAGCGCACTGCTCGCGCTCGTGGTCATCGGTGTGGTGCCGGCGATGAGCCTGCAGACCGTCGCCGCCCTGCGGGTGACGAGCCTCGGCCCGCGCCCGCTGTTCGGACTGGGCCTGAGCGTGAGCGCGGGCATGACCGTGCTGACCCTTGCCCTCGTGCCGCTGCTCGCCCGCCTGCTGCATCTCGACGGCCCGTGGCCGGTCGTGTGGCTGGCGCTGTCCCTGGCCCCGCTCACGGTTCTCGGTGTCCTGCACGGTCTTCTGCAGGGAACGCACCGGTTCGGCGCGCTGGCGCTGCTGGTGTCGCTCGAAGGGCTCGGCAAGGTCGGTGGCGGGGTGATCGGCCTGTGGCTCTCCCCCTCCTCGGTCTCGGTGCTGGCGGGAACGGCAATCGGCTCGTTCCTGGTCGTGGTGACCGGGTGGAGGCTGTGCGGCTCACCCCGCCCGGCACGGCCGGCCGGCGGGGCCGAGGTGATGCACGCGTCCCAGGCCATGCTGGCGCTGGTACTGCTGGTGAACCTCGACCTCGTGCTCGCCCGGCACCAGCTCGCCGACCAGGCGGGCGGCTACGCCGTCGGAGCGGTCGTCACGAAGATCGCGTACTGGCTGCCGCAGGCGGTCGGTGTGCTCGTGCTGCCCCGCATGGCGGACGCGGACGACCGCCGCCGGATGCTGCCCAAGGCCCTGGCGGTGTGCGCAGGCCTCGACGCGTTCGTGATCGTGGGCTGCGCGCTGTTCGGGCCGCTGGGCGTGTCGCTGATCGGTGGCGCGAACTACCACGGCGACGCGATTCCGTTGTGGCAGTTCGCTCTCGTGGGTTCGTGCCTCGCACTGGTGCAGCTGCTGCTGTTCTCCAGGATCGCGAGCGGCGACCGGCGGTCCACCGTCGCGGTGTGGATCGCGGTCGTCGCCGAGGTCGCGCTGATCACCTCGTGGCTCAACGGCTCCGTCGGTCAGGTCGTGACCGGTGCGCTGCTCGCGACGGCGGGACTGGTGATCGCGGGCACCGTCATCGAGGTCCGCGGCACCAGGCAGGCCTGATCACGGCACGGCGGGATCGGGCGCTGCGGGATCAGGGCGCTGCCCGAACGGGCCGAACGCGGCCGCGACCACCGCCGAGACCGCCACCAGCAGAGCGGCCTGGACCAGCGGGACGTAGGCCCATTCCTGACCGTGGCCGAGGATCCGGCCCAGCACCGCGACACCCGATCCCAGCGCGATCCCGCTCACCGCGATCACCTTCGGCGCCGCCGCCCAGAACTCGCGCGCCAGCAGGCACGCGATCAGCGCCACGATCGGCAGCATGCCGCCGAGCACGGCCAGCAGCACCAGCATCGCGACCATCAGCCAGCGGCTCTGCGACGGTGCCACGAACGCCACCCGCCGCCGCACCGGGATCGCGGCGAGCAGCAGGACGGCCAGCACTCCCAGAGCACCCGCCAGCAGGCCCGTCCGGTACCGGGTGTCCGGGCCGAACTCCAGCGCGACCACGCCGCCGTCGCCCTCGGGCAGGACGTACGCCTGCCGCCAGCCGTCGACCCGGACCTTCTCCAGCGCCTGGCCGTTCAGGGTCGCCGTCCAGCCGTCGTTGACGTTCTCGGACACCACGAGCAGTGCCCGGGGCCCCGGCGCGACGGTGACCTCCCGTTCGGTGGCGTCCCAGGCGCCGATGGTGACTTCTCGATGCGTGGCAACGGGTTTCGGAAGTTCGACGTGGGTCACGGAGACGTCCTGCACCACGAACGAGTCAGATCGCGACGTGGTCAGCACGTGGTCGCCGGCCGGCAGCTCCAGGGCGGTCGCCAGGTCGTCGTCGCACAACACCGCCTTCAACGGGCGGTTGGCCATGACGTCGCCGAGCACGCCGGACACCGAGCTGTTGATCTTCTTCCCGTCGACGTCGATGACCGGGCCGCGGCCGCACGGCACGGTGAACGGTGTCGTCGCGGGCACCGGCTTCAGCACGCCGTCGAGCGCGGGCACCCGAAGCTCACCGATCTCGGCCGGTCCTGCACCGCTCGACTCGCGCACGACGAGTTCGAGCTTCTCGGTGTCGGCCGGTCTGATCGTGACGAGGCCGTCCGCGCCGACGCGCACCACCTCCGTGCCCGCGTCGGTGCGCACCTCCAGCTCGACGGGTGTTCTCGCTCCTCGCGCGCCCTCGAACCTGAACTCCGAGACGGTGCGTTTTCCCTTCCAGGCCAACATCAACGTCGGCCGCAGGTCCGTCACGTCCGGCACCCAGGACGTACCCGTGTCACCGTCCACAGCGGACAGCGGACTCGCCGCGACGTCGCCCGCGAGCGAGGTCGACCCCGTGATCGTCAGGCCCTCCGGCGTCACCGGGTTCTTCGCGCCGGCTGAGGGCACGACGGTGGCGTTCACGGCGAACTTCCCGTCGGCCGAGGTGCGGAACAACCGCGTGAGGCCGTTGACCTCCTCGCCGAAGCGGGACAGCGACGAGTCGCACCGCACCGTGCCGTCGGTCTGGTAGCAGGCCGGACGCGACTGGCTGCCGCGGGTGAACGAGAAACCCGGCTTGGCCGCGTCCTGGTCGCGTGGCACGCGCAGCGCTCTCTGCGCCGTCATGCCCGGCACGCTCAGCTCCTTGATGCCGACGTTGCCGTCCTGCCTGTCGGCGGCGACACCCAGAACCGTGACGCGCACGCTGCCGGTGAGACCGGGACGAACGGGGTAGGCGTGCCGGCCGCCACCGGACGGGACGTCGTGCTCGCTGTCCCCCGCGTCCGTGGTGAACCTGATCCGGGTGACCGCCCAGCCCACCCGCAGGTCGTCGACCAGGTCGAGCGTCACCTCCCCGACCGAGCGCGGGGTGTCGAGGTCGATCTCCAGCCACTGCCCGACGGGCCCGGTGAAGCTCGACGAGTGCCACGCGGACCCGCCGTCGCCGTCCACCGCCGCGAACGGCGAGTTCGCCGGGTCGATCGCCCCTGCCGCGTCGGCGTACGCGGTCGACGTGGACGCCCGCACGGCCCGGATGCCGCGGTACTCCGCGACGGTCTGGTGCTTGGTGTCCTGGAACGGCGACACGTCCAGCGCGACGCGTCCCTGTCTTGACGCCTCGTCCGCGGACATCGTCTGGCTGAGGTTGTCGGACACCCTGCCGACGTTGCGCTCCTTGCGCCTGAGGCCGTCGGTGACGAGCAGTTCCCCGGTCCGCTCTCCGGCGTCGCCCGCGAGGACGACGGGCTGGTCCGCCTTGACCAGTCCCTGGGACAGCAACGGCAGCAACGACTCCGGTCCGCCGCTCACCGTCGGCACGTCCGCCTCGCCGACGGCGGTGACGACCGGGACCGCCCGCTTCACCTCGAAGATCTCCAGCGCGTTCCCGGTCGCGGTGGCGTCGACCGAGCTGACGAGCCGCTGGTCGCTCATCCGCACCTCGGGCCCGAACTGGGCGACGCGCTCGATGCCGGGTGATCCCTGGAGCGCCTGGCGCAGCACGGTCAGTGGTGGCGAGCCTGTCGGTTCACGCGCGATGTCGTTGCGCAGCAGCAGGAACCGGTATCCCCCGCGGGCGAGGAAGTCCGCCAGTCCAGCCGAGCCGCGCCCGTCCGCGAGCGCGTCGTAGACGGCGTCCATGTACCGGGTGTTGCCCTCGGACCCGAGCGGTACCTGGTTGCGCACCGCCCACGGGGCCTCCGCGAGCGCCTGCATCGGCTCGTCCACGGTCCTGCCCCAGGTGTACTGGCCGAAACCGGTGGCGGGCAACAACAACGTCCTCGCTCGGCCGTCCTGCTCCGCGAGCCATCCCGCCGCCTCGCGCCAGTGGCCCGGCACGTCGGACCACCCCTGGCCGGGCCGCAGGGTCAGCAGCCACACGGGTGCCGCGACGACGGCGATCAGCACCAGGGCCACACCGGTGCGGGCCCGCCGCCGCCAGTGCTCGGGAGCGGCCCTCAGACCGGTCGGCCGGGACAGGTGCAGCCCGTGGACGAACCCGAGGACCAGGCACAACCGCAGCACCGGCTCGAACTTGTGCACGTTGCGCAGTGGTGCGAGCGGCCCGTCCAGGAGTCCGCGCACCACCTCGGCGAGCGGCGAGTCGAGTGATCCGACGTACCCGACGGTCAGCAGGGTCAGCCCCGCCAGCGTGCCCAGCACCAGGAACCGGCGTTCCGGCAGCCCCAGCCGGGCCAGTCCGACGACGCCGATCAGCGCCACCAGCGCGGTACCGGCCATCAGCACCGGGTTGTCGACCAGGAGGAAGCCGTTGGGCCACCACGGTTCGCCCTGGAGCACGTACGCGACCCACTGGTTCGTCCCGCGCAGCACCTGGAACAACGACATGGGCGCGGTGGTGTTCGCCGCCGACTCGATGTAGTCGAGGAACGGCAGGCTGTACCGCCCGAGCAGCAGCAGCGGGAAGATCCACCACAGCGCGACCGCGATGACGCAGCCGGACCACCACAGCACCAGCTTCACGTGCGCGCGGTTCCACGTGCGCGTCAGCAACCAGATCCCCGGGAGGACCAGCGCCATCACGACCATCGCGCCGTTGACGCCGCCCATCCCCAGCACCGCGAGCGCGGACAGGGCCGCCGCCCGGCGCGGTGACCCGATCCGGTCCGCCAGCACCAGCGGCAGCAGCACCCACGGCAACATGACGGCGGGCAGCATCTCCGCCGACAGCGGCCCGATCTCGGTCAGCACCCGAGGGGCCAGCGCGTAGGCCAGCGCACCGGCGTACCTCGTCGGCTCCTGGCCGATGCCGAGCGCGCGGGCCAGCCGCAGCACCCCGTAGAACGCGAGGCAGAGCAGGAGCGCGCACCAGAGCCGTTGGGTGATCCACGCGGGTATGCCCAGAATCTGGCCGGTCGCGAAGAAGGGCCCCATCGGGAAGAAGTAGCCGTACGCCTGGTTCTGCAACTCGCCGGCCGTGGCGGCGGGATTCCACAGGTGCAGCGCTCTGCCCAGGAACCCGACCGGGTTGACGGCCAGGTCGAGTTTGGTGTCGAACGTGGCCGTTCCGAAGCGTTGCGCGAACGACAGCACCGTGAGTGCGAGGAGCACCCACGTCGTCGGGTTCCGATGTGCGATCTTCAGGCTTCTGATGGCGCAGGAAGTTACCACCGGGTAGTGCTCGCGGGCGACTGTCGCTATCTTGGGCCACCACGACCGTTCTGGGGCCGGGTACCAGGCAGGTGGCGATGACTTCTCCGACCACGTTCGAGCAGGCGTGGGAACTGGGCGACCAGGTTCCCGGATGGTTGACAGTTGACCAGGCGACCATGTTGTGGAGAGCCGCCCTGCGGCTCGGTCCCGGCGCGCGGATCGTGGAGATCGGCAGTCACCAGGGCCGATCCACCACCGTGCTGGGGATCGCGGCGCGCTCCGTCGGGGCCGCGGTGGTCGCCGTCGACCCGTTCGTCGAGGGCAGGCTGTTCGGCGGCACGCCCACCCGCACCCGGTTCGAGAAGAACCTCGCCCGTGCGGGCCTGACCGACGTCGTGCGGCTCGAAGCCGAGTACAGCACCAAGTTGCGCCGGGAGTGGGACGAGCGCATCGACCTGCTGTACATCGACGGCAAGCACGACTACTGGACCTACACCGACGACATGCTGTGGTCGGAGAACCTCGTTCCCAACGGAGAGATCCTGGTCCACGACGCGTTCTCGTCCATCGGGGTCACCGCCGGCATCCTGGTGAAGGTGCTGTGCGGCAACCGATACGTCTACGTGGACCGGGCGGGCTCCCTCGCGCGCTTCCGTTTGACGCAACCGGGCTGGGCCGATCGCAGGCGGGTGCTCGCCGAGATGCCCTGGTTCGTCCGCAACGTGTGGATCAAGGTTCTGCTCCGTCTGCGGCTGCGGCGGGTCGCACGGCTGTTCGGCCACGACGGCCCGTACGACCCGTACTGACGCTCTCCGCTACTGAGGACGGCACGCAGGCGGCTGGCAGAGCATCGTGCTCAGCGCCTGCGCGAAGATGTCGCTGATGCCGGCGGGATCGGCGGTGGTGAAAGCCCGGCCGCCGGTCACGTCGGCGATCCTCGTCAGTTCGTCGACGTCGACGTCCGGGCCCATGCCGATCGCGATGACGGGCAACGGCCTGCGCTTGTCCTGCAGCTTGCCCAGTTCGTCCAGCAACTCCCGCTGACTGATCGAGTCGGCGTCCTCGTTGCGGCCGTCGGTCATGATCGCGACGATGTTGATGCGGCCGAGCTCCCAGTTCTTCCGCGCCTCCTTGTAGGCGGCCAGCGTGGTGTCGTAGAGGCCCGTGGCCCCGTTCGCGGTCGCCCTGGTCGCCCGGACCGCGGCGACGGCCTGGCCGCTCGCGAGGTGCTCCTTGACGGACGCGAAGGGGATGATCTCCTTGTAGTCCTTGTCGCCGTCCAGCCTGGTGGAGAACTTCCACAGGCCGATCTGCGTGCCGGGCTTGAACATGCCGAGGCCGCGTTCGGCCGCGCCGACGGCCAGCGCCATCCGCGTGGTCCCCGTCCTGGGCACGGGCTGGTTCATCGAGCCCGACACGTCCAGGACGCCCAGCACCCGCGCGGTCAGCGTGAGCCCGCTCCAGAGGCGCAACGTCTCGTCCACGAAACCCTGGTCCAGGCCGGCGGCCTTGTCGTCGGGTGCGCGCAGGCCGAACCTGTCGAGGTCGGTGACGGACCGCAGGCGCGCCAGGAACTTCTCCGCCCCTGCCCGCTGCGCCTCGTTCGCATCGGGCAGCACGACGTACGGGAAGTCCAGCGGCGGCAACGGGTTCTCCGAGGCGACCGCCGTCAGCCGGGTCGCGCCGGGCGTGGAGTTGTGCCGCTCGAGAGCCTGCTCGGACGTGGGGAACACGTCCAGCGGCCGGGTGAACAGATCCTCGGCCCGCTCGGAGTAGTCACCGGACACGGGCCTGATGGCGGCGACCGTCGCCGCTGCGGGATCCTTCTCCGCCGACGCGAACCCGCGCAGCGCCAGCAACGCCGACAGGCTGGCCGGATCCCTGGCCGGATCGGCGATGCCCGCGACCGCGGTGGCACCGGGCCCGATCAGTTCCCGCCAGCTCCTGCCCTTCACGGATTCCTTGGCGGCGAGCACGACCGGCGACAGCGCCACGGAGATGCCCGCCTCGGGCACCCGCCACGCACCGGAGTCCCGCGCCTGCCGCAACCACATCGTCGACTCGGGCACCCAGACCGAGGGCGACGCCTGTCCGGCGACGAGCCGGGTCATCGTCTCGCGTGCGGGCTCGGCCTTGACCTCGACGCGGTAGCAGTCGTCGTCAGCCGCGCCCAGCTCGTCCGCGACCTCGCTCAGGGCCGGAGCGACCGCGGGGGCAGCGGTGACGAGAACCGTCGCCGGATCCGTGCAGCGGGTCGCGTTGAGCCGGTCGAGGACGGCGTCACCACCGATCCAGGCGACGACGGACAACACGAGCAGCACCGAGAGCCCGACGACGGGCGCTGTCACCCGCCGTGGTCTCACCATGGCGGACACCTTAGACAACCGGTCCACGCACCACCAGAACTCGCCGGTTCCGATTCCGGTCTGGTCTGTGTTCCTGGCCCAGGAGGCGGAGAATCGGAGACGCAGGCCCCTCGATCGAGCGGAGATGGCGGCCGATGGCAGACGACTGGGTGTTCGGCTTCGGGTCCCGTTCGTTCGAGGACCTGGTCGGAAAGCTGTTCGGCGGGCTGGTGGAGCCCCAGTCCGCGACGCGGCGCACCGACCGCTTCGGGCGTGACCTCACCGCCGCGGCACGGGACGGCCTGCTCGATCCGGTGATCGGCCGGGAGGACGTGATCGACGAGTTGCTCGAGGTGTTGTCGCGGCGCACCAAGAACAACCCCGTCCTGATCGGCGATCCCGGCGTGGGCAAGACCGCCGTCGTCGAAGGCATCGCGGCACGGATCGCGAGCGGCGAGGTGCCCGCCACGCTGAGCGGCAGGCGGCTGATCTCGCTGGACATGGCCGGCATGGTCGCCGGGGCGAAGTACCGGGGCGAGTTCGAGGAACGGCTCGAAGGGGTCATCGCCGAGGTGGCCGCGACGGACCGGATGGTGGTCCTGTTCATCGACGAGCTGCACGTCGTGGTGGGCGCGGGCAGTGCGGAAGGCGCGCCGATGGACGCGGCGACCATGCTCAAACCCGTGCTCACGACCGGACGGGTGCAGGTCATCGGGGCCACGACGGCCGAGGACTACCGGCGGTACATCGCGAAGGACGCCGCGCTGGAGCGGCGGTTCCAGCCGATCCAGGTCGCCGAACCGTCGGTCGACGAGGCGATCGCCATCCTCCGCGGCCTGCGCAGCCGGTACGAGATGCACCACGGCGTGCGGATCACGGACGAGGCGATCGTGTCCGCCGTGGAGCTGTCGGCCCGCCACGTCACCGATCGGTTCCTGCCGGACAAGGCCGTGGACCTGGTGGACCGCGCGGGTGCGCGCGTGCGGTTGCGGGAGAAGTCCGCGATGCCACCGGATCCGGTGCGGCTGGAACAGCGGGTGCGGCGGCTGGAACGGGAGAAGGACGCCGCGCAGGGCGAGGACGCGGTGTTCCTCGCCGGCGAGCTCGACCGGGCGGTCGCCGAACTGGAGGCCGCTCGCGCCGCACTGGCCGACGCGCCCCAGGTCGCGGCGAACGACGTCGCCGAGGTCGTGTCCCGCAGCACGGGCATCCCGGTCGCCCAGCTCACCGAGGCGGAACGGCACCGGTTGCTCCACCTGGAGGACCACCTGCACCAGCGGATCGTCGGGCAGGACGAGGCGGTGGAAGCGGTCGCCGACGCGGTCCGCCAGGGCCGCGCGGGCCTCAAGCACCCGCACCGGCCCGTCGGCTCCTTCCTGTTCCTCGGCCCGACCGGCGTGGGCAAGACCGAGGTCGCACGAGCGCTGGCCGAAGCGCTGTTCGGCTCGGAGGACCGGCTGATCCGGTTCGACATGAGCGAGTTCTCGCAGCAGCACGCGGTCGCGCGGCTGATCGGTGTGCCACCGGGGTACGCGGGCTACGAGGAAGCCGGTCAGCTCACCGGTGCGGTCCGGCGCGCCCCGTACTCGGTCCTGCTGCTGGACGAGATCGAGAAGGCGCACAGCGACGTCTTCAACACCCTGCTGCAGGTGCTCGACGCCGGCAGGCTCACCGACGCCGGAGGACGTACCGCCGACTTCGCCAACACCGTGATCATCATGACCAGCAACATCGGCGCCGACCAGCTCCTCGCCGCGGCCACCTCGGGTGTTCCGGTCGAGCAGCTGAGGGAACCGCTGATGGCGGCGGTGCGCCGCAGTTTCCGCCCGGAGTTCCTCAACCGCCTCGACGAGATCATCCTGTTCCGCGGCCTGAACGCCGGCCAGTTGCGGCAGATCACCTCGCTGCTGCTCGGCCGCACCCGCCAACGGCTGCGCGAGCAGAACATCACGCTGGAGGTGGACGAGCAGGCCGTCGACTGGCTCGCCGCCCGCGGTTACGTGCCCGAGTACGGCGCACGACCGTTGCGCCGGACCATCGGCAGGGAGCTCGACCGGCGCCTGTCCCGTGCTCTGCTCGCGGGCGAGCTGCGCGGCGGACAGCACGTCGTCGTGACGGTCACCGACGCGGAACTGACCCTGACCGTCACCGACACCCCGGACTGACCCGGTCTCAGGGGTTCCAGTCCACGAGGACCTCGGTGCGGTCGAAGCGTCGTGCGATCAGGTCGTCGCGCCGGATCACCCAGAAGATGGCGGCGCCCCCGCCTGACCTGTACACGTTGAACTCCAACAGCAGCACCGAATCGCCGTCGGCCGCCGCACACCCGTTGCAGTCCGTGCCGTACCCGCCCAATACCAGGGCCGCTTCACCCCACTGGTCCGCCCACACCTCGGCCAGTGCTTCGGAGTGCGGGTGCCCTGGCACCGGTACGAGGTAGGCGGGTGGAGGCGCGTCGACCGTGCCGACGAAGGGCAGGGACACATCGGGCGTGAGGTGGACATCGCCTTGCAGGAACTCGCCGCAGATCTCCGCGAAGTCCTCGCTGCACGCCGGATAGGACGATGGATCCAGCTCCCGTTCCTCGACGGCCGCGCCTTCCGGCACGTACAGCACCTCGCCCATGCCGTGCTCTTCCGGATACCCGAAGAACATCAGCCTGCCGTCGCGCGGCAGCGGAAGATCCGTCGCTTCCCGCGGAAGGGCGGCGCAGTCGATGGTGGCGACCAGGGGGTACCCCTGCGTTTCGACGTCGGCGGGAAGCATGATCGGGCCACCGAACCGGCCCACGACCGGCCCCTCTCCGTCCGGCGTCAGCAGCGCGGACGGGCGGACGAGCTCCATCCACCGCTCCACGTCGGGTGCCGGGATCTTCCTTTCGAGCGCCTCGGTTCGGAAGTCGTCGAGGATCTCCACGTTCCTGGTGTTCACGGCGGCACCGTAGCGCCGGGTCCCGGCAGTTCTGGTCGTCCCCTGTTCGGACCCGTGGCCGCCGGGTTTCCATTCGTCCAAGACCGGGCGCCCGGCGGCTGCCAGGATGCCGCGCATGGCGACGTGGGACGGCGCCTTGTCGCAGGCCGCCGGCGACCATCGCGGTCGCCGATCTGGTCGAGCTGGCCCGCGGCACCCTCGAAGGCTTCGACCGCACCCATCACGCCGCCGCGAACCCGCAGGTGCGGCTGTCGGGCGACCAGGCCGAGTGCCGTGTGCACGTGGTCGCCTACCACCACGTTCCCGCAGCTCCGGGCGTCGTCGACTTCTGCACGATGCGGGGCGGTTGGCAGCTGACGCTGCGCAAGCTCGACGGCCGCTGGCTCATCACCCACTGGGCCGTTCGGCGGACCTGCCCGTGGGAGGGGTCTCCGGACGTCTACGAGATCCGCACGGAACACGCCCGCGCCGGCTTCGGCGCGGAGCTGGCCCGGTACATGGACGACACCGTCGTCCCGCTGCAGCAGGAGAGGGGATGGCGGTGGTCGGATCCTTCACCGCGATCGACGACGAGGACACCTTCGTCTGGATCCGGCGCTTCGAGGACGACGCGGACCGCGCACGCGTCCTGGAGTCCGTGCACAGCCATCCCCGGTGCGCGGCCGTGGCCGACACCGTGCCCGCACTGGTGGGCCGGACCGAGACCACGGTCCGGCTGGAGCCGACCTCTCGATCCGGGCTCCGCTGAGGTCACGTGGCACCGAATGCCACAATGGACGAATGGCTCTGGGATACGCACTCGCTGTTTTGGCGACCCTGGCGTCAGGCAGTGGCTCGATCCTGGCGTCCACGGGTGTCCGCCGAGCGGGTGCGTACGGCGGCACGTCCCTGGATCTCATCGCACTCCGGCGGCAGTGGCTCTACTTCCTCGGTCTCGGCGTCGACCTGCTGGGATTCGCGTTCGCGGCCGCGGCGCTGCATCGGCTGCCGCTGTTCCTCGTCCAGTCGATGCTCGCGTTCAGCGTCGGCGTGACCGCCACGATCTCCGTCTTCCTGGGCTCCCGCCTCGGCACACCGGGCTGGGCGGCGCTGGGTGTCGGCGCGACCGGGCTGATCCTGCTGGGCGTGTCCGCCGAACCGGGTCCGGCACACTCCCTGCCACCGCAGTGGCGCTGGATCCTCGTGTTCGTGGCGGTACCGGTGGCGGCGATCGCCCTCTACGCCAGGAACCACAACCAGGTCTGGGCGACGGTGGCGCTGGCCTTCGGCGCCGGTGTCTCGTACAGCATCGTCGGCATCTCGGCGCGAACGCTCGACTTCCCGGACGCGGTGTGGCAGCTCGTCCTGGAACCGGCGGCCTGGGCCATCGCCCTCAACGGTCTCGCCGCGGCGGTGGTGTTCGCGATGGCGCTGCAGAAGGGCGGCCCGACCTCGGTCACCGCGATCATGTTCACCACGAACACGGCACTGTCGTCGGCCGTCGGCCTGATCTACCTCGACGACCGCGTCCGCGCCGGTTACACGACCGCGGCGGCCGCCGGATTCCTCCTGGCGATCACCGGAGCGATCGCCGTCGCCCACTACGCGGCCGACACCAGCCAGAAGGACCACTCGAAGGCACCGGCCGGAATGCGGTCGTGAGCCGCCCGCGTGCGGCCCGGCCTGGGACTCAGGCCGTCTCGGCGGTGTTCTGCGGCGTGTCGGCCGGCTCGCGGAACAGGCCGGTGTAGGAACGCTGGTCCTCGTCGGGCGACGAATGAGCTGCCGTGTCCTGGTGGTTCGTGTCCGGGTGGCTGAAAAGGCCGTTTTCTGGCTGCATGATCTCCGAGTTTCTCCGCGTCCTGTGCGTGCTCACGGCGAGTGTGCTGGAGCTGTCGCACGGCGCTAGGGGTCCGGGAAAACTGATGAATCCAGTCCCGGCTCCCCCTAGGGTACAACCTCGTGCGCCGGCGTGCGTCGCGGCTCGCTCCAGTCCCATGTGGACTTTCGGTCGTTCGCGGGGCGCCGGGGATCAGACCCAGGGGGTGGTGGCCTGGAGCACCGCCTCGGTCAACGCCTCCGTGCGCAACCGCGTCACCTCCTGGTAGCCGGGATCGGCCACCATGCGGCTGAAGGCGGTCCGGTCCGGATAGCGCACGACGACCACCGCGTCCCAGCTCTGCCCGTCCTCCGCCACCAGCGCGGTGGAGCCGGTTCCGGCGTAGAGGATCTCGCCGCCGTAGCGGGGCAGGAACGTCTCGCGCAGGTGACGCGCGTACTCCTGGTAGGACTCGGCACCGCCCTCGGCGAACCGCAGCAGGTTCAGCATCACCACCGGGCCGCCAGGGTCCTCGGCGAGCAGTCGTTTCAGGTCGGCACCACGGGGATCGACGGCCATGGGGCACAGCATGCCTCCCGGCTCCGCCGCCCGCATCGGTCGAACCGCCCGTCCGTGAACTCGTCAGGGACGTACAGCGGATAGCAGGGTGAAGACCCTTCGCCCGAAAGGCCACCATGACAGCAACCGACGCGGAGCTCATCGAGGCGTCGCTGCGCGTGCCGGAGAAGTTCGCCCTGATATTCGACCGGCACGCGCCGCACATCCAGCGCTACCTCGCCCGCCGTCTCGGCGGGCAGGTCGCCGACGACCTGCTGGCGGAAGCGTTCCTCGTGGCGTTCTCCAAGCGGGAGCGCTACGACACCTCCCGGCAGGACGCCCGGCCGTGGCTGTACGGCATCGCCACCAACCTGGTCGGCCAGCACCGCCGGGAGGAGGTGCGCCGCCACCGGATGCCCTCCCCCGGATCTTCCGTGGGCGATCACGCCGACCGGGTGGCAGCGGACGTCACCGCGCAGGCCATGCGGTCGATGCTCACCGGAGCGCTGGCGGCGTTGTCCGCCGAGGACCGGGACGTGCTGCTGCTGGTGGCGTGGGAGCAGCTGAGCTACCTCGAGATCGCCGAGGCGCTCGCGATTCCGGTCGGCACGGTGCGGTCCCGGCTGAACCGCGCCCGCCGCAAGGTCCGGGAGGCGTTGGGAACCGACAACCACACCGAGGTAGAGGAGCTGCTCAACAATGGATGACCTCCAGCTCGTCCGGGAACTGGACGAGACCCCGCTCAAGTCCGCCGACCAGCTGGCGGCCGCACGCGCGCGGCTCGTAGCGGGCATGAGGCCGCCCCGGCGCGGCCGCGCCGGGATCATCGCCGTCGCCGCGCTCACCGCGGCGGCGACGGTCACGGCCGTGGCGTTGGTGCTGCCGTCCACCTCGACGGACCCGGTCCGCCACGACGCCGCGCCCACCGAGTCCGAGGCCGCGGTGGACACCGCCGTGCAGCTGCTGAACCACGCTGCCGCGGCCGCCCGTTCGAAGCCCGACCAGGTGCCCCGGCCCGACCAGTTCTACTACGTCCGCGACGGCGGCTGGGAGGCCTGGTTCTCCGTCGACGGCACCCGTGACGGCCGGATCATCACCGCCGCGGACGCCGCACCGTCGACCACGCCCGGCTGCGTCGACGGCGTCAGGAAGGTGCTCGACAAGTACGACAAGCCCACGGGCGCGACGGAGAAGTGCACGCCGGTCCGCGCCTACCGCGACGACCTGCCCACCTCGGCGGACGAGATGCTGAGGTGGTTGAAGGGTGACGACAAGGATCGGCCGGTCAACTCGTACGGCAAGGACGTGCTGGGCACGTTCCGCTTCGCGTACCTGCCGGGACCGCAGCGGGCCGCGTTGTTCGAGGCGGCGACGCAGGTGCCGGGGCTGACGGTGGTGAAGAAGGTGTCCGCCGGTCGTCCCGGGATCGGGATCAGCTGGCCGGTGCCGGAGGGCTCGGCGCCGTGGGCCGAACCGGTGGTGATGGTGTTCGACGAGAAGACCTACGAGTACCTCGGCACGAAGAACGAGCCGCAGGACGCGTCCGGGTTCGTCGACCGGGTGGGTGACCGCGTCTAGTCCCGCCTTGCCGTTTTACGACAACCTGTCGTAATCTTCACGACAGGTTGTCGTAAAACCGGAAAGAGGGCTCATGACCACGCTCGACGATCGCGCCGAACTCATCGAACTGATCAGCCGGTACGCCGACATCGCGGACCTGAAGGAGTTCACGACCCTGCCCGACCGGGTCTTCACCGACGCGCTCACGCTGGACTTCGGGTCAGTGACGGGCATGCCGGAGATGACGATCCCGCTGACCGACTACGTCGAGGTGCTCCGCGCCGGTTTCGCGCCCTTCAAGGCGACCCACCACGCCATCACCGGTCACGTCGTCGAGATCGACGGCGACACCGCGAAGATCCACGCCCACGTCCGTGCGGAACACTGGCTCCCGGACGCCGATCGATGGCTGGTCGTCGGCTTCTACGACAACGAAGCGGTCCGCACGCCGGACGGCTGGCGCCTCACCCGTGTCAGGCTGACCGCGATCCACCAGGAGAACCAGCCCGAGCTCGTCACCGCCGCGAACTGAGGAGAACCGCACGATGCCGCGGATCCGCGCCGCCACCATCGAGGAACACCACGAGATGGTGTGGGCCGACCTCACCGAGGCGGTGCGGCGGCTGCTGCTCGAACGCGACTACGACTCGATCACCATGGGCCACATCGCGACCGAGGCCGGTCTCGCGCGCAACACCCTCTACAACTACGCCGCCGACAAGAAGACGCTGGTACTGGAGCTCGCCCGCCGGGCGAGCCGTCCGCTGGCCGAGCAGGTGGCCGCGATCGCCGCGCGGTCGCGGGAGCCGGCGGCGCAGAGGCTGCGGGAGATCATCGAGGTGATCCTGTCGGGGTCGACGAACCACGCGATGCGGCTGATGTTCCTCCCGAGCGCCGGCCCGATGGTCGCCGACCTGCCGGACGGACAGGCCAACCCGTTCACCGTGCTCGTCGTCGAGGTCGAGAAGGTCGTGAGGGAGGGCGTCACCGCCGGCGAGTTCCACGGTGTCGACGACGTGCAGCTCACCGTGGAGCTGCTGTCCGGTGCCATGCGCGCGGGATGCGACCGCATCAGCCGCGATCCGGCCTCCCTCGCCGCCACCGTCCGCGCGGCGCAGCGGATCACCCTCGCGTCGATCGGCATCGACACCGGCATCGACGCCGCCGCAGGCATCACCACGCACGACAAGAACTAGGCACGGGCAGTCGTTCGTCGAACGCCTCACCGCCTTCATTGGTCGAAACTTTGACGACCGTCACCAAAGTGAATAGCTTCGCACTCCGGGAGGACCAAGAAACCCCCTGACCGGAGGTCGGTTGTGAACACGCGCAGAACACCCCTCGTGGCCATCTTCATCGCCGTGCTCGCCCTCGCCGGGGTCGTGCCGGCGACACCGGCGTCCGCCGCGTCGCTGGTGGAGGTGACCGGCTTCGGCGCCAACCCCGGCGGAATGCGCATGCATGTCTACGTGCCGGACACCCGCCCGGCCAAGCCTGCGGTCGTCGTCGCCATGCACGGTTGCGGCGGCTCCGGACCCGGCTTCCACTCGAGCAGCGAGTTCAGCTCCCTCGCCGACCGGCACGGGTTCGTCGTCATCTACCCGAGCGCGCAACAGGAAGCCGGGTTCGGCAAGTGCTTCGACACGTGGTCCGACGCGGCCAAGCGGCGCGGCGGCGGAAGCGACCCGGTGTCGATCGTGTCGATGGTGACCTACGTCCAGCAGCGCTACGGCGGCGACCCGGACCGGGTCTTCGCCACCGGGTCGTCCTCCGGCGGCATGATGACCAACGAGATGCTCGCCCTCTACCCGGACGTCTTCAAGGCGGGCGCGGCGTTCATGGGCGTGCCGTTCCACTGCTTCGCCAACGCCGCCGACTATCCGCCCGGCAGCAGCCGGTGCACCGGGGGCGGTGGCCTGAACCGCACGCCGCAGGAGTGGGGCAACCTCGTCCGGCAGGCCTATCCCGGCTACACCGGCCCGCGTCCGCGAATGCAGCTGTGGCACGGCACCGCGGACACCCTCGTGCCGTACTCGTTGCTGCAGGAGGAGATCGAGCAGTGGACGAACGTGTTCGGGCTGAGCCAGACCCCGACGTCCACCGACACTCCACGCCCCGGCTGGAACCGCAGCCGTTACTCGGACAAGGTCGAGGCGTACAGCATCCAGGGCGCCGGCCACAGCCTGCCGTCCTCGGGCATGGCCGCCGCGGCCCTGGAGTTCTTCGGCATCACCGGCGGTGGTGCCCCCGACCCGCCCACTCAGGGCACGTGCAGCGTCAAGGCCACCGTCAACGCCTGGAACACCGGCCTGACCGCCGGCCTCTCCATCACGAACACCGGTACCGCGGCGATCAACGGCTGGTCCCTGGCCTTCACCTTGGCCGGCGGGCAGACCATCACCTCCGGCTGGAACGCCACCTACTCGCCGTCCTCCGGGCAGGTCACCGCGCGCAACGCCGTCCACAACGCCACGATCCCGCCCGGCAGGTCCGTCGACATCGGCTTCCAGGCGGTCCACAGCGGGAACACGGCCTCCCCGTCCTCGTTCGTCCTGAACGGGACGGCCTGCGCCACCGGGACACATGCTTGAAAGTTCCCGGCAACGCCGGTACGCCCTGGTTCGGCGCCTGGAAACCGCCGATCCTCTGCTCGAGCAGTTCGGCCAGCCGCAGCGGGGTGCGGTCCTCGAACATCGGACCGATGAGCTGCACCCCGACCGGCAGGCCCTCCGGGGACAGGCCGCGGGGACGGCGGTGGCGGGCAGGCCGGGCATGGTGGCCAGCCCGGCCCAGACGAGCTGGTCGAAGTACGGGTGGTCGACACCGTCGACGTCGATGCGCCGCTCCAGCGGGTTCGGGCTGTGGTCGTGCGGGAACGCGGGCGTCGGCGTGATCGGGCAGACCACGGCGTCGAACTCGGTGAACAGCTGCCGCCAGCCGTGGCGGTGGACCTCGCGGCGGTTGTTCGCCTCGATCCACTCGTGGTGGCTGCACTCCACGGCGCGCAACCGCACGGCGTCAAGACTCTGATCGTCCGCGCTGGTTCGCAGCAGCTCGTGCGATCCCATGGGAAAACGCGCGACGGTGCCCGAAACCAGCAACCGCATGTAGAGCGTCGCGGCTTCGGTCAGATCGGGCAGCAGCGGACTGTGCCGGTCGACGTGGGCGCCGCCCTCGACGAGCGCGGCGGCCACGCGGTGCACACCCGCCCGCACGGCGGACCCGGTCGGGATGAGCGGATGCTCGTCGAGGACCAGGACCCGGAAGTCGCGGAGCCGCTCGTGGCGGGCGGGCCGCAGAGCCAGGACGTGCGCCTTGCCGAGCGTCAGCGGGTCCGCTCCGGCCATGACGTCGAGCAGCAGCGCGAGGTCACGGGCGGTGCGCGCCATAGGTCCGACCACGGCGAGGTCCAGGTCGACCGGCAACGCCGACTCGGACGGCGGGACCATGCCGCGGCTGGCCGCCAGCCCGAGCGTCGGCTTGTGCGCGTAGACGCCGCAGAAGTGCGCGGGGGTGCGCAGCGAGCCGCCGATGTCGGAGCCGATGGACAGCGCGCCGAACCCGGACGCCAGGGCCGCGGCCGATCCGCCGGAGGATCCGCCCGGCGTGCGACCGTGGTCCCAGGGGTTGGTGGTGGTGCCGTAGACCTCGTTGAAGCTCTGGATGTCCTGCAGTCCCAACGGCACATTGGTCTTGCCCAGCACCACCGCGCCCGCGGCCTTGATCCGTGACACCCGCACCGCGTCCTCGGCCGGCACGAAGTCCCGGTGTTGCGGCATGCCCCAGGTCGTGGGCAGCCCGGCGACGTTGTACGACTCCTTGACCGTCACCGGTACGCCGAGCAACGGCCGGTCCTCACCACGCGCGCGTGCCTGGTCGGCACGGTGTGCGGCGGCCCGCGCGCGCGGTCGAAGTCCGGCACGCAGATCGCGTTGGTCACCTCGTCGTCGCGCTCGATGCGGGCGATCGCCTCGTCGGTCAGTTCCACTGACGTCACCGCGCCGGTGCGCATCGCGGACACGAGTTCTTCGGCCGCGTGAAAGCTCCACCCCATGAATCCGAAGCTGGTGAAGTGCTGCCGGGGGCACGAAATCCCGGTTTGCGAAAGAGGGCAACACGGCGGACGTCTCACTGCCCATCTGACGGAGTGAGCACTCACTCCGCAGTATGGGTGCATGACACCAGCACCCGAGACCCGGCGGAGAGCGCCGAGCATGAGCGCCGAGGACCGGCGCGCCATGATCGTGCACGCGGTGCTGCCGCTCCTGATGGAGCACGGCGCGAACGTGACGAGCAGCCAGATCGCCCGCGCCGCGGGCATCGGTGAGGGCACCATCTTCCGCGCGTTCAAGGACAAGGACGAGCTGTTCGACGCCTGCACGGCCGAGGCGCTGAAGCCCGACCACGTGCTCGACGCGATCGCCGAGATCCCCGTCGACCAGCCGTTGGAAGACCGGCTCGTCGAAGCCGCCGAAGCGCTCGGCGCGCACCTCGAACGGATGGGCGCGCTGATGGGCGCCCTGCACGCGTCCGGCCGGGTCAAGCACCGCGAACAGCGCACCGAGGACAAGGGCCGCACCTGGAAGGGCGGTCGCCGCGAGTCGATGGCCGCCATCCGGGGGGCGATGGTCGAGCTGTTCACGCCGGAGAAGGATCGGCTGAGGCTGCCGCCCGAACAGCTCGCAGCCCTCTTCCTGACCCTGTTGTTCGGCGGCCGCCGGCTGGCGCCGGACGTCGGCGCGCCCACCACGCGCCAGATGGTCGACTTCTTCCTCCACGGCGCCGTGGAGGCTGGATGATGCCGGGCGGCGGGGGCGGCATGGAGTTCGTGCTGGCCCGGCGCGGCCGTCGGCGGCGCGCCACGACGGTGCCGGACAGCGGGCTCACCGGACCGGTGGACATCCCCGAACCGAAGCAGGAAGACGGACCGAAGGACCTGCGCTCCCGGCTGAAGCGCGCGAAGACGTCCGTGGCGGGCACGGTCCGCGGCCTGCCGAAGGTCGCGAAGCTGACGTGGCAGGCCAGCCCGGTCCTGACCGTCCTCCTGGTGCTGATCACGGTCCTGTCGGGACTGCTGCCGACCGTGACCGCGTACATCGCGAAGCTGCTGCTGGACTCCGTCGTCGCGGCGATCCAGCACACCGGCACCACGGGTGACATCGCGAAGGTCGCCCTGTTCCAGTTCGGCGTGCTCGCCGCGTCCGCGATCAGCAGCGCGCTGACGTCGATCGCGCAGTCGCTGTTGCAGGAACGCATGACGCTGACCATCCGCCACCAGGTCATGGCACACGCCAGCGACCTGCACCTCGCGTACTTCGAGGGTTCGACGTCGTACGACATGATGCGTCAGGCCGCGCAGGAGGCGCCGACGCGACCGCTGTCGATGATGAACTCCGCGCTGGGACTCCTGCGGACGCTGATCACGTTCACCAGCATGGTCGCGCTGCTCGTCTCGATCAGCCCGCTGCTGGCCCTGGTCGCGCTGGTGGCGCCGATCCCGGCGTTCATCTCGCAGTCGCGGTACGGCTCGCGCGCGTTCTGGCTGACCTTCATGATGTCGCCGATCAAGCGGCGGATGGACTACCTGTCCTCTTTGGTCACGACGGACACCTACGCCAAGGAGACGAAGCTGTTCGGGCTCGGCCCGTACTTCGTCGACAGGTTCCGCCGGCTCGGCACGGTCTCCTACGAGCGGCAGCGGAAGCTGACGATCAACCGCAACATCAGCTCGACGTCCTGGGGGCTGCTGAGCACGCTCTCGGGTTCGGCGATCACCTTGTACATCGCGCTGGAAGCGGTCGGCGGACGGCTCACGCTGGGAGACCTGGCGCTGTACACGGCCGCCGCAGCGTCCGTGCAGACATCAGTTTCCGGGCTGTTCACGGCGTTCTCGGGGATGTACGAGAACAACCTCTACCTCGACACGCTGTACCGGTTCCTCGACACCAAGCCGGAGATCACCGCACCGGCGTCACCACGGCCGATGCCGTCCACAGTGGAGGGTCACATCGAGTTCGAGTCGGTGACCTTCAGCTACCCGGGAGCCGAGGAGCCCGCGCTGGACGACGTCAGCTTCGAGATCCGGCCCGGTGAGACGGTGGCGGTGGTGGGCCGCAACGGCGCGGGCAAGTCGACGTTGTTCAAGCTGCTCTGCCGGCTCTACGACCCGACCGGCGGCCGCATCCTGCTCGACGGCGTGGACATCCGCGAGTACGACCCCGTCGAGCTGCGCACGCGGATCAGCGCGATGTTCCAGGACTACGTGACGTACCAGGGCACGGCCGCGGAGAACATCGGCCTCGGCGACCTGACACGCCTGGAAGACAGGCCGCACATCGAGGACTCGGCCCGCCGCGCCGGCGCGGACGAGCGGATCGAGCGGCTGCCCCAGGCGTACGACACCCCGCTCGGCCGCTGGTTCGACCAGGGCGTCAGCCTGTCCGGCGGCGAGTGGCAGAAGATCGCGCTGGCCAGGGCGTTCCAGCGGGAGGCGCCGATCCTGGTGCTCGACGAACCGACCTCCGCGCTGGACGCGCGGGCCGAGCACGACCTGTTCTCGCGACTGCGGGAGCTGTCGGAGGGCCGGACGACGCTGTACATCTCGCACCGGTTCTCGACCGTGCGGCAGGCGGAGCGGATCTTGTTGCTGGAGCACGGCAGGGTCGCCGAGTACGGGACGCACGAGGAGCTGATGGCGGCCAAGGCCGGGTATGCCGAGCTGTTCACGCTGCAGGCGCAGGCTTACCTGGACGAGGTGCCCAGCTGAGTGACGGCGGTCCGGCACTGGCTTCAGGCGTCGTCGAAACGGCCGTCGAGCTCCCCCACCGGCAGGACCGCGGTGGAGTTGTGCTCACGGACGATCCGCCACCCGTCCGGCGTCCGGCGCCACACCAGCGAGGTCGTGGTCCGGATGTCCGTGGCGCCGGCGGGTGTCACGATCCGGGCCACGAACCTCAGGGTGGACGTGGCCAGGTCGCCACCCGCGACGACGTGCGGTCCGTCGTCGATGGCGTGGTGCGCGGACACCATCTCGCGGAAGGCGGGCTCCCAGATCGAGCCGTAGCCGGCGGCGGTCGTAGCCACCCGGTGTTCGGGGTCGAAGTCGTCGTAGAGGCGGACGTCCGGTGAGCTGAAGTCGTAGAACTCGCCGAAGACGCGCTGGAAGCCGAACGGCGCGTCCCCTTCGCGACGGTCCCAGCCGAACACCCACCGGCGGTGCAGGTCCGCGATCAACTGTTCGTCGTTCATGATCTCGACGCTAGGACCGCACGAGGATTTCAGGCAGGGTGCGTCACACCCACCCGACGGCCCGGAGTCGTCACACGACCGTGTTGTCCACGAAGCACCAGCGCCAGGTCTCCCCCGGCTCGAACGAGCGCATGATCGGGTGCCCCTCGCCGGCGAAGTGCTTCGAGGCGTGCTTGGCGGGCGACGAGTCGCAGCAGGCGACCTTGCCGCAGCCGAGGCACAGGCGCAGGTGCACCCACCTGCCGCCGTCGGCCAGGCAGTCCTGACACCCCTCCGGCGTGGTGGGAACGGGCTCGGGCCCCAGCTCGGCGACGTGGGCGCAGGTAGTGGTCACGGCCCGACGGTACCTCGATCGCGGCCGTCGACGAGTTCGGGTGTTTGACTGGGCGCATGACGACTGCCGGTCGCGTCGCGCGGCCTTCGATCCTCACGGTGGACGACGACCCTGCCGTGTCGCGGGCGGTGGCGCGCGACCTGCGCCGGAAGTACGGCGAGCAGTACCGCGTCGTGCGGGCGGAGTCAGGGGCCCAGGCGCTCGAGGCCCTGCACGAGATCAAACTGCGCGGCGAGGAGGTCGCGGCCCTGCTCGCCGACCACCGGATGCCGCAGATGAACGGCATCGAGTTCCTCGAGCAGGCCATGGACGTGTTCCCCCAGGCGCGCCGGGTGCTGCTCACGGCGTACGCCGACACCGACGCCGCGATCCAGGCGATCAACGTCGTGGACCTCGACCACTACCTGCTCAAGCCGTGGGACCCGCCGGAGCAGAACCTCTACCCGGTGCTCGACGAGCAGCTGCGAGCCTGGGCCGTGAGCGACCGGCAGCCGGCGCGGCGGGTGCGGGTGGTCGGGCACCGCTGGTCGCCGCGTTCCTACGAGGTGCGGGACTTCCTGGCACGCAACAACGTTCCCTTCCGCTGGCACGCGCTCGACGAGCCGGAGGCGCGCTGCCTGCTCACCGCGGCGCACCAGGACGGGACGACTCTGCCGGTCGTGGTCACGGCGCAGGGCAAGGCCCTGGTCGACCCGTCCGACGCGGAGCTCGCCGCCGAGGTGGGCCTGAGCACGGAGCCGTCGGCGGAGTTCTACGACCTGATCGTCGTGGGCGGCGGGCCCGCGGGGCTCGGCGCCGCGGTGTACGGAGGGTCGGAGGGACTGCGGACCGTCCTGGTCGAACGGATCGCGACGGGTGGCCAGGCCGGTACGAGCAGCCGCATCGAGAACTACCTGGGCTTCCCCGACGGGGTGTCCGGCGGGCAGCTGACCGAACGGGCCCGCAGGCAGGCGGTCAAGTTCGGGGTGGAGCTGCTCACCACACGCGACGTCGTCGCTCTGGAACGCCGGGGAGCCGCGCGCGTCGTGCGGTTCGGCGACGGCACCGAACTGGCCGCGCACACCGTCATCCTCGCCACCGGCGTCTCGTACCGGTTGCTCGACGCACCCGGACTCGGCGAGCTGACCGGGCGCGGCGTGTACTACGGCGCCTCGACCACCGAAGGCCCGAACTGCGCCGGTCAGGACGTCTACCTGGTCGGTGGCGCGAACTCCGCGGGCCAGGCGGCCGTCTACTTCTCCGGGCACGCGCGCAAGGTGGTGATCCTGGTGAGGGGTGACTCGCTGGAGCAGTCGATGTCGCGGTACCTGATCGACCAGCTCTCGGCGATCCCGAACGTCGAGGTGCGCACGCAGACCGAGGTCCGCGGCGGCACAGGTGAAGACCACCTCGAGACGCTCACGTTGCTGCACAACAAGACCGGTGAGACGACGACCGTTGAGGCGAGCTGGTTGTTCGCGTTCATCGGCGCCGCCCCGCGCACGGACTGGCTGGACGGCACGCTGGAACGGGACGAGCGCGGCTTCCTCCTCGCCGGACCCGACCTCGGCGGCTCGCCCCCTGGATGGGACCTCGAGCGGGCGCCGTACCACCTGGAGACCAACATGCCCGGTGTGTTCGTCGCGGGCGACGTCCGGGCGGAGTCGGTGAAGCGCGTCGCGTCCGCGGTCGGTGAGGGTGCCATGGCGGTCACCCTGGTCCACCGCTACCTGGAGAGGTCGTGATGGAGAGGCTCACCGAGGCTGAACTGCGCGAACTTTTCCTGTTCGAGAAGCTCGGCCAGGAACAGCTGGACTGGCTGGCCGCACACGGCCACGTCGAGACCCGCGAGGCGGGCACGGCCGTGCTCACCGAAGGCGAGCCGGCGACGTGCTTCTTCGTGCTGCTCGGAGGAACGGTCGCCCTGTGCCGCAACATCGGCGGCCAGCGCGTCGAGGTGAGCCGCAGCAGCCTGCGCGGCTCGTACTTCGGTGCCACCCAGGCCTACCTGGAGCTCGACCAGCCGACCTACCAGATGACCGTCGAGTCGATCACCGCCACGTCGATGCTGCAGTTCGACGCCGACGAGTTCGGGCCGATGATCCGCGCGTGGTTCCCGATGGCGATGCATCTGCTGGAGGGCCTGTTCTGGGGCATGCGGAACACCCAGGCGACGGTGGGCCAGCACGAGCGGCTCACCGCGCTCGGCGCGCTGTCCGCGGGCCTCACCCACGAGCTGAACAACCCGGCCGCGGCCGCCGTGCGGGCGACCGCGGCGCTGCGCGAACGGGTCGCGGGAATGCGGCACAAACTCGCCCTTCTCGCGCAGGGTGCGATCGACCCGGCCGTGCTGCCGGCCCTGGTCAAGCTCCAGGAGAAGGCGGTCGAACGAGTCGCGAAGGCACCGAAGCTCAGCCCGCTGGAGGCCAGCGACGCCGAGGACCAGGTCGCCGACTGGCTCGACGACCAGGGCATCGGCGGCGGCTGGGACGTCGCGCCCGTCCTGGTCGCGGCCGGACTGGACGTCGAGTGGCTGGAGGGATCACTCGCCTCGTGCCCTGGGGCTGTCACCGGATCCACCGTGCACTGGCTCAGGTACACGGTCGAGACCGAGATGCTGATGAACGAGATCGAGGACGCCACCACCAGGGTGTCCACTTTGGTCGGTGCCGCCAAGCAGTACTCGCAGATGGACCGCGCGCCGTTCCAGGTGGTCGACGTGCACGAGTTGCTCGACTCCACCCTGGTCATGTTCGGCGGGAAGCTCACGGGCGTGCAGGTGGTCAAGGACTACGACCGGGCGCTCCCCCGCATCTCCGCGTACGCCGGCGAGCTCAACCAGGTGTGGACGAACATGATCGACAACGCGCTGAGCGCGATGGGCGGTCCGGGAACGTTGACCGTGCGGACCTTCGGTCAGGACGAGCACCTCGTCGTGGAGATCGGCGACACCGGCCCCGGCATCCCGGCGGAGGTCAAGGACCGGATCTTCGAACCGTTCTTCACGACCAAGCCGGTCGGCGAGGGCACCGGACTCGGCCTGGAGATCTCGTGGCGGATCGTGGTCAACAAGCACCACGGCACCATCCGGGTCGAGTCCGCACCGGGTGACACGAGGTTCCAGGTCTTCCTGCCGCTGGAGGCGACAGGGCTGTGACGGTCGAACGCCACCGAAGGTCCACACCCACCAGGAGAGGCATGCCGATGGTTCCCGAAGACCTCGCCGTATGGCGCAGCCGGCAGGAAACGGGTGCGTCGAACCCCTGGTCGGACGGCCTGCGCCTGCTCGCCGACGACGAGTTGCCGGCGGCGCTGGACACCGGTTACCTGACCGCCGCGGACCTGGCGAACCCCGACATCGTCGCCAACGTCAGGGCGATCGAGGAGACGGCAGCGCTGATCACCTGGGTCGCCGAGGACGAGGACGAGGGCCGGGCGTTCGGTTACTGGCGCGGTCCGGACGACCTCCCGCTCGCCTCGGCACCGGTCGTGGGTCTCGACAACGAGGGCCAGTTCCAGCTCCTGCGGGGCACCACCCTCAGCGAGGCCCTGAGCGACGAGTACGGGCAGTGGGCCGACGAAGGTTATGCCGGCCTGGTCGCGCTGTGCCGGGCCCAGGGCGTGACGATCAGCACCGACGATCCCGACGAACTCCCGGAGCCGGCGGTGTCGCCTGCCCCGGCCGAGCACCACGTCGCCCGCTACCGCGAGTTGCTCGCGAGCAGTGGCACCGGATGAGCGACGAGATCGTGGACGCCACGCCCGAGCAGGTCCTGGCCGTGGTCGAGCAGATGGCGGGCCTGCGGCGTCTGCCTCTGCGCCGCCTACCTCTCGCACCAGTTCTACGATCCCGCGAAGGAAGAGCACCACCGGCACGTCCGGGTCGTGGACACGGTCGCGAACGACGAGCAGTGGGTGCCCGACCGCGGCAAGCGGTTCCAGGTCGAGCAGGGCGAGTGCCACTACACCTGGTGGAACTGGGCCGAGATCTCTGCCGCCGGGGCGTGAGGTGACGTCAGCGACCGGTCACGCCCAGTTCCCGAGTTCGGCGTCGATGCGGGGGTCCGTGCGGACCCACACCTCGCCGGACGCCGCTCCCGGCGGGGTGTCGACGAGTTCGAGTCCGAGCGTCTCGACCAGGCTCAGCAGGTCGTCCCTGGCTTCCCCGGCCTCCTCGATCGTGCGGCTGTCGAAGAGGACGTGGTGGACGTCCCAGCGGTCGTTGTACCCGGAGTCCGCCCAGATCTCGCAGAAGCGATCCACCGCCTCGCGGTCCAGGGGCGCCGTCTCGGACCGCGCTCGTTCCGGTGCGGCGGCGAAGCCCTTGGCGATGTCGTCGGCGCTCCACCACGTCACGGTCTCCGCGACCGCGCCGGGCGTGAAGTCCCGTGCCGCCAGGAAGTCCCCCAGCAGCCGGCCGACGCCGGTGTCCTCGATGCCCGACCGCGTTTCCCGCAAGCACGTCACCAGTCCCTCCGCCATCGCGCAGGGACCCGAGAAGGTGAAGACCCCGGTGGCGGCCACCTGGGTGCCACCGTCAGGATGCGGGACGTTGAGCGTGGTCGTCGTGTCCGGCGCGTTCCTCACCAGAGCGAGGAGATCTGCCGGCACGCCGTCGTACAACGCCGCCTGCGCATCGGCGTCGTCGGCGCGGTTCAGCGTGCTGGAGCCGTCGAAGGTCACCACCAGGCCGCGACCGGCGGCGGTGAACCAGGCGTTGACGGTGTCTCCGTTGCCGTTGCCGTAGCCGTGGTGCGTGACTCCGTCGACCGTCACCGGCTCGTGCCCGTCGACGCGGCTCAGGACCTCCAACCGGCGGCGCAGCTCGCGCGGGTGGGTCCGCCGCAGGACGGACTCGTCGAACTCGGATCGGAGCGCTTCCCCGCGCTCGTCAGGGACTTCTTCTCGGGCAGCATCCCGCGAAGCCCGCCGGCTCAGATGTGCCGATCGTGCGCGCAGGAAGCTCTCCGCGTCCGGAAACCAGGGGCCGTGGAGGTCGAGAGCGCTGAAGCCTCCGCTGACGAAGTGGGACGCCTGCGTGCGGTAGTCACCGCGGCTGGTGACGACGCGGTACTCGGTCCGCGGGTTCTCCGCCCCCTTGACCCGGCAGATGGCCGCGATCTCGAACAGGAACAACAGCGCTTCCTCGTTCTCCTCGTCCTCCATGCAGAACGACGAGTTGCCGGCGTCGCGGTGCCGGGCGACGAAGTCGAGGAACGCGTCGACGGCGGGCTGCGGATCACTCGGGCGCCACTGCTGCTCGGTGTCCTCGTCATCGCTGAAGGTCAGCACTCTCATCGTCATCCCCGGGGTGTAGCGCTCGTTCTCGCCGCTGGACGCCGACCGGCCACGTCATGAGATCACACCGCGATCCGCCGCACCGGGCCGCCCGGCACGCGGTGAAGAACGCGCAGCCGCTTTTGGTTCCCCCACAAGGGTTCGCGCGACTAGGCTCGAGTCGATCAGCGCGGATCCGAGGGAGCTACCGACGTGGTCGAGACGCACGACATCGTTCGCCCGCCCGCAGAACTGAGTGCGGCCCTCGCGGCCATCGGCAGCGCGACGGCCAGCGGCGAGCTCAGCCGCATGGGCATCCGCAGCGCGTTCATCCGCGGCCCGGTCTCGGTGACCCCCGGCGTGCGGGTGGCCGGGCCGGCGCTGACGCTGCAGTTCCTGCCGAAGCGGGAGGACCTCTACCCCGTCGACGAGTACGAGGAGCCGGAGAAGCAGCTGCACCGGCACGTCATGTACCACGCCCAGCCCGGCGACATGATCGTCGTCGACGCGCGTGGTGACATGAGCAGCGGTGTGTTCGGCGAGATGATGCTGACCTACTTCAAGGGCCGTGGCGGCCTCGGCGTCGTGGTCGACGGGTGCCTGCGCGACACCGGCGAGGCCAAGCAGCTCGGCCTCGGGCTGTGGATCCGGGGCGCCACACCGAACTTCCACGCCCAGACCGGCATCGTCCCGGCCGCCGTGAACGTGCCGGTGGCGTGCGGAGGCACGCTCGTCGAGCCGGGAGACATCGTCGTCGCCGACGACGACGGGGCGGTCGTGGTGCCGGTCAAGCTCGCACCCGCTGTGGTGGCTGCCGCTCAGGAGCACGCCGACTGGGAGGAGTTCTCCCGGATCCGGCTGGCCGAGGGCGGCGACCTGCGGCTGTACTACCCGCTGTCGGACGAGGCCCGGCCCGAGTACGAGCGGTGGCGCGCCGAGCAGGGCCGGGCCTGACGGGCCCTGGTGGTGTGGCCCTTCCGGGCCTAGCTCCACAGCCGGTCGTGGCTCGACTCCGCGTCCCAGTGCGTCGTCTCGGCGAAGAACACCGGATCGCGCGGGTCGAGGTGGCGGCGCAGCAGTTCCTCGTCGACGTCGCCGAATCCCAGTCCTGGCGTGTCCGGCACCGTGATGTGGCCGTTCTGGATCAGCGGGCGGGGCAGGCCGGTGACGAGGTCGCTCCAGAACTCCACATCGGCCGCGTGGTGTTCGAGTGCCAGGAAGTTCTCCGTGGCGGCGGCCAGGTGCACGCTCGCCATCGTCGCGATCGGCGACGCCGCCAGGTGCAGCGCCATCGGGATCCCGCGCTCCTGCGCGTAGTCGCCGAGCCGCTTGGTCTCCGCGATCCCGCCCGCCGTCGCCGGATCGGGGTGCACGACGCGGATGGCACCGGCGTCGAGCAGCGGCCGGAAACCTTCGAGGAGGTAGATGTCCTCCCCCGTGCACGTCGGGATGGCGACGGCCTCGGTCAGCCGGCGCCACTGGTCGGTCAGCTGCCACGGGATCAGGTCCTCGATCCACGCCAGCGTGAACGGCTCCAGCGCGCGGCCGATGCGGATGCAGGAGTCGAGGGCGATGTGGCCGAAGTGGTCGGCGGCGAGCGCGACGTCGTAGCCGACGACGGAACGGACCGTGTCCACATAGGACGCCAGGTGGTCGACGCCCTTCACGGTGACCTGGATGCCGGTGAACGGATGCATCGTCGTCAGGTCCGCGCGGGCGCCCGGAGGCGCGATCAGCGCCCCCGGCACGTCCCACAGCAGGTCGATGCCCACGTCCATCTTGAGCATCGTGAACCCGCGCTGCTTGCGTTCCAGCAGCCGGGCGCCCATCTCGTGCGGGTCCGGCAGCGAGGGAGTGTCCGCGTAGCACCGGATCTCGTCCCGGAACCTGCCCCCGATCAGCGCGTGCGCGGGCACTCCGTACGCCTTGCCGGCGAGGTCCATCAGCGCCATCTCGACGCCGGAGACCCCGCCGCCCTGGCGGCCGTGGAACCCGAACTGCTTGATCTTGCGGAAGATCTTGTCGACGTTGCAGGGGTTCTCGCCGACGAGCCGGCTCTTGAGGATGAGCGCGTAGGTGGCGCTGGCCTGGTCGCGCACCTCCCCGTACCCGGCCAGGCCCTGGTTGGTGTCGATCCTGATGATCGACGACCGGAACGGCACGCCGGCCGCGGTGGCCACCCGCAGATCGGTGATGCGCAGGTCGCTCGGCCGGGACGCCGTCGCGACGTGCTCCTCCGTGATGGCCGGGTGCTCGCTCATCCCTTCACCGCCCCCGCGGTGAGGCCCTCGGTCAGGAACCGCTGCCCGAACCCGTACATGACCACGACCGGGATGCTGATCAGCAGTGAGGCCGCGGCCAGCTGTCCCTGCGGCACGACGTCACCGAAGATCATCGACTGCATGCCGACGGGCAGCGTCTTGTAGTCGTCCTTGGTGATGAACACGAAGGCGAACAGGAACTCGTTCCACGCGTTGGTGAGCGTGAACAGCGCGACCGCGAGCAGGCCCGGTTTGGCCAGCGGCAGCACGATCCGGATGAACGCCCCGAACCGCGTGCAGCCGTCGACCAGCGCGGCCTCTTCGAGGTCGGCCGGGATCGACTTGAAGTAGCCGACGAGCAGCCACGTCGCGAACGGCAGGGTGAACGTGGGATAGGCGAGCACGAGCGCCCACAACGAGTCGTTGAGCCCGATCCCGCTCATCATCTGGTACAGCGGGATGAACAGCAGCGCGCCCGGCATCACGTAGGTGAGCAGGATCGTCACCGTGAAGCTCTCCGAACCGCGGAACTTCAGCCGTGCCAACGCATATCCGGCCAGTGCCGCGCAGACCAGGGCGATCGCGGTGGACGCCACCGACACCAGGATCGTGTTGACGTACCAGGTGCCGAACGCCCTGCCCGTGAACAGGTTGGTGAACTGCTCGGTGCTCCACGGGGTCGGCCAGAGGTCGTCGGTGCGCGAGACGATCTGGGTGTCGGACTTGAACGCCGTCACCGTCATCCAGTAGAGCGGGGCGAGCACGAAGCCCAGCAGGCCCACGAGCGCGATCCCGGAGCCGGTGCCGCTGACCACGCGTGCGGCCAGCCGGTTGCCCCGCGCGGCGAGTGCGGAGACGACCCGTCCGACGGCGGCCGCGAGCACCACGAACACGCCCAGCACCACCGCGGCCTTCCACACGATGTGCGGCGACGCCCAGACCAGCACGAGCACCGAGGCCACGACGATCACCCACGGCATCGCCTTGCGCTGGCCGGGAGTCAGCCGCCTGCGCCCCAGGTCGCCCGTGCCCGGCAGGTCGCTGCGCCGCATCATCCGCACGAGGATCACCACGAGGACGGTGATGACCGGCAGCATCACCAGCGTGACCGCAGCGCCCGCGCCCAGCTGCAGCTGCTGGATGGCCTTCGAGTACGCCACCATCACGTACGGGGCGGTGGCGTCCCCCGGTCCGCCCTGGGTCATCAGCCAGATCAGGTCGAAGTTGTTGAACGTCCAGATCGACGACAGCAACACCGTCACGATCATGATGTGGCGCAGACCCGGCAACGTGATGTGCTTGAAGCGCTGCCACGGCGACGCACCGTCCACAATGGCCGCCTCGTACAGACCGCTGTCGATGGCCTTGAGCCCGGCGAGGAACGTCACCGTGAAGAACGGGATGCCCTTCCAGACGTTGACGAGGATGACCGTCGGCATCGCGAGCGCCGGACCGGACAGCCACTCCGCGGGCCATCTGTCGACGAGCCCGACCGCGGCGAGGGCAGGCCCGATCCCGGAGTCGGTGAGCAGGACGTTGACGCTGCCGAAGATCGGGTCGAACAAGGACCGCCAGGTGAAGGCCGTGACGACCGTCGGCACCACCCACGGCAGCAGGATCACCCCGGCGATGATCGCCCGGCCGCGGCGCATGTGGTGCAGCATCAACGCCGCGATGAGACCGAAGGTCACCTTGAAGATCTCGGCGTACGCGGTGAAGACGAACGAGTTGAGCACGCCCTTGTGGAACACGGCGTCGCCGATGAGGGCGATGTAGTTGTCCAGCCCGACGAAGACCGTCTCCGCACCATGGCGTTCCGTGGTGCTGGTGAGGACGGAGCTGACGATCGGGAACAGGATCAGGCCGGCGACCAGCAGCAGCGTCGGCCCGATGAACACCGCGGCGAGGCGCCAGTCGCGCCCGAGCAGCCGCTGCGACGGGGTGAGCGACGACGACCTGCCCGGCGCCGGACGGACCGGCGCCGGCCGCTCACGCAGGACGGTCACTGCTTGTAGCCCTGCTGCTCGAAGACCTGGACGATCCGGGCGTGGGTCGAGGCGACGGCCTCGGCCGGCCGGGTGCCCTGGATGACCGACTGCATCATGTCGGTCAGCAGGTAGGCGGCGGTGGCGGCCTGCTCGCCGGGACTCGGCGCCTGGGGGAACTTGAAGCCGGTCCTGGTGGTCAGCGGCAGCTGCGTGCGGGTCTGCTCCCGCAGCGCGGGGAAGGCCGGGTCACCGCTGGTGTAGTACGGGTCGGAGTCCCACACCTTGTCCCACGAGGGGTTGACCAGGCACGGTGCTCCCTTCGCGACACCGAGCAGCGCGCTCCCGCCGACCATGAACTTCGCCACCAGCTTGGCGAGGTCGGGGTTCTTCGCCCCCTTGAACACGACGAACGAGTTGGACTCGCCGAACGCGAGCGGCTTGTCGATCGCCGGTCCGGTGGCGCCGTTGAACGGGTGGGTGTTGGCGTAGACCGGGTTGCCCTTGGTCTTCGAGTCGGCGTAGACGCTGAACTGGTTGAGCGTGAGCCCCAGGATCTGGGCCAGCCAGTTCTCGTTGTTGCTCGAGTCGGTCCAGCTGCCGATCCCCGGCGGCAGCATCGGCGTGTACTTCGGGTTCGTGTAGATGTCGCCGATGAACGTGACCGCGGCGACGGTCTCCGGCGAGTTGAACACCACCTTCGTGCCGGTGTTGTCGGCGATCGCGCCGCCGTAGCAGTTGATGACGTTCGCGATGAAGCCGTTGGCGTCGCCGGAGCGGTTGACCGTGAGACCCCAGCCGAAGCGCCGTTTCGCCGGGTCGGAGACCTCCAGCGCGTTGTCGCGCAGCTCCTCCCACGTGTAGTGGGGCTTGAGCGCGAGACCCTTCTCCTGGTACCAGTCCTTGCGCAGGTACATCGCGGACGCGATGAAGTGGTAGGGGATCGCGAACCAGCGCCCGCCGAACACGCAGTACGTGCTCGCCTCCGTCGCGGGCTCCCCGTAGAGCTTGCGCATCTCGTCGACCACGTCGGTGACGTCGGTGAGGGCGCCGAGGTTGTGGAGCTGGCCGACGAACCGCCGATCGCTCACGAAGGCGAGGTCGCGGCTGGTGCCCGCCTTCACCTCGGCGTCCATCTTCGCGACCATGTCGCCGGCGTCGCCGGAGACCAGGTCGTTGCGGACCGTGGTGCCGGTGGCCTGTGCGAACACCTGCAGCGACCGGTCCAGCGCCTGGTTGGCGGCCTCCGCGTACAGCTTCTGCGAGAGCATCCCCACCGACCCGCCGCGGAGCGAGGCCGCCTGGTCGAGCAAGGCCTGGGGCACTTGGACATCGACCTGCGGCGCGGCGGGGCTGCCCCCGCACCCGGCGAGACCGAGCACGCCCAGCGCGCTCATTCCGAGAAAAGTGCGCCTGGATAAGTCCGTTTTCTCTTCCATGACCACTCCTCTCGCGTCCGGTCGACCGGACGCGTACCGACGGGGCGACGTTGCAACCGGCGGGACAGCGAGGCGTGCGCCGCGCTGCCGGGTCGTTCATGCGGCGAAGTACGGCGAACTGGTGGTGCGTTGTGCTGGAAGTCCGCCCGACTGGACGGCAGGGGTGAAGCCGGCGAACTCCGTGCGGTGGCCGGTGGCGCGGAAGACCGCCGCGTGGTCGGTGAAACGGGTGTGGCGCACGCCGGCGTCGAGGCGCTCGACCGCGAGCCCGGTGCCGGTCGGCCCCAGCCGGATCGGCGGGATCGCAGGTGCCCCCATGCCTCGTCCGTCCTCGTCATCGGTCCGGATCTCGGTCGTGCCGTGCGTCAGCGCCGCCGGGCGGCCCTTTTGGTCTGCTGCTCCTTCTCCGCGAGGAGCGTGGAGTTGTTGCTCAGGTGCTTGCGCATCGCCGCGCGGGCCCGGTCCGGGTCGCGCGCCACGAGCGCCTGGTAGATCTCCGTGTGGTCGGCGGTGGCCCTGCACAGCGCGGCCGGCGCCTCGTTGGTGATGCGCCGGCTGGCCGTGCCGAGCCAGCGGGCGGAGTACATGATCCGGTCGAGGATGCGGTTGTCCGCCGCCCGGCAGATCTCCATGTGGAACTCGTGGTCGACCTCGAGATAGGCGTCGGGGTCCGCCTCCAGCGCCGACATGCGGTCGACCTCGCCCCTGAGCCGGTCCAGCGTCTCGTCGGTGACGCTGACCGCGGCCATCGCGGCGAGCTCGGGCTCGAGCAGCACGCGCATCTGGTGCAGCTCCTGCAACAGCTCGCCGACGATCTCGGCGGGCATCCACTCGATCAGCAACGGGCTCAGGTAGTCCCACTCCGCCGGAGGGCGCACGACGACGCGGCGGCCCTGCGCGACCTCGACGATGTCGAGCGAGGCGAGGATCTTGAGCGTCTCCCGCGCCACCACGCGGGACACCCCGAACTCCCGGGAGATGTCGAGCTCCGACGGACCCCGGCCGTCCTCCACGTCGCCGCTGACGATGCGCCGGGTCAGGTGTGCCGCCACCTGCACCGGCAGAGTCCGGACCTTGACAGCGTCCAGAGACTCTTGTCCCCTTTGCATGTCATCAGCTTATAGGACAAGTTGGAGATCGCGACAGTCCCTTCATCTGCACGACCCGGCGGCGGGAGAGCAATGCGGATCGTGAACGTCACGACGGCAGTGGTGGCCTACCACGGTGAGGCCACGCTGGTGCGAATCGACACCGACGAGGGCCTCAGCGGGTTCGGCGAGGCCAACCCCGACGCCGGCGCGGGCGCCGTCGTCGGAATGATCAAGTTCCTGACACCCCTGTTGCTCGGCGAGGACCCGCGCAACGTCGAGCGGTGCTGGGAAAAACTGCGGCGCAACACGGTCTTCGCGGGTCCCCAGGGCGGGGTGTCCGTGATCGCCCTGTCCGGGATCGAGCTCGCGCTGTGGGACCTCGCGGGCAAGGCCGCGGGCCAGCCGGTCTACCGGTTGCTCGGCGGGAAGTTCCGCGACCGGATCCGCCTCTACGCCGACTGCGGCGACGGCGACGACCCGGCGGGTTCCATCGCCGGGTGCGTCGACCGGGCCCAGCGGATGGTCGCCGAAGGCTTCACCGCCATCAAGTTCGACATCGACGACCTGCGCCACCCCGGCAAGTTCGACGACTTCAACCACACGATCAACGCCGCAGAGCTGCGGTCCATGGTCGAGCGCGTGGCGGCCGTCCGGGAGGCGATCGGACCGGACGTCGACCTGGCCATCGACCTGCACGCCCGCTACGACGTGCCGAGCGCGTGCCGGATCGCCTGGGAGCTCGAGCCGTTCCACCTGATGTGGCTCGAAGAGCCGCTGCCGGCGGAGAACGTCGACGCGCTGGTGCGGGTGCGCGAACAGACCCGCACGCCGATCTGCGCGGGCGAGAACCTCTACCTGCGGTGGGGATTCCGCGAGCTGCTCGAACGCGGCGCCGTGGACGTCATCGAGCCGGACGTGCCGAAGTGCGGTGGTCTCGCCGAGGCCAAGAAGATCGCCAACCTCGCGGAGATGCACTACATCCCCTTCGCGCCGCACCTGGTGTCGACGCCGCTGGGCACGATGGCCACGTCGCACCAGTGCGCGGCGATCCCGAACTTCTTCGTCCAGGAGTGGCACGCCCTCGAAGAGCGCGCGGTGTGGGACAGCTACGTCCGGGCCCCCGACGGGAGCGGCTCGATCGTGAAGGACGGCTACATCACGGTTCCCGACACTCCCGGCATCGGCGTGGAGCTCGACATGGACGGCGTCCGGGCACACGCCGTCGCGGGTTACGGCATCTTCGATTAGCGGTGGATCGTCGAATTCTCGTCGAACGGCGGGCGGCGAGAATTCGACGACAGCCGCCGGACCTCGTTGTTATCGCTAACTTGAGAGTTGTCCCAGCACACAGCATTGCCAGGACCAGCGGCCTTACCACATAGTGTTAACGCTCACTGCCCGAGCCTCCTCTCAATGGCGCTAGGAGCCGGTCCATGCGTTTCCCCCTGCCGCGTGCCGTCCGCTCGTTCCGAAGGCGTGTGCTGATCGCGGTCACAGCCGCGTTCGCCGCCGGAGCGGCCGTCGTCGCCCCGGGTCCGGTGGCGTCGGCCGCCGGTCCTGTGCCGCACTACCTGATGACCGCGTTCACGAACAGCAGCGAGTCGAACATGTACGTCTACGACTCGGCGAACGCCACCAGCTTCACCCAGGTCCGGGCCAACGCCTACACGCCGCCGTCGGGACTGATCCGCGATCCCAGCGTCCTGCGGCACACCGACGGCTACTACTACCTCGTCTACACGACGAACTGGACGGGCGACACCATCGGCTTCGCCCGCAGCGCGGACTACGTGTCCTGGACGTTCCTGCGCAACGTCCGGGTAGGACTCAACGGGGCCACCGGCAGCACGTGGGCGCCGGAGTGGTTCAAGGACTCCGACGGCAGCGTGCACGTGGTCTTCTCCGCGTCCACGGCCGGAACGGCGGGACAGTTCCGCCCGTACCGGATCACCGCGACGAACGCGGACCTGTCGGCGTGGAGCAGCCCGGTGGCGCTCGGCATCCCGGCCAACTTCATCGACAGCTTCCTGGTCAAGGTCGGCGGGACGTACCACAACTTCCTCAAGAACGAGACCACGAAGTACATCGAGCACGCCACCGCCACGTCGCTGAACGGGCCGTGGACCTTCGTCGGCACGGGCAACTGGGCGGGCTGGGGCTCGGGTCTCGAAGGGCCCGCGCTCGTGCGGCTGCCCGACGGCCGGTGGCGGATCTACTTCGACCAGTACGGCCAGCGGCGGTACTTCTACGCCGACAGCACGAATCTCACCAGCTTCGGAGCCAAGGTCGAACTGGCCGGCCTGTCCGGCACCGCGCGGCACTTCACCGTGCTGCGGGAGGACTCCGGCGACGGCACGGCGGTGGCCACGGGCGCCCGGTCGTTGCGCTCGGCCAACCTCCCCGACCGCTACGTCCGTCACCGCGACAACCTCGGCTTCGTCGAGCCGGTGAGCTCGTCCAGCGCCCTGTCGGCGCGCCGGGACGCGACGTTCACCGTCGTGGCCGGCCTGGCGAACGCGAGCTGCTACTCGCTGCGCTCGGTGAACTTCCCCGACCGCTACCTGCGGCACTACGACTTCCGCGTCCGGCTGGACACCAACAGCGGTGACGCGGTGTTCGCCCGTGACGCCACGTTCTGCGGCCGGGCCGGTCTCGCGGGCGGCGGGAGCACGTCGTTCGAGTCCTACTCCCACCCCGGCCGGTACCTGCGCCACCTGAACTACGAGCTGCGCGTCGACTGGCGCACCTCCGGCTCGGCGTTCGCCGGTGACGCCTCCTTCACCGTCGCCGCACCACTGGCCTGAAAGGACAGACGATGAAGACCGTTCTCCTTCGCCTGGCCGTGCTGGTGCTGGCCGCCGTGACCTGCGTGGCCGGGATGCCCGTGCCGCAGGCGGGTGCGGCGCCCGCGGTGCGGTACACCAACCCGATCGCGGAACGGCGTGCCGACCCGCACGTCTTCAAGCACACCGACGGCTTCTACTACTTCACCGCGACCGTCCCGGAGTACGACCGGATCGTCCTGCGCCGCGCGACCACGATCCAGGGACTGGCCTCCGCGCCGGAGACGGTGATCTGGCGCAAGCACTCCAGCGGCGAGATGGCCGCCCACATCTGGGCACCGGAGATCCACTTCATCAACGGCAGGTGGTACGTCTACTTCGCGGCGGGCCGCAGTGACGACATCTGGCGCATCCGGATGTACGTGCTGGAGAGCTCGAGTGCCAACCCGCTGACCGGAGCGTGGACCGAGCGCGGCCGGATCACGACCCCGTGGGACACCTTCGCCCTGGACGCTTCCACGTTCGTGCACAACGGTGTGCGTTACCTGACCTGGGCGCAGCAGGAGCCGGGAATCGCCACGAACTCCAACGTCTACCTCGCCCGCATGGGCGCGAACCCGTGGACGATCACCGGCACGGTGACCCGGCTGGTGGTGCCGACGCTCGCCTGGGAGACCCGCGGGTTCAAGGTGGCCGAGGGACCAGCGGTGTTGCAGCGCAACGGAAAGGTCTTCCTGACCTACTCGGCCAGCGCCACCGACGCGAACTACTGCCTCGGCCTGCTGACCGCGTCGGCGTCGGCGAACCTGCTCGACCCGGCGTCGTGGACCAAGAGCCCCAACCCCGTGTTCACCAGCAACGACGCGACCGGTCAGTACGGGCCCGGCCACAACTCGTTCACGGTGTCCGAGGACGGCGCCAGCGACGTCATGGTCTACCACGACCGCAACTACCGCGACATCAGCGGCGACCCGCTCAACGACCCGAACCGCCGCACCCGCGTGCAGAAGGTCTACTACAAGGGCGACGGCTCACCGGACTTCGGCATCCCGGTCCCCGACGGGGCCACCCCGGTCAGGCTCAGGTCCTATGCCGCCGCCGACCGCTTCGTGCGGCACTGGGAGTACCGCGCACGCCTGGAACCGAACGTGGCACCGTTGGCCGACTCCCAGTTCAAGCTCGTCACGGGGCTAGCCGGTTCCGGCGCGGTGTCGCTGGAGTCGACCAACTTCCCCGGCTACTACCTGCGGCACCGCAACAACGAGCTGTGGGTCGAGCGGAGCGACGGCAGCACCCTGTTCCGCAACGACGCCAGCTTCACGCAGCGAGCGGGCCTCGCGGCCGCCTCGGCGGTGTCGTTCGAGTCGGTGAACTTCCCCGGCCGCCACATCCGCGCCAGCGCGGGACTGCTCTACCTGCAGGCCGTCACCGACGCACAGGGACGGGCGGACGCGACGTTCGTCCTGGAGTGACACGGGTTTCCACCGCCGCCGCGACAACTCCGTCCAAGAGATCGAGGTGTCTCATGGCCGCTTCGAGGAAGTACGCACTGGCAAAGACGATCCTGGTCGCGGCGGTGGTCCTGACCACCACCGTCGCGACGGCACCGCACGCGTCGGCCTATCCCCTGCCGGGCCTGGTCACCGGTGACGTCGGCGTGCACGACCCGAGCTCGGTGAAACGCCCCGACGGGAGCTATCTCGTGGCGCACACCGGCAGGGACGTCGCGCTCAAGACCTCGGCCGACCGGATCGCGTTCCGCAACGCGGGTTCGGCGTTCCCCGGCGGTGCGCCGTGGGCTTCGTCCTACACCAACGGCGACCGCAACCTCTGGGCGCCGGATCTGTCCTATCGCGACGGACGGTACTGGTTGTACTACTCGGCTTCGACGTTCGGCTCGAACCGGTCGGCGATCTTCCTGGCCACCAGTTCCAGCGGAGCGTCCGGTACCTGGACCCACCGCGGCTTGGTCGTCGAGTCCCGGACGTCGGACAACTTCAACGCCATCGACCCGGACCTCGTGGTGGACGACCAGGGCCGCTGGTGGCTGAGCTTCGGCTCGTTCTGGTCGGGCATCAAGATGATCGCGCTCAACCCCGCCACCGGCCTGCGGTCCGACTCGGTGATCCGCTCCGTCGCGGGCAGGAACGGCGGTCCGATCGAGGCGCCGACCATCGTCAAACGGGGGGCCTACTACTACCTCTTCGTCTCGTTCGACTACTGCTGCCGAGGCGCGTCCAGCACGTACCGGGTGATGGTCGGCCGCTCCACGAGCGTCACCGGCCCTTACGTCGCCCGCGACGGCACCGCGATGACGTCCGGCGGCGGTACGGAGGTCCTGGCGGGCCAGGGAAGCGTGCACGGGCCTGGGCACCAGGACGTCCTCGCCGACGTCGACGGAGACCTCCTCGTCTACCACTACTACACCGACAGCGGCGCGTCGCGGCTCGGCATCAACCTGCTGGCCTACGACTCGGCGGGCTGGCCGTTCCTGCGCTAGGGAGAACACCTTGACCTCGATCACCGTCCGATGGCGCACCACCACGGTCCTGGCCGCCACGGTCACCCTGCTGGGCGGCATTACCGCCGCCGTGCCGACGGTGGCGTCCGCCGCGGTCGTGGACACCAGCGCGTCGTACGCGCTGGTGAACCGCAACAGCGGCAAGGCGCTGGACGTCTACGAACGGGCCACCGCGGACGGCGCCCGGATCGCGCAGTACGCGCGCAACGACGGCGCCTGGCAGCTGTGGCAGTTCGTCGACTCCGGCGGCGGCTACTACCGGGTGAAGTCCCGGCACAGCGGCAAGGTCCTGGACTTCCCGTCGACCGCGGACCGGGCCGGGCTCGTGCAGACGACGGACGCCGGCCGCACCGGCCAGCAGTTCCGGCTGGCCGACTCGCCGGACGGGCACGTCCGGCTGGTCAGCCGTGCGAGCGGCAAGGCGGTCGACGTCCTCGACTTCTCCGCCGCCAACGGCGCGCAGGTGATCCAGTGGCCCGACACCGGCGGCACGAACCAGCAGTGGCAGCTGATCAAGATCGGCGCACCCGGCAACGTCGCCAACCCGATCAAGGCCGGCGGGCCCGACCCGTGGCTGCAGTTCCACAACGGCTACTACTACCTGGCCACCACGACGTGGAACTCCACGATCACCATGCGCCGTTCCCGCACGCTGGCCGGCCTGTCGAGCGCGGCGGACACCGTGGTGTTCTCCCTGTCCGGACGGCCGAACGGGTGCTGCAACATGTGGGCGCCGGAGTTCCACCTGCTGAACGGCCGGTGGTACCTGTACTACGTGGCCGGCCAGAACGTGCCCGACTACAACCCCACCCAGCGCCTGCACGTGCTGGAAAGCGCGGGCACCGACCCGATGGGCCCGTACACGTTCAAGGCGGACCTGGGCAGCACCTGGGAGCTCGACCCGAGCATCCTGCAGCACAACGGGAAGCTGTACCTGATGGGCAGCGCGATGGACGGCACCCAGAGCCTGACCATCACCCCGCTGTCCAACCCGTACACCATCAGCGGCGCGCGGCGCACCATCTCGCAGCCGACCCTGGCGTGGGAACGGCAGACCGCGCCGGTCAACGAGGGTGCGGAACCGCTGTACCGCAACGGCCGCACCATGATCGTGTACTCCGCCAGCGCGTGCTGGGGTCCGGACTACAAGCTCGGCCTGCTCACCCTCACCGGGTCCGACCCGCTCAACCGCGCGCACTGGACGAAGTCGCCCGACCCGGTGTTCCAGCGCAACGACGAGCACGGGGTGTTCGGTCCCGGCCACAACGGGTTCTTCAAGTCCCCCGACGGCACCGAGGACTGGATCGTCTACCACGGCAACACGAGCGCCTCGGCCGGCTGCGGCATGGAGCGGTCCGCCCGAGCGCAGAAGTTCACCTGGAACGCCGACGGCACCCCGAACTTCGGCACGCCGGTCCCGCTCGGCGCCCAGCTCCCCGCGCCGTCGGGCGAGCCGGCCGGATGACCCGACCGTCCTGATCGGACTGTTCCGGCATGTGAACCGACTGCCGCGGAAGCGAATCCGCGGCAGTCGATTCGATGTCGAAACACCTAAATCTTCGTGCCCTGTCGCGCTTTCCGGCCCGTGAGCGGCATACTCCGAGCTGCTGGAAAGCGCTTACCAAACCCTGCGGCTTCGAAGGGAACTCCATGCTCCTGAGGCGCACGTCCGCCGTCGTCGGCATCGCCGCCGCCTTCTCGCTCCTCTCCACAGCGGTCGCGGGATCCGGCACGGCGGCGACACCCGTCACCGTCCACGTCGCGGGAGACTCCACCGCCTCCACGTACACCTCGGCACTGGCTCCCCGGGCCGGGTGGGGTCAGGCGCTCCCGGTGTTCTTCACCGGCGGTGTCGTCACGGCGAACGAAGCGCTGTCCGGGGCGAGCTCGAAGAGCTTCGTGGACCTGGGCCGCCTCGACCGCATCCTGTCCAGGATCAAACGGGGCGACCACCTGCTCATCTCCTTCGGTCACAACGACCAGAAGAAGGAAGACCCGGCCCGCTACACGGAGCCGTCGACGACGTACAAGGCCTACCTCTCCCAGTACATCGACAGGAGCCGGGCCAAGGGCGCGAAGCCGGTGCTGGTCACGTCCGTCGAACGACGCCGCTTCACCAGCACCGGGACCGCCTCCCCCAGCCACGGCGCGTACCCGGCCGCGATGCGGGAGCTCGCGGCGGCCAAGGGCGTCCCCCTGATCGACCTCACCGCGTCCAGCACGGCGTTGTGGAACCGCGCGGGCGTCGAGGGAACGAAGAAGTACTTCCTGCACCTGCCGGCCGGGCCCTGGCCCAACTACCCGGACGGCGTCGAGGACAACACGCACTTCCAGGCCTCCGGAGCGATCGAGGTGGCCCGGCTCGTCGCCACCGCTCTGCGCGACCAGCGCGTCCTGCCGCCCGCCTCGTTCCGCCGGCTCACCGCCCCGGTCCCGGCGAGCGCGATCGTCTGGCCCCAGGGCTGAGAAGTCCCCATCGGACAACCCCTGCCTGTCTGGAGAACCCCTGTGAAGAAACGCGTTCTGGCCTTGGCCGCGCTCGTCGTGCTGCCGCTGCTCACCGCCGCCGGCCCCGCGTCGGCCGGCGAACCCGCCTGCGCCCCTGCCGGCTCGGCGTCGAGCAGCGCGGCGGCCGTGAAGGTCTGGCTCGCCGGTGACTCGACGATGGCGGATCCGAGGACGAGCTGCCCGGTGGGCTGGGGCAGCCGGTTCGACCCGCTGTTCACCGGCGACGTCACCGTGGTGAACAGCGCCGTGGCCGGTCGGAGCATCCAGACGTGGCTGTACGAGTCCAACGTGCAGAGCACCAAGGACGCGGCGGGTGAGTGCGTCGTCAGCCCGAGGACGTTCCACCAGCGCTGGCTGACCATGCTGGACCCGGCCGCCGGCATGAAGGCCGGCGACTACCTGATGATCCAGTTCGGCATCAACGACGGCAGCCGGGACTGCCCGCGGCACGTCGGAAGCGCCCGGTACAAGGAACTTCTCGCGCTGATGGCCAAGGCGGCCAAGGACCGCGGCGTCACACCGATCTTCCTGACGCCGGTCTCCGCGATCAGGTGCAGCGGCAGCACGGCCGTCGGCACGCGCGGCTTCCTCACCGAGACGGCCGACGCGGGCAGGGCCGCCGGTGCGACCGTCATCGATCTGCACAAGCTGAGCTACACGCTCTACAACGCGCTGAAGCTGTGCCCCAACGACGGCGACTACACCAAGGGCCCGGTCGGCGCCTTCTTCTGCAACGACCACACGCACTTCGAGGCCGCGGGAGCCGAGCAGATCGCCCGTGTCGTGGCCAAGGCCCTGCGCGACCAGCGCATCCCGTTGTCCGGCTACCTCAAGTAGGACAGCCGACGCCATCCGTCGCCGCACACACCGAAAGGGGATTTCGCATGCTCTCGACCAGGTGGCGCATCGGCGCGGCCGTGGCGGCGGCGACCGTGCTCGGAGGTCTCGCGCCGGCCACCGCCTCGCCTCAGATCATGGCCTGCGGTGACCGGACGTTCAACGCCGAGGCGGTGCTCAACGGCAGCACGTGGACCTCTCGCAACGGCAGCCGGACCGTCTACACCGGCGCCGACATGCGGTCCGCCGTCCAGGCCGCCGTCGACAGCCTCACCGGGGGACGCACCTCGAAGCAGTGGGTTCTGGTGCGCGGCAGCGGGTCGGTCGGCGCGGGCTCGCGGATCTCGTTGCCCAGCTACACCGGTATCGACGTCTGCGGCACGATCAACGTGACCGGCACCGGCTCCGGCGACCAGGCCCCGATCTACTCCAGGGGCACCCGCGACGTCGAGGTGCGCCACCTCAGCGTGACCGGCCGCCCGCTGTACGGGATCTTCCTGCGCAACGTCGACAACGTCGTGCTCGGGCAGATCGACCTGCGGTTGTCCGGCGGCCTCGGCGTGCGCATCGACAACCGCGGCAACACCAGCGTGCGCAGCCGCAACATCAGGATCGACAACGTCTTCGCGTCCGGTGCGAGCAGCCACGCCGTCGAGACCTACGGCGTGGACGGTCTCACGATCGGCACGGTGACCGCCCGCAACGTCGGCGAGTCCGGGCTGTTGCTCAACGACACCATCAACGCCACCGTCGGCACGGTCGACGCGGAGAACGCGGGCGCGGGCACCGGGTACGCGGCGTTCCGCACCGCCAACCGCAACGGCCGCGTCGGCACCGGTTACCCCACGAACATCCGGGTCGGCACGGTCCGGGCCCGTGGTGGCGGCCGGGGTGTGTTCTGCGTGTCCGAGAGCGGCGGGCTGACCATCGACCGGATCGACCTCGCGAACACCGGCAGCAACGCGGTCCTGATCGAGAACTGCACCAACGTGACCCTCGCGGCGCAGAGCGGCACGGTGACCGGTGGCGGCGAGATCCGGCTGGCCGCGCGCTCGGAGTTCCCGAACAACCGCGACATCACCGTCCAGAACCTGACGGTGACGAACTCGTCGGTGCGTGAGAGCCCCTGCGGGACGAACACGACGTTCCGCAACCTCACGTTGAACAACAGCACGTCGAACGTCTGCTCCTGACGGCGATCGGGTGAGTCGTGCCGCCTGATCGGCGGCACGACCACCACCTCCGGTATTGACAGGGCTCGCATCTGCACCTGACCATGGAAGCGCTCTCATAACCGGTCTGGACCATTTCTCGGACCGGGGGCCGCCGACCGCCCTGAAGCCGGTCGGGGGACCTGCTGGTGGAGCACCCCTGCACAAGGAGTCAGATGCGCACTCGAACAAAGTGGTTCAGCGCGCTCGCCGCGCTGGCGGCGACCGCGTCGGCGGCTGTCGCGATCACCCCGGTACAGGCGATCGGGCCCGACCTGCTGCCGCTCAACGTCACCAACAACAGCGGCCGGTCCGAGGGCGTGCACCTGTACGTCCTGGGCACCGACATCCGCAACGGACGTCTCGGGTACGTCAACCAGGCGGGCGCGTTCACGCCGTGGTCGCCGGGCGGCAACCCGCCCACGCCCGCACCGGACGTGTCCATCGCCGGCCCCGGTCCCGGTGGCACCGCCACACTGCGCGTGCCCCGGTTCATCTCGGGCCGCGTCTACATGTCGTTCGGCGAGAAGCTCAAGTTCTTCCTGACGCCCGACGGCCTGGTGCAGCCGGCGCCGTGGGCGTCCGGCGACCCGAACAGCGGCATCCTGTTCGACTGGAGCGAGTTCACCTACAACGACGCCGGCCTGTGGCTCAACAGCTCCCAGGTGGACATGTTCGCGGTGCCGCACGCGGTGACCGTGACGGGCGCGAGCGGCGCCACGAAGAAGACCGGCGAGCTGAAGTCCGGCGGGCGGGACGCCGTGATCAACGGCATCCGCAACCAGGCCGGCTGGGGCGGGTCGATCATGTCCCGTCCGGACGGCACGGTGCTGCGGGTGCTCGCGCCGGGCAAGGCGGCCGACGTCGGCAACTTCGACCGCAACTACCTGGACTCGTACATCACGCAGGCGTGGAACGCGTACACGACCAAGACGCTGACCGTGCAGCCGTTCGGCGACCGCCCGGACGTGAAGTACTTCGGCCGCACGTCCGGCACCACGATGAACTTCACGAACTCCGCCGGTCAGCAGGTGGCGTCGTTCGCGAAGCCGTCCACGGCGAACGTGTGGGGCTGCGACGGCGCGTTGCACGCTCCCAACGACCAGGTGGTCGGCCCGATCGCGCGCACCCTGTGCGCCGCCCTGCACCGCTCCACGCTCGGCCGCATCGACGTGCAGCCCGGCGGCGGCCCCGCCGACTTCTACCAGGGCGCGATCACCAACCACTACTCGCGGCTGGTGCACCAGAACATGGTGGACGGCAAGGCGTACGGGTTCGCGTTCGACGACGTGCAGGCGCAGGAGTCGCTGGTGCACGACGGCGACCCGCGTTCGGCCGGGATCATCCTCACCCCGTTCGGCGGCTCCGCTCCCCCGCCCGCGGTCAGCAGCATCGTCAGCGACTGGCACGGCAAGTGCATCGACGTGCCGAACTGGAACTTCGCCGACGGCCAGCGCCTGATCGTGTGGAACTGCACGGGCGGCACGAACCAGAAGTTCGAGTTCGTGGGCGGCACGCTGCGCACGGAGAACAACAAGTGCGTGGACGTGGCGTGGGGTTCGACGGCCAACGGCGCGGCCGTGCAGCTCGCGACCTGCTCGGGCAACCCGGCCCAGCAGTTCGTGCTGACCGGGGCGGGTGACCTGGTGAACCCGCAGGCGAACAAGTGCGTGGACATCGCGGAGTGGAACCCGGACAACGACGCCGTCCTGCACATGTGGGACTGCGTCGGCGGCGCCAACCAGAAGTGGCACCGCGGCTGACATCCGACGCTCGACCGACGCCGGGGTGCTTGTGCGCCCCGGCGTTTCATTCGTTCGTGAATGGACGGTTGCGCTCACCCGAAAACGGGCACGCAATGCGCGTGACGACCGACCACCAGGACCTGCCGCACGCGCACCTCAGCCGCGAGGCGCAGGAGTTGTTAGATCCCCACCACCACCGTGCGAGCGTTCATCTCGGCGACCGGCTCGTCGTCGACCCGGACCAGGTGCTCGCGAACGTCGCGATGGCGATGGAACGCCTGGACCTCGACATCAGCACACCGGTCAGCATCGAGGAGGACGTCGCGACCCTCGACGAGCTGGTCGCGATGGTGGACCACTTCGGCAAGGGGCCGGAGCTCATCGCCCACGCGCTCAACACGGCGGCGCGCGTCGTGAACGCCCGCTACCCCGCCGAACTCGTCCGCCACCCCCTGCCGCCCGACTGCGACCTGCGCCGGCTGTTCCACGCGGACGTCGACGAACGCAGCCAGAACGTCGCGCGAGCGGTGTTCAACCAGCGGCTGGCGCGGGAGGTCGACGTGCGGGAGACGGAGATCGCGGTGGACCTCGACGAGCTCTCGCCGGAGCAGCGGATCGAGGTGTTCATGGCGGTGTTCTTCCTGTACGGCACGAAGATCGGGGCGCTGCAGAACCGGACGGGCATCCGATGACGTGGCCGTGCCGGTGCGCGAGCGCGACTGACTGACTACCGCGGCACGCTGGCGGTCGACAACGCCGCCGCCAGCACGCCGATCACGCCCAGCACCACGAACACCGCCGGGTAGCCGCCGAGCCAGGCGGCCAGGGCGCTGCCCGCCCACGGCGCGATCGCCGCCGTGAGCATGACCGGTGCGGTGAGCAGGCCGTTGAGCCGTCCGTAGTGGACAGGACCCCACCGGTCGGTGATCGCGGTCGCCTGCACCAGCGTGAAGATCCCGCGCGTGACACCGGCGAGCACCGAACCCGCGATCAGCAGCAGGGCCGGACCGGGCACCACACCCAGCAGAACGGTCGCGGCGGCGCTGACCAGGAGGACCAGCAGGGTGCGGGTGCGCACCGAGGTCCTCGCGGCCAGCCTGCCGTAGCCGAGGCGGCCGAGCACCTGGCCGATCCCGCCCACACCGAGCGCGACCGCGGCGGCCGAGGTCGTCATGCCGCGTTCGGTGAGCAGCGGCACGAGGTTGATCACGACGGCGTACACGCTGAACGCGGCCAGGCTCATCGCGATCACGAGCACCAGGAATGGTCTGCTGCGCGCCACCGCCGACGGCGCGTGGGCGGTTTCGTGCTCGATCATCGGCCACGGCAGGCGCAAGCCCAGGAGGTGCAGCGGAATCGTGGTGACGGCGAGGAACCCGGCGAGCACGAGATAGGTGCCTCGCCAGTCCACGAGGTCGTTCAGCACCGCCGTCAGCGGCGCGAACACGGTGCTGGCAAGGCCTGCGACCAGGGTCAGCGCGGTCAGTGCCGACACGCGGCGCGGCCCGTACCAGCGGGTGAGCGCGGCGAACGCGGGCGCGTAGAAGACCCCCGCCATCGCCACGCCCGCCAGCAGCCACGCCGCGGTGAACCACGCCAGCGAGTCCGCTGTCGCCAGTGCCACCAGCGCGAGCACCGCGATGACCGAGCCGGTGGTCATGACGGCGCGCGGGCCGTGCCGGTCGAGCAGCCTGCCCACCGGAATGCCCACCAGGCCCGCGACGACCTGGCTCGCGGAGAACCCGGCGGTGATCGCCGCGAGCGACCACCCGGTGCTCGTGCTGATGGTCGGCAGCAGCACCGGGAAGGCGTAATAGAGCACGCCCCAGCTGATGATCTCGGTGGCGCACAGGACGATCAGCACGCGGCGCGGCCCGGCGTGGGTGCCGGGCCGCGCCGCTGTGTCAGCGTGCACTGGGCGCGAGGCCGATCGACACGTCGGCCGTCTCCGGCGTGCTGCAGCATCCGCCGCCGTTCTTCTGCTCCGCCGGTGCGTCGAACACACCGGCACCGCCGCAGACGCCCGTCTCGGGCAGGACGAGCTCGACGCGCCCGGCCGCCTCGTGGTCGCCGGCGATCGCGGCGACGACGGACCGCACCTGCTCGTAGCCCGTCAGCGACAGGAAGGTCGGCGCACGGCCGTAGCTCTTCATGCCCACCAGGTAAACACCCGGCTCGGGGTGCCGCAGCTCGGCCTCGCCGTGCGGGTAGACCGTGCCGCACGAGTGGACGTTCGGGTCGATCAACGGCGCGAGCTTCGTCGGCGCCTGCAGCACCGGGTCCAGGTCGAGCCGGATCTCCGACAGCCACGACAGGTCCGGCCGGAACCCGGTCAGCACCACGACCTCGTCGACGCCCTCGACCTGGTGGCCGTCGAACGACTCCAGCGTGAGGCTGCCGTCCGCGGCACGGTCCACCGACGCGGTGCGGAAACCGGTGACCGTCTCGATGTGCCCGGCCTCGGCCGCCTTCCTGGCTCGCAGGCCGAGCGCGCCGCGTGCGGGCAGCTGGTCGGCTTCACCGCCACCGAAGGCGTTGCCGACCGCACCGCGCCGCAGCAGCCACACGATCTTCGTTCCAGGCTCCTGCTCGGCCAGTCCGGCCAGCGCGACGAGCGCGGTGAGGGCGGAGTGACCGCTGCCCGCGACCGCGATCCGCCTGCCCGCGTAGCGAGCGCGTTCGGTCACGAGGTCGGGCACGCGGTAGTTGATCCGCGCGGCCGCCGCCTGCTCTCCCAGCGCGGGAAGCCCGTCCCCGCCGAGCGGGTTCGGTGAACCCCACGTGCCGGACGCGTCGACCACCGCACGGGCGGTGATCCGCTCCTCGCCGGCAGCGGTCCGCACGTGCACGGTCAGCGGCTCGTCCTCGCGGCCCGCGTCGACCACCCGGTCACGACCGCGGCGAGCGACGCCCACAACGCGTGCACCGAGCCGCACCCGGTCACCGAGGGCTTCGGCCAGCGGCTCGAGGTAGAGGTCGGCCCACTCCGCACCGGTCGGATACGCGCCACCGTCGGGACGCACCCACCCGGTCGGCGTCAGCAACCGTTCGGCGGCGGGGTCGACCAGCTCGCTCCACCGCGAGAACAGCCGGACGTGGTTCCACTGCGACACCGCGGCACCCGCCCGGTCGCCCGCCTCCAGCACGATCACCCGCTCGCCTCGTTCGGCCAGGTTCGCCGCCGCGGACAATCCCGCCGGCCCGGCACCCACCACGACGACTGGCAACTCGTTCACGACACACCCCTTGTATCGACAGATTTCAAATCAACACCGACGACTGTATCGACCGCGATCGATTGACGCAACCATCGATCTGTGTCGATACTTCACCCCATGACGACGACAGCGGCCTCGCCGGCCGTCCTGCCCGCAGGCGATGCCGCGACCTACGCGGAGTGGTTCGCGTGCCTCGCCGAGCCCACCCGCGTGCGGTTGCTGCACGCCGTCGCGACCGCGGGACGCGCGATGACCGTCGGCGAACTGACCGAGCTGCTCGGCACCAGCCAGTCCACGTGTTCCCACCACGTGCGCAAGCTCGCCGAGGTCGGCTTCCTGCGGGTGCACAAGGAAGGCACCGCCACGCAGGTCACGGTGAACCCGTCCTGCTGCACCGGCCTCCCCCACGCCGCCGACATCGTCATGGGAGTGCTCGCACCTCGCCCCTGCTGCCCGCAGGACCTGCCGCTCGACGTGACCGTCCGCGCCCTGCGCGAGGACGACTGGACCGCCGTCCGCCGCATCTACGCCGAGGGCATCGCCACGGGCGACGCGACGTTCGAAACCGAGGTCCCCCAACGCAGGACGCTCGAGGCCAAGTGGCTGCCCGAGCACCGCTGGATCGCCGAGATCGACGGCGAGACGGCGGGCTGGGCCGCGGCGACACCGGTGTCCGCGAGGGACTGCTACGCCGGCGTGGCGGAGACGTCCGTCTACGTGGGAGCCGGCTTCCGCGGCCGAGGCGTCGGCAAAGCCCTGCTGCACCAGCAGGTCACCGCAGCGGACGGCGCCGGCCTCTGGACGTTGCAGACCTCGATCTTCCCCGAGAACCGCGCGAGCCTCGCCCTGCACCACTCCGCGGGCTTCCGCACCCTCGGCGTCCGCGAACGCATCGCGCAGCACCACGGCGTGTGGCGCGACACCGTCTTCCTCGAACGCCGCAAGGCCGACTGACACCCGTCTGACCACTCCTCCCGTCGCCGTGCTCGGCGACGGCTACTTCGAGGTGCCCATGAACAGCCACGACGCCATCGTCATCGGCGCCGGCCAGTCCGGTCTCGCTTCCGCCCACGCCCTCATCTCGCGAGGCCTGCACCCGCTCGTCCTGGAAGCAGGCGACGAACCGGCCGGCTCCTGGCCGTTCTACTACGACAGCCTCACCCTCTTCTCCCCCGCCCGCTACAGCGCTCTGCCCGGCTCGCCGTTCCCCGGCGATCCGGAGCGCTATCCGCACCGCGACGAAGTCGTCGACTACCTCCGCGACTACGCCAAGCACCTCGACGCCGATCTCCGCACCGGCCACCGTGTCGCAGAAGTGTTGCGCGACAACAGGTTCCGGGTGACGATCGCGGACGGGACGAGCTTCACCGCACCGATCGTCATCGCCGCCACCGGCGGCTTCGGCAACCCGCACCGGCCCACGGTGCCCGGTCTCGACGAGTTCCCCGGCACCGTGCTGCACGCCGCGCGGTACCGCTCTCCCGGAGAGTTCCACGGCCAGCGGGTCATCGTGGTCGGCGCCGGCAACTCCGCCGTCCAGATCGCCGCGGAACTCTCCGAACACGCCCGCGTCACCCTCGCGACCCGCAAGCCGGTGAAGTTCTCCGCCCAACGCCCGTTCGGCCGCGACCTGCACTTCTGGCTCGACCACACCGGCCTCGACCACCTCCCGATCGGCCCCTGGCTGCCCAACGGCTTCACCACCCCGGTTCTCGACACCGGCCGCTACCGCAGCGCCCTCGACGCCCGACGCCCCGACCGCCGGCAGATGTTCACCGCACTGGAGGGATCGAAGGTCATCTGGCCCGACGACCAGCGCGAACACGTCGACGCGATCATCCTCGCCACCGGCTACCGCCGCGACCTGCCGTACCTGGACGGACTGGGAACCGAGCACGACCGCGGTGTCTCGCGCCGCCACGGCGGACTCGGCTTCGTGGGCCTCGAGTGGCAGCGGAGTCTCTCCTCCGCCACCTTGCGCGGTGTCGGCCGCGACGCCGCTCACGTGGTCGGACGCCTGCTCCGGTGACGGATCGCTGATCAGCTCAGCGAGAGCTGCTCACGGTGGAAGTCGAAGTGCTGCACCGGGAAGCGGTACAGGTCCGCCACCGTCATGAACTCGCGGAAGAACGGATCCCATCGGGTCGGGTACGGCATCCCCTTGGCCAGGCTGCTCTCGTCTTCCCGGTCGAGGCGCCGGTGCAACGCCGCCACGGTGCGGTCGCACAGCACCACCATCGCCCCGCGAGGCAGGAGGGTGCCGCCGACCCACGAGCCGACGAAGTTGACCGCGTCGAAGGGCTTCGTGCCGGCGTTGAGCAGCCTCGCCCAGCCACGGCCCGCTCCGTCCGGCAGCCGCGCGACGATCCTCGCCAGCGCCAGCAGGGCACGCATGATCAGGAACCCGAGCAGTATGTGGAACAGCAGCTGCCGGTTGTTCCACCGCGTGCCGCTCGAACGGCGCCTCAGCTCCTCGTCCGTGGCTTCACCGAGCAGGGCGCGGAAAGTCGCCCGTGCTCGATCGAAGTCGTCGTGCACCGATGACCTGTCCACCCGCTCATGGTGCGCCGACCGGGCACCGTGTTCAACGGGTCAGTTCCCTGCGCACCACACGCGGTTCGGTCCTGCTTGAGCCCGCCCGCGAAGTGATCAGCGTGGTGCTGTGCCGCGAGAAGACGCGCTAGGTCAGGAACGCCAACGTGCTCTCCGCAAGCCGTGCTTCGATCGCTTCGGGGTCGGCAGCCGTGGTCCGGCGGAACTTCTGCGAGGCGACCAAGGAGATCAGCCACCAGGCGGCGGCCTCGGTGTCGAGATCGGCACGGAGCTCGCCGCTCGCCCGGCCGCGGTCGAGAAGGCCGGTGATCGCGGCGGCGAACCGCTGGACGGCCCGGCGGGTGGCTGCCTCGATCTCCGGTTCGTCGTGGATCGTGGAGGCGTCGGCGAAGATCGCTCCCACTGAGCCCGCGCTGTGCACGTGCCGGAGGTGCTCGGGGTCGAGCATCATCTTCAGCAGGCCGGAGACCGGCACGTCGGAGGTCGTGACGCGGTCGACCATGCGGCAGATGTGGTCGGCGGCGCGGTCGACCACGGCGGCGAACAAGGTCGCCTTGGTGCCGAAGTTCTGGAACACCACCGGCTCGCTCACGCCGATCCTGCGCGCGACCGCCGACGTCCTGCCGCGCAGGTAGCCGACTTCGGCGAACAGTTCTGTCGCCGCCACGAGGATCGACTCGCGGCGCTCCTCGGCGGTCATCCGGGTCCGGCGCTCCCGTTGTTCGGTCACGGATGCATCCTAGACACCCCTACTTAGTCGTGACTAAGCTCGCGGCGTCAGCTACTTAGTCGTCACTAAGTTAGAGGGGCACGCGATGCACAAGACCCATCCGAACGGGAAGTCGCCGGAGGGCGCTCCCGGTGCGATTCGCCACGCACGCGCCTACGAACTGCTTTCCGCACTGGCGTTCACCGGAAGCCGTCGCCGCATCTTCGGGCGTCTCGTCGCACTCGCCGAGGTCACCGCGGAGGACGAGGTGCTCGACGTGGGCTGCGGACCCGGTTACCTCACCTCGCTCGCCGCGCAGGCCGCGCCGGCAGGACGCGCGGTCGGCGTCGACGTGTCGGAGCCGATGATCGAGGAGGCCCGGCGCAAGCGGGCGAGCGCGAACTGCTCGTTCGTGGTCGGCAAGGCAGAGGCCCTCGACCTGCCTGACGCCTCCTTCGACGTCGTGCTGTCCAGCCTGGCGGTGCACCACATCCCCGAGGACGCCCGTGCGCGGGCGTTCGCGGAGATGTTCCGGGTGCTGCGGCCAGGCGGCCGCGTGCTGATCGCGGACTTCCTGCCACCACAGGGACGTCTGGCCAGGCACCTGGTGGGTGCGACGACGGGCGAGGCGATGCGCGACAACCCGGTGGGGCGCATCGGTCCCATGCTCGGCGACGCCGGCTTCCAGGTCGGCCGGACCACGCGGACCAGCTGGTTCCTGCACTGCGTTCGAGCGGACAAGCCGCTGTGAGACAACGACTCGCACGCAAGCTCACCATCGTCGCCGTGCTCGCCGGCCTGGCCGTTCACATCGGACTCGGCTATCGCGCGGGTCTGGTGGTCGCCGGGATCGCCATCGCGGCACACCTGCTCGTGGGTGTCGCAGCCCGCAGAGCGTGGGGCTCCGGCGCCCGGCACGGTCGTGGACCGCCCGTGGGGTGCTGCCGCCGCGAGCCGGTCGAGCCACCGCTGGGGCGCGAAGGCGTCGTGTTCTCCGCGGGCGAGGAACACCGGGCACCGGACACCGGTGATGACGTGCTCGGGTTCGTCGCGCTGCGCGGAGCGGACGAACCGCGCGAGTGCCCTCGGGCCTCCGCGCAGGTAGCAGGGCGCGGTCGCCTGGAACAGACCTGGTGGCTCGTGGCGGGAGTTGCGGGTGAAGCCGCACCAGTCCACTGAGGACATGTTGCTCCGGCGGGAAGGTCGGTCCCAGCAGGACCAGTGCGCTCACGCGGTCCGGATGTGCCGCGGCGACGTGCAGTGCCGCCTGAGCACCCGCGGAATGCCCGGCCAGCACGACCGGACCGCCGGCGACCTGTGCCAGCCACGCCGACACCGTCTCCGCGATGGCGGGAACCTCCGGAGGGCAGCCCTGCGGACCTCGACGGCCGAAGCCGGGCACGTCGAGCAGGAACGTCCTGGCCCAGACGGCGCACGCGTCCACCGTGTCCTTCAAGTAGCCCAGCGCGCCCAGGCCGGGCACCACGGCCACGACCGGGCCCGAGGTGTGCTCCCAGCCCGCCTCCAGGCTCCGCACCGCCACACGGCCGGAAAACGTGATCGTTCCCCCTGTTTACCGACCACCTGCGGGGCGAATCCTGCGCCATGTCCTTGAGCACTCTGGCCCGCGAACACGTCCTGTTCGCGATGCTGGGCATCCCCCGGCTGCTGTGTCATCCCGTCTGGCGCAACCCCGATCCCGGTCAGGGCGACGGGCTCGGCGTACTGCTCGTCCCCGGCTTCGCCGCCGCCGACCTGAGCCTGCAGCTCACCTCGACCTGGCTGCGCGACCGCGGCTACGAGCCCGCCGGTGCGAACATCGGACTCAACCTCGGCTGCACCACCGCACTGGTCGACCACCTCGAGCAACGGCTCGAGCAGCACGCCGACGCCACCGGTGACCGCGTGCTGCTGCTGGGTCAGAGCCGCGGCGGCGCGCTCGCCCGCCTCGCCGCCGTGCGCCGGCCCGACCTGGTGCGCGGCCTGGTCATGCTGGGCAGCCCGGTGGTCGACCCGATGGACGCGCATCCGCACGTGCTCAGGGCGGCGAGGTTGCTGGCGCGCCTGTCCGCTGTCGGCGTGCCCGGCCTGATGGACGACGACTGCTTCACCGGATCCTGCTTCGAGAACAACACCCGTGCACTGGCGGAACCGCTGCCACCGGAGGTTCCCGCCCTGTCGGTGTACTCCCGATCGGACGGCATCGTCCCGTGGCGTCTCAGCCTCGACCCGTCCGCCGACTGCGTGGAGGTCCGCAGCACCCACACCGGGATGGGCTTCGACCCGGACGTCTACACGGCACTGCAGGAGCGGCTCGTCGCCTGGAGCACCGAGACGCGACCGGCTCTGTGTGCCGTCTGACCGGTCACGGGACCAGCGCCTAGTCGGCTTCCGGCCACACCAGCACGGCGGATCCCCAGGTGAGACCGCCTCCGAACGCGGTCAGCAACACCCGTTCCCCGGCGTGGATCTCCTGGCGTGCCACCGCGTCCGCGAGTGCGAGCGGGATGGACGCGGCCCCGGTGTTGCCGACCCTCTCGATGTTGCCGACGACCTTCTCGTCCGGAATGGACAGTCGGCTGCCGACCAGCGAGAGGATCCGGGCGTTGGCCTGGTGCGCGACAAGGCGATCGACGTCCGCCGTCGTCCACCCCGCGCTCTTCAGCACGGCCAGCGACGATTCGGTCATCCGGGTGATGGCGTGCTGGTAGACCTCGCGCCCGCTCATCCGGAAGTGCCGGTCCGGCTCTCCGTACCGGCCCGGCTCCGCCCGATCGCGCGCTCCGCCGCCCGGCACGGTGATGAGGTCGTGTTCCGTACCGTCACTGCCCAGGTCGAAGCCGAGGACCTCGCCCGGCTCGCCCCGCTCACCCGCGCGCAGGACCACCGCACCGGCTCCGTCGCCGAACACCACACCGGCGCTGCGGTCGTCCGGGCCGATCAACGTCGAGTAGACGTCGGCCGCGACCAGCAGCACCCGCCGGGCGATCCCCGACGCGATCATTCCGCTCGCCGTGGCCAGCCCGTACACGAAACCCGTGCACACCGCGGAGACGTCGAACGCCGCGACGCCGGCCAGCCCCAGCTTCGCGGCCAGCGCGGGTGCCATCGCCGGAATCGGGTGGTCGGGCGTGGACGTCGTCACGAGCACCAGATCGACCGACCTGGTCTCGCACTTGGCCAGCACGGCTTCGGCCGCGGCCAGCGCGAGGTCGCCCGTGGACGTGCCCTCCTCGGCCCAGTGCCGGGTGCCGATCCCGGTCCGCCTGCGCACCCAGGTGTCGTTGGTGTCCCAGTGCGCCGGCAGGTCGTCGTTCGACACCACCCTGGGCGGCACGCAGCCAGCTACGGCTTCCAGGACGGGAATCGGGCGCTCGGCGTGCTCGGTCAACGGGTCGTCTCTTCTCAGCATGTGGATGAACTGAGCCCGAAAGTACCCGAGCCGGACGGGGCGGTGACACGCCCGGTGCGGTTCATCACGTGACGACCGGTGGTTACTCGCCGGTAGCGAATCCGTTGGCGCACAAGGAATGCCGATGTGAAAACGACTCAGGTTCGGTCGTCCACAGTGCGTCCCGTCGCCGCCGGTAGTCCCCTACTCGCCGGTACAGGTCCCTGACGTGCGGACCTGGCTCGGCGGTCACACCTGAGGGTCGGTCCGGGTGAGTGCCAGGCAGCACCGGACGAAGTCCGTGACGGCCTCGTCCGCGTCCGGTTGCCACGCCACGCCCACCTCGCTGGGGCTGACACCGGTTACCGGTCGGTACACCACACCGGGCCGCGCGTAGAAGCGGGCGGTGGACGCCGGAACCAGTGCTATGCCGTCACCGTGGGCGATCGCGTTCAGGAACTCGTCGGGTTGCTCCGTGACGGCACCGACGCGCACCTCCCGACCCTCCCTTTCGGACATCGCGAGCCAGTGGTCGCGCCAGACCCCGTTGCCTCCCGGCGCGGCGACGACCGGCTCGTCGACCAGCTCGGCGAAGGCGATCTCGTCGCGTCCCGCCAACGGGTGCGTGGAAGACAAAGCCACACAACGGGGTTCGTGGAACAACGACCGCACGCCGAACGACTCCTGCCCGGGGAACGGGAGGCGCAGCAGCGCGACCGGTACCTCCGCGGTGGCGAGCCCGGCGGTCGGGTCCGACCACGGCGACTGCCGCATGTCGACCCGCCAGCCCTGCCGCCGCTCGCGGAAGGCCGCGACGATGTCCTGGGTCGCCTCGTTCGCCGCGCTGGACAGGAACCCGACGCGCAGCACGAGGGCGGCCGTCCTCGTCTCGGCCACCGCCTCGTCCCAGGCCACGAGCACCGGCGGCACGCGGGCGGCGAGCGCGTGACCCGCGTCGGTCAGCGTCATGCCCGTGCTGGACCTCGTGAAGAGCCGCACGCCCAGGTGCGACTCCAGGTGCTTGAGTTGTTTGGTCAGTGCTGGTTGCGACACGAACAGGCGTTGCGCCGCGCGCGTGAGGTTGCCCTCCTCGGCGATGGCGGCGAAGTAGCGCAGCAACCTCGTGTCCACGTCCATTCCGCAAGGTTATGGCGGCGGGTATTGGACGGGCACGGGTTTCCACGCCGACAGTGGGAACATGATCGTCGAACTGGTCACCATCGCACTCAACGCGGGTGCGGCCACCGCGGACTTCGCCGGCGCCGGGTTCGTGCGCGACAACGCGAAGAAGCTCGGCATGTCGCCCGGGTGGATCCTGCCGCTCGGCGTGCTCAAGGCCGCCGGCGCCCTGGGCCTGGCCGCCGGGCTCGCCGGGGTACCTCACGTCGGTGTCGCCGCGGCGGGCGGGTTGACGTTGTTCTTCGTCGGGGCGGTGGCGCTGCACGTGCAGCGGAGAGCGCTGCGCAACATCGTGTACCCGGCCGTGTTCCTGGGGTTCGCCGCCGCTTCGCTCGTCAGTCAGTGGTGACTTCCAGACGGTCGAACCGACGTCGCGCAGCTACTCTGCGCCGGTGGAGGATGCCGATCGTGATGCCGGGATCCACCTGGGCGAACTGCTGGCGGCGTTCTCGCTGGCGACGGACCTCGGGCTGGGCCAGCCGATGGAGCACGTCCTCCGGTCGTGGCGGATCGCGGAGCGGCTCGCCGAACGCATGGGCCTGCCGGAGGACCAGCGGCGGTCGCTCTTCTACGTCTCGATGCTCGCCTGGGTCGGCTGCGTCGCGGACTCCCCGGAGGTGGCCGCGTCGTTCGGCGACGACATCGCCTTCCGCGCCGACAGTTACGGGTCCGATCTCGCCGGGCTGGAGGGGTTCGGCTTCTTCCTGCGCCGTGCCGGTCGCGGCAGGCCGATGTGGCACCGGCTCCGGGTGGCGACGACGATCCTGACGACCGGCGGCCAGAACATCATGCAGGGCATGCAGTCGCACTGCACGACGACCTCGACGCTGGCGGAGCGGCTCGGGCTCGGCCCGGACGTGGTGACGGCGTTGCGGCAGTTCTTCACCCGCTGGGACGGGCGAGGGGTGCCGCAGGGGGTGGGTGGCCCGGACATCGCGCCGATCGTCCGCCTGCTGCACCTGGCCGACGTGGTCGAGGTCCGGCACCGGACCGGTGGCGTCGAGGGCGCGCTCGAAGTCGCCAGAGCGCGACGCGGCCACCAGTTCGCGCCCGATGTGGTCGACGCGTTCGTCGCGCACGCCCCCGAGGTGCTGTCCGACGCCGGCACCGGGATCGACGTGCTCGCAGCGGATCCGCGGCTCCGGCGCCCTCTGACGGAGGGCGAGCTGGACACGGCGCTGGAAGCGCTGGCCGACTTCACCGACCTGCGCTGCGCCTCGCGGGCCGGGCACTCCCGTGGCGTCGCGGACCTCGCCGGCGCGGCGGCCCGGTCGATGGGGCTCCCCGCGGGCGACGTCATCGCCACCCGGCGCGCGGGCCTGCTGCACGACATCGGGTTGCACGGGGTGCCGGCGACGATCCTGGACCAGCCGGGACCGCTGTCGGCCACCGACTGGGAGCGCGTGCGGCTCAGCTCGTACTACACCGAGCGCGTCCTCGCCCGTCCGGCGGCACTGGCCAGGCTGGGCACGATCGCGGCGACGGCCCACGAGCGCATGGACGGCAACGGCTACCACCGCGGCCTGTCCGCCGCGGGGGTGCCGATGACCGGGCGCCTGCTGGCCGCGGCGTGCGCGTACCGGGCGATGCTCGAACCGAGGGCGCACAGGCCGGCGTTGACCGACAAGCAGGCCGTCAGCGCGGTGCGGGAGGCGATCCGGACCGGCGCGCTCGACGGCGACGCGGCCGAGACCGTCCTCGCCGCCGCGGGCAACGGCGCCCGGCGGCGGGTGTCGGGTCCGGCGGGACTCACCCCGCGTGAGGTCGAGGTGCTGATCCTGATCTCGCGCGGCGCGCAGACCGGCGAGGTCGCCGACCGGCTGGGCATCTCGCGCAAGACGGCAGGGACGCACATCGAGCGGATCTACACCAAGACCGGGGCGTCGTCACGCTCGACCGCGACGTTGTTCGCGCTGCGCAACGGCCTGCTCGACCCGCTCGATCTGTAGGGAGAACGCCCGACGACACGGGCCCTCCCCCGCTCCTAACGTCGTGTCACCGACGAAAAGGAGCAGGTCATGTCGAACAAAGCAGTCATCAGTCTGTCGACGGGGCTCGAGGACGCGGAGAAGGTGACCGTCGCGTTCCTCGTCGCGATCGGCGCCGCCGAGACCGGGCGCGAGACGATGATGTTCCTGTCCAAGGAGGCCGTACGCCTCTCGCTGACCGGCTTCGCCGCGGGCGTCGCCTGCGACGGCTGCCCGCCGCTGAAAGACCTCCTCCAGCGCTACGAGGCAGCGGGCGGGCGCTACTACGTCTGCCCGCTCTGCTTCAACGCCAAGCAACTCGACGCCGACCACCTCATTCCCGGCGCGGAGGTCAACGGCACCATCCCGCTGTGGAAGTGGATCGGCGACGAGCCCGCGACCACGTTCAGCTACTGAACGTGGCGGGTTCCCCCAGATCGCCGGAACAGGTGCCCGAGGTCGCCTGAGCACCTGTTCCGCTTTGCCTGCAACGAAGTCACGCCGCCGCGGGAGTGCTCCACGGTGCTCCGCGGTCGCGCTTCATCGGCGGGATCTTGAAGTTCGCGTAGGAGTACTTGCCGGTGATCAGTCCCTCGGCGTCGAAGTGGAAGACGTCCATCCCCTGCCAGACCATGCGCGGGCCGTACCGCAGCAGCCCGAGCAACCGCAGGAGGGGGAAGACGCCGCGGCCGTGCCGCCCGGAGACGTCGATCCGGCACGCCCAGCGGATCGCCGCGCGTCGCCCGGACTCGTCGACGAGCTTGTCGTGCACGTCGAAGCGCATCGCGCCGTACCTGCCGGCGAACTGGGGCGCGAACTCCGCGCGGATGGCCGCCTTGCCCCGGTGCTGCGCGCCGTCGCCCGGCTCGTACTCGGCGTCGTCCGCGAAGAAGGCCATGACGCGGTCGAGGTCGTTGGCGTTGAAGGCGTCGACGAACTCGTCGACCGTCGCGGACAGGGAGCGCTGGTGCTGGGTCATCGGTCGTGGCCTCCGGCCGCGCAGGGTGTCGTGCTGACCGGCCAGACGATAAAGGAACACCGTACTTTTAACAAAACCGCCTGGTAGGGTGCCCAGCGACATGGAAGCGTCGTTCCGGCGGGCACGGCGCCCGGACCAGAAGGAGCAGCGGCGGGAGACGATCCTCGCGGCTGCCCGCGACCTCGCCCTCGACAAGGGCGTGGCCCAGGTGAGCCTGGGTGACATCGCGGCCGCCGTCGGCCTGGTGAAGTCCAACGTCCTGCGCTACTTCGGCACCCGCGAAGAGATCTACCTGCAGCTCACCATGCGCGACGGCACGGACTGGGCCGAGGCGGTGCTGGACCGGCTGAGGAGTGCCTCCGGCATCGACTCGATGGCCTCCGCGCTGGCGGACTCCTTCGCCGAGCGGCCGCTGTACTGCGACCTCATCGGCCACGCGGAGACCATGCTGGAGCACAACGTCTCGCTCGAGGTCCTGCACACCTACAAGCTGTGGGCGATCGACATGTACGCGCGCGTCGGCGAGCAGATCATGGCCGCCTGCCCGGAGCTGACCGGCAGGGACGGCTCCTCCGTGGTGTTCGCCGCGGGGGCGTTCGTCGGCAGGCTCCACCCCCTGTCCCAGCCACCGCCGACGCTGGCCGAGCTCTACGCCCGCGAACCCGGCATCGCGGCGGTGTTCCCCCCGTTCCGGCCGACACTGCAACGCTTCATCGCGGCGACGGCCGCCGGCCTGCCCTCGGTCCGGGGCGATTCGTCCTGACGGCGATCACCCCGTCGTCGTCTGTCCATCTGGAACCGCTTGACACGATTTGCGTTGCGTACTATAAGAAAAGTGTCGGTCAGAGACCTGGTGACAGTTGCCTGGGAGTGATCGAGATGGTCAGCGAAAGCGGTGTTCCGCACCTCCACCCCCGGGGTGGAACGACGTTCCACACGGACAGACGTGTGTTCGCGGACGTTGTCGCCGCCGACCTCGACTGGGTGCGGGCGGAGTTCGACGCGATCGTGGCTGCCAACTTCGCCGATCCGTCCGCCCGGCCGCCCCGTCGACACCACCCTCGGCCTGCTCGCCGGCATCCTCGCCACCCGGAACCGCCGGTACCGGCGGCGAGGTCCTCCGTCCGGCTGTCCGGGGACCTCAGCCGGACATCACGCAGAGTCGGCGCGCGGGAGCGTTCTCCTCCGCGCACAGGGTGAACGGTGGACCACGAACGCCACGCAGGAGGTGATAGCGGGCAGGGTACGACTCGTCCGCTGTGGCTGTTCGCCTCTCGCTCTGCCGGTTCCCGCCTCGGCGCGACAACCGGTCTGCGTCTCGCGACGCGATCAAGGCGATCGCCACGGCAGCACACGGAGCAGTCCCCGTGCTGCGAGCCGGCCATGTCCTGATCGTTCGTTTCCCGTGTACCGAAGTCGAGTCCCACCTCGCCCGCCGCGGCCCCGGTTGCCGCGGCGGGCCTGACCTGTGCGGGAACGAGGTTGCCGCCGGCTCGAGCGCCCACGGCTGGAATCTCGCCCCAGCAGGCCTGGGGTGTGTCCCGTAAGTCCGTTCGATGAGAGCCACGGTCGAGAGACCCGGAGGCGGTGCCGCCGCAATGCCCTCATACCGGGCGTATTCGGGCTTTGCGGCGGTGCCGCCTCCGGGGCCCTCGGCCGCGACGATCGCGGACGGACTTACGGGGCACGCCCTAGTTGCTCGGCGCACGCGCTCGGGGCGATGCCGGTGATCGCCAGGCCCAGCAGGCGTTCGGCGTCCGCTCCGGGATCCCGGTCGGCCAGCAACGAGATGGCGTTCACCAGGGACAGCACGTCCACGGCGGTGACGTCCGCGCGCACCTGCCCGGCCGACTTGGCCGCCACCAGCAAAGGCTCGGCCGCGGCACTCAGGGCGTCGTGGCCGCAGTAGCCCTCGTGGTTCTCGTCCGGCAGCGGGACCAGGGTGGTGGCGAGGCCCCGGTTGGCCAGCGTGTAGCGCAGAACCGCCTGCAGCCAGTGGAAGAGCGCCGGTCCCGGGGGTTGTTCGGCCGCCAGGCGGGTGGCCTCGGCGGCGACCGCGTTCGTGCTGCCCCGGAAGACCGCTTCCACGAGTTCGCGGCGCGAGCGGAAGTGGCGGTGCAGGGTGGCCGAACCCACTCCCGCGTCCTTCGCGATCGCCTCCAGGGAGGCCTCCACGCCGTGCCGGCGGAACGCGGTCTCGGCCGCCTGCACGATCCGTTCACGGCTGCGCTGGGCGTCGGCCCGCAAGGTCTTCATCCACCGCTCCCGCTTGCTAACTGGGGTCAGGCCCCATATGTTAGCAGCCATAAATGGGGGCACACCCCATTTCCGTGGGAGGCAGTGATGACGGACGTGGTGGTCGTGACGGGTGCGACCGGGCAGCAGGGCGGATTCGTGGCACGGCGGCTCCTGGCGGACGGGGTGCCGGTGCGGGCGCTGGTGCGGCGGCCCGAGGTGGCCGCGGCCCAGGCACTCGCCGAGGCGGGGGCCGAGCTCGCGTCCGGCGACCTGACCGATCCGGACTCGCTGGTGGCCGCGCTGCGGGGCGCCAGGGCGGTGTTCTCGGTGCAGACCCCGAGTCTGGCGGACCTGGGGTCGAACGCCGAGCGGGTGATGGGACTCAACCTGGTCGCGGCCGCGCGCCGGACCGGGGTGGCGCAGTTCGTGCACTCCTCCGTGTCCGGACTCGGCGACTACCTGCGGGCCGCCGCGCTGGGTGAAGCCGCACACCGGGGCGACCCGCACTACTGGCTGAGCAAGGCGGCCGTCGGGCAGGCGTTGCCGGACAGCGGGTTCGACGCGTGGACCGAGCTGCGGCCCGCGTTCTTCGCGTCCAACCTGCGCCGCCCGTCGATCTGGTTCGAGAACATGACGGGCGAGGCGATCGTGACCGCCCTCGACCCGGACAAGCGCCTGGCGGTCTTCACCCCCGACGACATCGGCACCGCCGCGGCGGCCGCCTTCGCCGACCCCGCCCGCTTCCACGGCAACGCGATCGAACTCGCCGGTGAGCTGTTGTCGTTGCGGGAGATGGCCGACGCGCTCACCGCCGCCGGCGCGCCCGCGCACGTGGAGCACGTCACCGTCGAGCAGGGCGAGGCCCGCGGCATGCTGCCTCAGCTCCTGGCCAACCAGGCGGGCATGAACGACACCGAGATCGCCGCCGACCCGGCGGTCGCGGCCCGCTTCGGCATCCCGATGACCCCCTTCGCCCACTGGGCGAAGCAGCAGACCGACCGCTGAGCGCCTTGCAGTTCAGGAGTGTTCAATCAACCTGGATTGATGTAGTTTCGGCGCGTGGCCACCGACCGCCGAACTCCGGGCGCACCGCAGTTCCTCCGCCTCGCCGGGGAGCAGCTGCGCTGGGAGTTGCTGCGCGAGCTGGCCCGGAGCGACCAGCGGGTCGGCGATCTGATCACCGCCGTGGGCCAGCCGCAGAGCCTGGTGTCCTACCACCTGCGCAAGCTGCGCTCCGGGGGCTTGGTCACCGGTCGCCGCAGCTCCGCTGATGGCCGCGACACCTACTACCGCCTCGACCTCGGCCGGTGCGCGGAGTTGCTCGCCGACACGGGGCAGGGCCTGCACCCGGCCCTGGAACTCGTGCCGCCGCCACCACCGGCGGAAGGCGCGGTCCGGGGCAGGATGCTGTTCCTGTGCACCGGCAACAGCGCCCGTTCCCAGATGGCCGAAGCGCTCCTGCGCCGCCGCGCGCCGCAGGTCGAGGTCATGAGTGCGGGCAGCCACCCGAAACCGCTGCACCCCAACGCGTTCGTGGTGATGCGCGAGTACGGCATCGACCTGTCCGGGCACCGCAGCAAACACTTCGACGAGTTCGCCGGGCAGCGCTTCGACCACGTCATCAGCCTCTGCGACAAGGTCAGGGAGGTGTGCCCGGAGTTCCCGGGCACTTCCGATCTCGTGCACTGGAGCATGCCCGACCCGTCCGCGGCGGGTGCCACCCCCGAGGCCAGTCGCCCCGCTTTCAGCCGCGCGGCGGAGGAGCTGTCGACCCGAATCGGGTTCCTGCTGCAGAACCTCGCCCACACACAGGAGACGCGATCATGACCGAGGACTTCGCGCAAGTGCGCTACCTGGTCGACGACGTCCAGGCCGCTGTCGACTTCTACACCACCCATCTCGGGTTCACCCTGCGCTCGTCGGCGGCTCCGGCCTTCGCCGACGTCGTGCGCGGGCCGTTGCGGCTGTTGCTGTCCGGTCCGGCGAGCTCCGGCGGGCGTCCCATGCCGGACGGCGAGGTTCCCGTGGCGGGTGGCTGGAACCGGATCCACCTGGTCGTGGACGACCTGGACGCCGAGGTCGCCCGGCTGCGCCAGGCCGGGATCCGCTTCCGCAACGACGTCGTCACCGGGCCCGGTGGCAGTCAGATCCTGCTGATCGATCCCGCCGGGAACTTCGTCGAACTGTTCCAGCCACGGCGATGACCTCCGCGGCGCACGACGAGAATCGGCACGACGACCGGGAACGTGAGGACGTACGGTGACTTCACCTGCACCAGGGCTGGCGCGCCGGCTGGGCACGAGGGACGCGGTGGTCATCGGCCTCGGCTCGATGATCGGCGCCGGGGTCTTCGCCGCCTTCGGCCCCGCCGCGCGGGCCGCCGGCACCGGGTTGCTGATCAGCCTGGTGATCGCGGCGGTCATCGCCTACTGCAACGCCACCGCCTCCGCGCAGCTCGCCGCGACCTACCCGACGTCCGGCGGTACCTACGTCTACGGCCGCGAACAGCTCGGCCACTGGTGGGGGTTCACCGCGGGCTGGGGCTTCGTCGTCGGCAAGACCGCGTCCTGCGCCGCGATGGCGCTCACGTTCGCCACCTACGCCGTCCCCGGCCCCTGGTGGGCACAACGGCTCGTCGCGGTCGCGGGCGTGATCGGTCTCGCGGCGCTCAACTACCGCGGTGTCACCAGAACCGCCGCCCTCACCCGTGTCCTCGTCACCGCCACGCTGATCGCCCTCGCGACCATCCTCGTCGGCATCGCGGTCGGAGGCGCGGCGACCGCCGACAACCTCGGGGGCTGGCGCGCGCTGGGCACCGGCGGGATCTACGGAACGCTGCAGGCAGCCGGGCTGCTCTTCTTCGCCTTCGCGGGGTTCGCCCGCATCGCGACCATGGGCGAGGAGGTCCGCGATCCGCAGCGCACGATCCCCCGTGCCATCCCGATCGCCCTGGGCATCACCGTGGTCGTCTACGTCCTCGTCGGCGGCGCCGCGCTGCTCGCCGCGGGCCCCGACCGGCTCGCCGCAGCAGCAGCGCCTCTGACCGAGGCCATCACGGCCGCCGGTTCACCCGGTCTGGCCCCGGTGGTCCGCATCGGCGGGGCGCTGGCCAGTCTCGGCGCGCTCCTGGCGCTCATCGCCGGTGTCGGCCGGACCACCCTCGCGATGGCCCGCAACCGCGACCTGCCGCACTGGCTGGCGGCAGTCCACCCCCGCTACCAGGTGCCTCACCACGCGGAGATCGCGCTTGCCGTCGTCGTCAGCGTCCTCGTGTTCACCACCGACCTGCGGTCCGTGATCGGGTTCTCGTCGTTCGGCGTGCTGGTCTACTACCTGATCGCCAACCTCTCCGCCGCGAGCCAGCCGGACGATCAACGCCGCTGGCCCCGCGCGCTCAACGTGCTCGGCGCCGCCGGCTGCGTCACGCTCGTCGCGACCCTGCCCCTGCCGTCCGTGATCGCCGGACTGGCGATGTTCGCCGTGGGCCTTCTCGGGCGTCTGTTGGTGCTGCACCGCTGACTCATCGCGTCCGGCTGCGCCGCCGGACGAGCACCACGCTGCCCGCCACCAGCACCGCGAGCACGACGACGAACGGCACCGGTCCGATCGTGGCGAACCAGTCGACGAACAACCCCTGCAGCCGTCCAGCGGCGTCGACCACCGGATCGACCGGGTCGCCGTCTCCGAAGAAGAGCCGCAGCTCGTACACGCCGTAGTACGCCACGTACGCCCCGACGAGCACCAGCAGCACGCCACCCAGCCGGGACACGTGCGGCAGCAGCGACCGGGCCCGTCGCGTCACCACGTCGCTGGCCAGAGCGGTGGCGACCGCGAGCACGGTCACCACCAGGCCCATGCCCGCCGCGTAGGCGAGGAACGCGGTGACGCCGTCCAGCACCTCGCCGCTGCGCAGCGTCGACCCCGCGACGGCGAGGAACGGGCCGATGGTGCAGGACAGCGACGCGATCGCGTACGCCACGCCGTAGCCGAACATCGACCCGACGTGCCGGTTCGGTGCTCCCCTGGCCGGCTTGGGCACCAGCACCGTGATCTCCCGGCCCAGCACCAGCAGCACGCCCAGCACGACGAGCGCGAGTCCGATCAGGACGGTCACGAACGGCAGGTAGCGCTGCACCGACGACGCGACCACCGAGAAGGCCAGGCCGAAGAGGCCGAACACGGTGACGAACCCGAGCGTCATCATCGCGCTGGACACGACGGCCCTGGTCAGCAACCGGGCACGGGACTGCTCGCTGGCACCGGTCACGACGAGTGCCAGGTAGGCGGGCAGCATCGCGAACCCGCACGGGTTGACCGTGGCGACCATGCCGGCCACCAAGGCCACCAGCAGTGTCTGCGTCATGCCAGCGCGCTCAGCCGCTGCTTCAGGTCCTGCTCGGACAGCTGGCTCGTCACGATCTCCACTTTCCCTCCCGCGCTGACGAACGCGTAGGCGGGCTGGGCGGTCACGCCGAAGCGCTTCCACACCGCGCTGTCGACGTCGGCGACGTGCTGGAACGACTGCAGCCCGTACCGCTGCACGAACTGCTGCATCGCCGGCACCTGGTCCTGCGCGGCGACGCCGAGGAACGTGACCTTCTCGCCGTGCTCCTTCGCGGCCGCGGCCATGCCCGGCGCTTCCCGCTGGCACTTGGGACACCACGGCGCCCAGAACCACAGCACGACCGGTTTGCCGGCGAGATCCGCCCCGGAGATGTCCTTGCCGTCGACGGTCTTGGCGGTGAACTTCAGCTGCTCCGGCGCGGCCGCCACCGCGGAGGTGCCGCTCGACGACGGCACGGTGCTCGCCGAGGACGTGGCCGGCGGAGCCGACGCGGGACCGGGTGAGCTCGCCGGGCTGCCGCACGCGGCCAGGACGGCGAGCAGAGCGAACGAGACAGCCGTGACACGAATTCCGGGCATGGTGTGATCGTGCCGCAGTCCAGGGTGGTCAGTTATTACGAATCGCGGAAACCGAACGACCCGTTTCGGCGAGGGCGGCCGTGGTGTGGGCGACGATCTTGTCCTGGGCTTCGGCCCGGGACGCGGTCGGGACGCCATCGCCCGGCTGGTCGCCGTAGTCGCCGAAGAACGCGTGCACGGCCCCAAAAACCTGTTCGAACCGCGTGTCCGCCGGCAGCAGGTTCCGCGAGTCGGCGACGTCCTGCGGTGTCGTGAAGCCGTCCTGCTGGCCGTGGATCGACCACGCGTCGAGCCCATCGCGACCTGACAGGTCGTCGACCGGGTAGGACGCCCACAGCACCAAGCCCCGCACCGACGAGTCCGCGAGGACGTCCCGTGCCGCGGCCACGCCTCCCAGGGAGTGCCCGCCGACCGCCCAGACCGGTACCTCGGGGTGTTCGGCACGCAGCGCCGCCGTGTCGCCGCTCAGCAGTGCGATGTTCAGCGGTTCCTTCACCACGACCACCAGGAATCCCTGCGAGGCCACGCGACGCAGCAGCGGGAGGTAGGCGCGGTAGTCCACCCTCGCACCGGGGTGGAACACCAGTCCGGCCCGCACCGGACCGTCCGGCCGCAGCACCGTCGCGCCGTCCCCGTCCTGAGTCGCCCGGAACGGCTGGAGGTACAGCAGCGGTGCGAGCAGGACGACCGCGGACGCCACGACCAGCCACGACGGCGTTCGCCGCCACAACGCGAGCGCGACGCCACCAACGGCGGCCACGCCCAACAGCACCAGGTGAGCGGGGTGCCCCGCGGTCAACGGCCCCCACCCGGCGACCAGGAGGACGAGCGGAACGCCGACGCAGGCCGCGGCCGCCAGGCGGCGCGGCCAGGACAAATCGTTCAGCACGCTGAGCATTATGCAGATGCTCAGCGCACTGAACAAACCGCGCGCGTACCTGTGACCTGGCCGCTCATCATGCAAGCTCCGGTCGCCGGTGCTTGGCTGGAAAGGTGCCCAAGAGAAGCGTCTCCGCCACCAGGACCGTGCACGCGACCGCCGACCGGATCTTCGACCTGCTGGCCGACCCGTCGAAGCACCCGCTGATCGACGGATCCGGGTCCGTCCGCGCGCCGCGGCCGAGTGCGCCCGAGAGGCTGGCGCTCGGATCGGCGTTCGGCATGGACATGAAGATCGGCCTGGCGTACCGGATCGAGAACACCGTGGTCGAGTTCGAGGAGGACCGGCTGATCGCGTGGCGCCACATCAACGGGCACCGCTGGCGGTGGCGGCTCACACCGCTCGCCGACGGCACCACGGAGGTCACGGAGACGTTCGACTGGTCGACCGCGCGCCTTCCTCTGTTCTTCGACCTCTCCCCCGTCCCGAGGCGCAACCTGGTGTCGATGGAACGGTCCCTGGAGCGGTTGCACGCGCTCTTCGGCACGAACGTCTGACGACATGAGCCAGAAGCGTTGTCCCATCAACGATGCAGCACGTCCAGCAGTCGTGCGGCGCCCCGGTCAGGACCGGCGGCTCGGACGTTGTCGCGCAACACCGCGAACGGTTCGGGTTCCTCCAGCAACGACCGCAGCGCCTTCGTCACGTCCTGCGGTGCGGCGGTGTTGGGATCGAGGCACACTCCCGCGCCCGTCCGCTCGGCGTCGTGGGCGATGCAGAACTGGTCGCTGGAGAACGGCAGCACCACCGCGGGAACCCCCGCCTGGAGACATTCCGTGAAGGAGTTGTTGCCACCGTGGTGAACCATCGCGGCGACGTGCGGCAGCAGCGCGCGCTGAGGAACGACGGATTCCAGGACCACACGCGGATCGGTGGCCAGATCAGCCAGTTCGGCCACACGGCCTCCCGCGGCGACCACCACGGTCAGGTCGGGGATCTGCAAGGCTCCGCGGACGACCGTGCGCAGAACATCGTGTCGTGCGGACAGGAACGTGCCGAGCGCGACGAGGACCACCTGGCGTCCGCGCACGCGATCGAGCCACGCGTCGTCGAGTGGTTCGGGAGCCGTGCAGTGGCCCAGGAAGATCTGCTCCTGATGTGCCGGCAACGGCGGCAGCCAGGGCAGTTCCGGGTAGTTCACGACCGCGGCGTGGGAGGAGGTCATGGCGAACGCGCGAGGCGGCACCGGCCGCGGGGCGAAGTCGCGCAGGAACTTCGTGAACGCGGCGGTGAGAGCGCGATCGGTGAGGCGCACTTCTGCGGCCAGTTCAGCGAGTTCCTCCGGTGACGGGCGCACCGCGGACGGCCACACCTGCGGCAGTCCGAAGAACTGGTCGTCCTGTGCGACCAAGTACGTCGGATGCCCGGTGACGTAAGACACGAACGGCAGATCGAGTGCGTGCAAGGCAAGTGTTGTGGCGTAGTCGATCTGGTCCACGACGTACCAGTCCGGCCGCAGCCGGTCGTGCAGCGAACGAAGAGCGTGCAACACCTGGTCCGGCGCGGCCAGTGGATCCGCTCTGCGCCGCCGCGTCTGCGCCAGCAGTGCCGCCGCCGCACCTCCTTTCGTGGCTTCGAGGAAGTCGGTGACATCACGGGCCGAGCGTGCGTCCTGCGCGGTTCGCTCGGCGATGCCGCTGTTCGAGTCGCGCGTGGTTCTCAAGTCCTCAAAAGGAACATCGGGCGCGAGATCGGCGAACTCCGCGCCACAGGCGAACGTCACGTCCTGAGCCCCCGCCGTGCTCAGGGACGTGGCGAACACGGACATGGGCTGGGCGTGCGAGCGGAAGGGCGGACTGACCACGACGAATCCCGGCACCGGGCTCCTCCTTGTTGCTGTGACTGAAAATTAGTTCGATCCGACCGGCCCGTTCGGTTCGAACACCAGAGGTGCGGACACATCACGAGGTACAGCGAGCACTGGAATCCCGAGGGGCCGAGACCGAAGTTCCGAGCCCACACGAGCTGATCGCGACCCTTCTCCGCGATCCACGTCCGGCCACCTTCTCCCTTACCTGCGAACAGATCCCCGCGACCGTGCAGACGCACGGCGCTCACGCGACGACCGCCGAGGTCCGCCGGGCGATCATGTCCACAGAGGACGGCGAGGTCACCACGTGGCTGCTCGACGCGTCCACACTGCACCGGCTCACGCCGCTGAACCCCGGCGAGGCACGCGCGATCGCCACGGGTCCGGCGCTGTGGCGCTACCTGGACGCGCTGGGTGAGCCGGTCGACGCCGATCCCCGCTCCCCCTATGAAAAACTGATGCTCGACGTTCTGCATGACGACATCTCGCTGCCGGTGGCCCCGCCCGCGACCGGGCCGACGGTCGCGCAGTCGATGCTCATCGGCGGAACGGCCCGGCCGGGAGAGGGCGCGAGCGGCGGTCTCACCGTGTTCCTCGCCTCCCTGGCCGACGCGCTGGTGCGGCGCGAGGACATCGGTCGTGTGGTCACCGTGGTGCTCGCACCGGAGCCGACCACCGTGACCGTGCGGAAGGACGCCGGGCGCGACCACTGGACGGTGCACGTGCCCGTCGACTCGCCGGTCGCACCCGCTCAGCCGGACATGGCACGTCATCGGGCGGGAATCACCTGGTGGCTCACGAGACTTCTGCGGCAGTGCGGTCTGGCACCGGACGTCGTGCACGTCCGCTACTCCGACGACGGGTCCCTCGCGGTGGCCGACGCCGCCCGGCTGCTCGGCGCCAAGCTCGTGTTCACCGTCACCCCGGACCCGCACCGGCACCTGGCCGAGCGTCATCCGGAGGGCACCGCGGACCTCGCGGCCATGCGGTTCGACCTGCACCGCGTGCGCGCGGCCGACCACCTGGTCGAGCGCGCTGACCAGGTGATCACCATCGGTGGCAAGCAGGACGAGGTGCTGACGCACTTCCCGCGGCTCGATCCGGCGACGTTGTGCGCGCTGGAAGAAGGCATCGCACCGTCACCGGCACCCACCGGACACCCGCTGGTGCGGGAGTTGTTCGCACCGGCGGCACTCCCCCGTCTCGACGCCTCCGCCGCAGGCCTGCCCGTCCTGCTCAACGTGGGACGGCTGCACGCCATGAAACAGCAGCCACTGCTGGTGCGCGCCTGGCTGGAGGCGGGTCTGCACCGCTCGACCGCTCTGGTGATCATCGGTGGCTCCTCCACCGACCGGACACCGGACGAGCAGGCGGTGCTCGACGAAGTGCTGGAACTGTCCCGTTCCGCGCCTTCGGCACGCGGACGGCTCGCGGTCCTGTCCGCCTGGTCGAACCACGACATCAGGCGGCTGCAACACGAACTGGCGGCCACGGCGCCGTCCTCCGGCGCACCGCACGTCTACGCCTGCGCCAGCGCCAAGGAGGAGTTCGGCATCGCGGTGCTGGAGGCGATGGAAGCCGGGCTGCTCGCGGTCGGCCCGCAGCGCGGTGGCCTGCGCTGCTACGTCGACCACGGGCGCAACGGGTTCCTGATCGACACCTCGACCGCACGGTCACTGGGCGAGGGGCTGGCGCAGGCCGTAGGTCTCGGCGCGGCGACCGCACCGATCGCGGCAGCCGGGCAGCGAACCGTGCGTGAGAGGTTCCACATCGATGCCGTCGCGGACCCGTTCGCGGCGCTCTACCACCGGCTGTCAGGGACGTCCTGATGCTGAAGCTCCTCGATCGCCACTGCTCGACGACACCGGGAAATTCTGCGGCAGGTGCATCCGCGGAGGCAGTACCGGTCGTACCCCTCGTGAACTGTTCCGCACGACCAATGAGGAGTGCTTTCGATGCGCAACCGCATGATCGCTGCCGCAGTCGCCTTCGGCATCGCCCTCGCCGGTGGCGCGGCGTTGGCCGCACCCGCCACCGCCGCCCCGGCCTCCGCGGCGACCTCGAACGGCAAGGCGTGGGGCAACTTCTTCAAGGGGCGCACCGACCTGACGCTCGACCCCGCCGCCGCGGCGGCGCTGACCTCGCTGGGCGTCAAGGTGAAACCCGTCTTCGCGGGCAGGACGGGATCGGCGATCAGCTTCGCCATCGTCGGCGACCCGTCCGACGGCACGATCGAGCACGTCGGCGGGCTCGTGCTGCAGGCGGGACACACTCGGCTGTACCTGACCAACTACACGATCGACCTCAACAGCGGGGTGCTGTCCGGCCTGGTGAACTTCCGGCAGCGCGCCGACCTGTTCACCATCGGCGCCGCCACGCCTCAGGGTGTCACGCTCGCGCTCACGCCCGGTGCCGCGTCGGTGCTGAACACCACGTTCGGCGTGACGGCGTTCACCGCGGGACTCGTCATCGGGTACGGCAACCCGGTCCTGCGCTGAGGTCTTCCCGGTCCGGGCCCGCCCGCAGCGTCGCGGGCGGACCTGCCCCGGCCGTCGGGCGAACCCCGTCCGCGGCCTCTGGATTCGGTCAGGTGGTGGGATCTTGCCCGCGGTGGTCACCGTGATGACCGGCGCCGCCGACACCGTCGACGAGACGACCAAGTCCTTCGTCGCCGGCGACGAAGGCGCGCTGCGCGCGGTCTACGAGCGCTACGCCCCCGCGGTGCTGCGGGTGGCGTCGTCGAGCCTGCCGTCGCGTGCGGACGCCGAGGACGTGGTGCAGACGACGTTCGTGACGGCGTGGCGCAGCAGGGAGAGCTTCGACCCCGCCAAGGGCAGCCTGCTCGTCTGGCTGCTCACCATCGCCCGCCGCCGTGCGATCGACCTGCTGCGGTCGCACACCCGCGACGAGCACGTCGTCCGGGTGCTGCACAGCACCGGCGGCGGCTCACCGTCCGACGAACCCGTGCGACCCGAACGGATCGTCGACCGGATGGTGGTGCTGGAGGCCATCGGCGAGCTGCCGCCCCAGCAACGACAGGTGCTGCTCCTGGCCTTCTACGACGACCTCACGCACGAGCAGATCGCCGCGACCACGGGCCTGCCGCTGGGCACGGTGAAGAGCCATCTGCGCCGCGGGATGACCAGGCTCAGGCAGCGTTGGGAGGTGGACGGTGGCGCACGCTGACCCCGGCCTGCTCACGTTGCTGGCCCTCGGCGAGCCGGTGCCGGACGAGTCCGTTGAGGACCATCTGCGCGCCTGCGCGACCTGTCGCTCCGAACTGGCGGCACTCCGCGAGGTCGCCACCCTCGGCCGCGAGACCCGCGTGGAACGCGACCTGTCCCTGCCTTCCGAGGACGTCTGGGCCCGCATCGCCGCCGACACCGGGCAGGACACCTCGTCCGTCGTCCCGCTCCGGCCTCATCGGTGGCGTACGTTGCTCGCCGTCGCGGCCGCGGCGGCCGTCATCGGCGCGGCAGGCGCGGTCGCGGTCGACCGGTTCACGACCGATCCGGCGATCTCCGAGCAGGTGCTGGCCCAGGTGGACCTGGCCCGGCTCACGACGGCTCCCGACACTGCTCGCGGCAGCGCACGGGTCGTTCGCACCGGCGGCCGCACCGTGCTGCGCGTCTCCGTCGACGGCATGCCCGCACCGGACGGGCTGTACCAGGTGTGGCTCTTCGACGGCGTGACCACGATGATCCCGCTGGGCGTGCTCGCGAACGGCCAGGCCGACATGCCGGTACCGGAGACCGTCGACCTGAACACCTACCGCGTGGTGGACGTGTCCGCACAACGGTGGGGTCAGCAGGAGCACGGAACCAGCATGCTCCAGGGACAGCTGGGCTGAGCCGCGCCGGCTGACGGCGCTTGCACGTTAGCAGCGGGAAAGCGTGGGTAACCGGAGGCGTCAGGAGCCGAGTTGGAGGAGAACGATGAGCGACACGACGACAGTCGACCGCCTGCGCACCGCGCTGGATGACGTGACCTACCCCGCGGACAAGGGGCAGCTGGTCGACCACGCGTCACGCAACAACGCCGACGAGGACACCGTGCACGCGCTGCACTCCGTTCCGGACGGCCTGTACGAGTCGTTCGACGAGGTGCTCGGCGTGATCGCCGTCGACCAGGACCGCGAAGCCTGAACAGGAACCTGATGAAGGATCGCAAGGCGGTGCGGATTCCCGCACCGGCGGGACGTCCCCGCCTCACCGGCGACGTGCCGGTGGTTGCCGTGGTGGGCGGTGGCATCGCGGGTCTCGCAGCGTCCACTTTGCTCGCGGAACGCGGCGCGCGTGTCGTGCTGTACGAACGTGAGTCGTACTTGGGCGGGCGGGTCGGCGGTTGGCGCACGCGGCTGGCGGACGGCAGCGACGTCACGATGACCCGTGGTTTCCACGCGTTCTTCCGGCAGTACTACAACTTGCGCGCGCTGCTGAGGCGCGTCGATCCGGACGGCCGTGCGCTCACGCCGATGGCCGACTACCCGTTGTGGCACGCGCGGGGCGACCGCGACTCGTTCGCCGGCATGCCGACGACAGCGCCGTGGAACGTGCTGGCGTTCCTGCGGCGCAGCCCGACGTTCCGCTGGCGTGATCTGCCGGACATGAACCCCGAGGCGGCGCTGAAACTGCTGGACGTGTCCGTGCCGGGCGTCTACGACGAGCTCGACGGCATCGACGCCGCCGAGTACCTGCAACGCGTCCGGTTCCCGGAGGCCGCGCACGCACTCGCGTTCGAAGTGTTCTCCCGCAGCTTCTTCGCGCATCCGCGGGACATGTCGGCCGCCGAGCTCGCCGTGATGTTCCACATCTACTTCCTCGGGTCGAACGAGGGACTGCTCTTCGACGTCGCGGCGGACCCGTTCCCGCACGGCCTGTGGGATCCGCTCGGCCACCGCCTCGTCGAACTGGGCGCCGAGGTGCGCACGGGTGTGGACGTGGAGTCGGTGGAACGGGGCGGGGCAAGGCGTTTCACCGTCACCACCGGAGACGGTGTGGTCGACGCCGACGCCGTGGTGCTCGCCGCTGACGTGAAAGGACTGCGTGGGATCGTGCGGTCGTCACCGGACCTGGGAGACGCCGGCTGGCGTGCCCAGGTGGCGGGATTGCGGACCGCGCCACCGTTCCTGGTGTCGCGGTACTGGCTGGACCGGCCGGTCGACCGGCCGGGTTTCATCGGCACCAGCGGGTACGACCTGCTCGACAACGTGAGTGTGCTCGACGCCTACGAACACGAGGCGAGGGCCTGGGCGGCGCGCACAGGTGGCTCGGTGGTGGAGCTGCACGGCTACGCCATACCATCCGATGTGGACGAACGCGAGGCAAGGCTGCGCCTCTGGGAGCAGCTGACCGAGGTCTACCCGGAGACCAAGGGCGCCATCGTGATCGACGAACGGCACGAGTGGCGGTCCGACTGCCCGTTGTTCCCCGCGGGCGGCTACGAGGACAGGCCTCGGGTGAGCACGCCGGACGACTTCCTGGTGCTGGCGGGAGATCTCGTGCGCATCGACCTGCCGGTGGCGTTGATGGAGCGCGCGGCGACGACCGGTTTCGCCGCCGCCAACCAGCTGCTCGGCCGGTGGGGTGTGACCGGGACCGACCTCTGGACGGTGCCGGTGGAAGGCCGTGTCCCGCTCCTGCGTGCGGCTGCGCGCCGGCGGAGGTCTGCGTGAACGTCGGCGTCGAACGCGGCGCCTCAGATGTCGTGGCTCGCAAATACGTCGGTGCTTTGCGCGCCGTGGCGTGGATCTGCGGTGCGCTCGTCGTGCTGGCGCAGATCGTCTATTCCATGACAGAGCCGGAGGCGAGGCTCTTCACAACGGTGGCGTCGGTGATCGCGTTCGCCGTGGCGTCGGTGTGCGACGCCTTCGCCCGATTCGGACCGCGAGCGGCGGCCCTGCTGGTGGTGATCGCCGGAGGCGGCGGTCTGCTGGCCGAGACCGTCGGCGTGCACACGGGCTTTCCGTTCGGCGACTACCGCTACTCGGGCACGCTCGGCCTGGACGTCGCCGGAGTGCCGATGGTCGTGGCCCTCGCGTGGGTGATGATGTGCTGGCCGGCGTTGCTCGTCGGCCGGTCGCTCGCGGCCTGGGTGCGGGTGGACCGCCCGGCCTGGCTGGTCGTCGTGGTCGGCGCGTGGGCCCTGGCGTCGTGGGACGTGTTCCTCGATCCGCAGATGGTCGACGCCGGGCATTGGGTGTGGGCCGATCCCAGTCCCGCACTGCCCGGTGTGGACGGTGTCCCGCTGACCAACTACGCCGGCTGGCTGCTGGTCGCGGCGCTGATGATCACCGCTCTGCACTGGAGCGTCGGCCGGCCGCGCGTCACCAGGGAGCTCGACCTGCGGGCGGGGCCGGGTCCGGTGCTGTACCTGTGGACCTACGGTTCCTCGGTGTGGGCGCACGCGGCGTTCTTCGACCGGCCCGCGGTGTCCCTCGTCGCCGGTCTGCTCATGGGAGCGGTGGCCGTGCCGTTCGCGTTCACGTTGTGGCGGGCACATCGGTGAGGAGACTTCTCGGCGCCGCGGTGCGTTCTGCCGCCGTCGGCTCTCTTGTGGCCGCGGCGCACGCTCTTGTGAACGCGCGGCTGATGCGGGTGCCGGCGGCGGATCCGCCTCAGTGCCAGGAAAAGGTGTCGGTGCTGGTACCGGCGCGGGACGAGGCGCACCGGATCGCGCCGACCATCAGGTCGCTGCGGGCTCAGCGCGGTGTGCCCGAGCTGGAGATCATCGTGCTCGACGACGGCTCGGCCGACGGCACCGCCGACGAGGTGCGCCTGGTGGCGGGTGACGACCCGCGACTGCGTGTCGTCACGGGCGATGCGCCGCCTGCCGGGTTGCCCGGCAAGCCCCACGCCTGCGCCCGGCTGGCCGAACTGGCAGAGGGTCACGTGCTGGTCTTCGTCGACGCGGACGTCGTGCTCGCGCCACATGCGGTCGCCGCGGCCGTCGCGATGTTGCGCGAGAACGACCTCGACGTGGTGTCGCCGTTCCCGCGCCAGCTCGCCGACGGTGCCGGGGCCCGTCTCGTCCAGCCGCTGCTGCAGTGGTCGTGGCTGGTGTTCCTGCCGTTGCGACTGGCCGAACGCTCCCCCAGGCCGTCGTTGTCCGCGGCGAACGGGCAGTTCCTCGTGGTGGACACCGCCGCCTATCAGCGCAGTGGAGGTTTCGCGGGGATCGCCACGGCGGTGCTCGACGACATCGCCCTGATGCGTGCGGTCAAGCGCAGTGGCGGCCGCGGCGTGGTCGTCGACGGCAGCACCGTGGCGGTCTGCCGGATGTACGAGGACTGGGCGGAGGTCCGGGACGGGTACGAGAAGTCGCTGTGGTCCGCGACCGGCACCCCGGCGGCCGCGGCGGCGCTGTCGGTCGTGCTCGCGTGGCTGTACGTCCTGCCGCCGATCGCCGCGCTCACGGGGTCGCGCGCCGGTGCCGTCGGATACGCGGCGGGGGTGCTCACCAGGGCCGTGACGGCACGGCACACCGGTGGACGGGTGTGGCCCGACGCCCTGGCCCACCCCGTGTCGGTGGGGTTGTTGCTCACGCTCGTCGCGCGGTCGTGGCGAGCCCGGCGGGCAGGACGGCTGCACTGGAAGGGCCGATCGTTGCGGGAGAGCAGCTGACGTGGCACGGGTAGCGGTGGTCGGCGCGGGCATGGGAGGACTGGCCGCGGCCGCGCGGCTGGCGAAGTCCGGACACGAGGTGACGGTGTACGAGCAGGCTGCCGGCCACGGCGGCAAGCTCGGCACGGTGCAGCGCGACGGCTTCACGTTCGACACCGGACCGTCGCTGCTGACCCTCCCCCACGTCTACCGCGACCTCTTCGCGGCCACGGGCGCACCGCTCGACGACCTCGTGGAGATCGTGCCGGTGGAGCCGACCTGCCGCTACCGCTTCCCCGACGGCTCCGAGCTCGACATGCCGCACGCCGAGCAGCACGTGGAGGCCGCGCTGACCGACGCGTTCGGGCCTGAGGCGGCCCGGCAGTGGCGGGCGGTGCTCACGGATGCGGAACGGTTGTGGGACCTCGTCGGCGAACCGGTGCTGCAGAACCCGCTGAGCGGTGTGGGGGATCTGCTGCGCCGGTCGGCGAGCGTCCGCGACCTGATGGCGATCGCGCCGTGGCGCACGCTGCGCGGACTGGGCGAGCGACGGCTGAGCGATCCCCGGCTGCGCATGCTCCTCGACCGCTACGCCACCTACAGCGGCTCCGACCCGCGCCGCACCCCCGCGTTGATGACGGTGATCCCGTTCATCGAGCAGCGGTTCGGCGGCTGGTACGTGCATGGCGGGCTGCGCAGGCTCGGCGACGCCCTGTACGGCCGCTGCGTCGACCTCGGAGTGCGCTTCCGCTTCACCGCGACCGTCACCGCCGTGGAGTCCGGCAGCGGCGGAGTCACCGGCGTGCGCCTGCGGGACGGGGAACGACAGCCCGCCGACGTCGTGGTGTCCGATGTGGACGCCGAACATCTCTATGGAAACCTGCTCAGCGACCGGCGCTCGCACCGTCCGCACCGGATGCTGCGCAAGACTCAGCCGTCGTTGTCGGGGTTCGTGCTGTTGCTCGCGCTGCAGGGGAAGTCCCCGCAACCCGTGCACCACCGCGTGTCGTTCCCCGCCGACTACGACGCCGAGTTCGACTCCATCTTCGGCCGGCACCCGCGCCCCGTACCGGACCCGGCGATCTACGTGTGCGCACCGGACGACCCCGCTGTCGCGCCCGAGGGAGACGAGGCGTGGTTCGTGCTGGTCAACGCGCCACGGCACGGAGACGTCGACTGGACCACGCCAGGTCTCGCCGACTCCTACGCCGACCGCGTCCTGCGGGTGATGGCCGACCGCGGGCTGGACGTCCGGCACCGGGTGCGGTGGCGCGTGGTCCGCACACCGGCCGACTGGGCGCGCGACACGGGAGCCGTCGGCGGGTCGATCTACGGCTCGTCGTCCAACGGACCGCGGGCAGCGCTGCTCCGGCCGGCCAACCGCGCTCCCGTTCCCGGACTGTTCCTCGTCGGCGGCTCGGCGCATCCCGGCGGCGGGCTGCCGCTCGTGGCGATGTCAGCGCGGATCGTCGCCCGCATGATCGGACCGGCCTGACGCGAACGGCCCCGTCCACGGCCGGCCCGTGAGCTCTCGCCGGATGCCGGCGGCGAGCTGACCGAACCCGGCCACGGCGCACGCCGCCCACACCAGTGCCGACACGACGGCCCAGCTCCACCCGGTGCCCGGTGTGCCGCCGGGCGCCAGACCCGTTCCCGCACAGGCGATCGCGACCACGATCACCCTGATCGGGCGCTCCGCCACCGTGATCGCACCGGCCGAGGCCATCCCGACGGCCTGCGCCTTCGCCCGCGCGTACTCGTGCAGCAACACGGTCACCCCGATGGCGGCGCACCACCACGCCTCGACCCCGAGCACCAGCAGGACCAGCACCAGCGACAGGTCCGCCAGCCGGTCGGCGACCGCGTCCACCACCGCGCCCAGCGGCCGCGCCCGGCCGGTGCGCAGGGCGACCGCGCCGTCCAGTCCGTCGAGCACTCCGGTCGCCACGACCAGCAGCAGCGCCAGCAGGGGCCACCGTCCACCCGCACCGGCGGCGGCGACCGCGCCCGCCGCGACCACCACACCGGCCACCGACAACAGATCGGGAGGAACGCGGTCGAGCGGACGGGCCAGCGCGTGCACGAACCGCAGCCAGCCGACGACGAGCCTGCTCGCGGACACGTCCTCACCGTGCAGCCGGGACCACCCGTCGACTGGGTTCGCCTCGTCACCGGTCACGCCACCACGGTAGGCCGGTGGATGACTTCACGCAGGTTCGGGTACTTCCCGATCATGCATGTACTCCGCGCCGTGGCAGCGGCTACGTCGAGCGCGCTGCGCGGCCGGGACCTCCTGCTGTGGGCCGCCGGGCTGACGTTCTTCTCCGCGCTCGGCCTGGTGCCGCTGTTGCTCGCACTGCGAGGAGTGGCATTGCTCTTCGGCCCGGAACTCGTGATCGGCGGCGCACGCACGGTCGGCGGGTCGTTGCCACAGGCCCACGACCCCACCGCCGCACTGGTCGGGCTGGCCGAGGCGGCGACGACCACCTCCTGGCCGTTGCTCGCCGCCGCGCTGTTCCCCGCGTCGCTCTACGGCGAAGGACTCCGCCGCAGCCTCGTGCAGGCCGCCGGCGAACGGCCGACCAAGTGGACCGGCTGGGCCGGGCGGATCGCGTTCCTCCCCGTGCTCCTGCTCGCGCCCCTGCTGGTCGCGCTACCGCTCGCGTTCGCCTCGGTGGTCGGCCCGCTCTACGAGGCCGGGGGCTGGTCGACCGTGCTGGGAGTCGTGCTGTCGTTCCACCTCGACATGGTCCCGATCTGCGTGACCGTCGGCCTGGTGTTCGCCTTCGTCGGTCCGGTCGCGCTGCCGGTCAGGACGATCCTCGCCGCCGGGGTCGCCGTGGGAGCGGTGCTCACGGGATTCCTGCACGGGTTCGCGACGTTCCTGCTGATCCCCGTGGACTGGTCGATTCCCTACGGTGGCCTGGCGATCCCCGGCGCGGTGGCGGCGCTCGGGCTGTGGCTGTTCCTGCTGCACGCCCTGCTGTTGTTCGGCTACCGGATCACGCTCAGCACGCACGACGTGCTCCGCCAGAGGTGAAGCGGATGGACGTGCGTGACGGTGGCGCGGCGCACACTCGCCACCGCTCGTTGTGCGGCCCGCGCCGGGTGTCTGCACTCTGGACGGATCAGCATGTCGCGGTCTGGCGAAGGGAATGGTCGGTGGGGCGCTCTGACGGCAGTGGACACGAACACGACCGTTCCGTGCTCACCGACGTGTTCGCCGAGGACCCGGAGATCGGCCGCGACCTCGCCGCGGTGGACTGGGCCGCCACCCCGCTCGGACCACCGGGCGACTGGCCGCCGAGCCTGCGGACGGCCGTCAGCGTCCTGCTGTCGTCCAGGTTCTCGATGTGGATGGCGTGGGGACCGGAGCTGACCTTCTTCTGCAACAACGCCTATCGCCTCACCACGCTGGGCCGCAAGTACCCGTGGGCACTGGGCCGGCCGGCCGCCGAGGTGTGGGCGGAGATCTGGGAGGACGTCAAGCCCAGGGTGGACACCGTGCTCCGCACCGGACGGGCGACCTGGGACGAGGCCCTGCTGCTGTTCCTGGAGCGCTCGGGGTACTCGGAGGAGACCTACCACACCTTCTCCTACAGCCCGCTGCGCGACGAACGTGGTGCGGTGGCAGGGATGTTGTGCGTGGTCAGCGAGGAGACCGAGCGCGTCATCGGTGAACGGCGGATGGCGACCCTGCGCGATCTCGGCTCGGATCCCACCGTCGCGCGCGAGGAGCGGGAGGTGCTGGCGTTCGACTGCACGCAGCTCGAGCGCAACCGGCGGGACCTGCCGTTCACCCTGATCTACCTCGTCGACGACGGCGGCGCCCGTCTGGCGGGGACGACGGGCATCGCGCCGGGTCATCCGGTCGCCCCGGCGGCCATCTCCCCCGCGGACGGGTCACCGGTGTGGCCGGTGGCGGCGGTGATGGGCGGCGACTCCGTCCTGGTCGAGCTCGACGGCGAACGGTTCGCCGATCTGCCCGGCGGCGACTGGAACAGACCTCCTTCCGGCGCGCTGGTGGTGCCGCTGCAACGGCCGGGCGGCGCACCGCACGGGTTCCTGGTCGCCGGCCTGAACAGGCACCGTCCGCTCGACGACGGCTACCGCGGGTTCGTCGACCTGGTCGCGGGCCACATCGCCTCGGGCATCGCCGGAGCCCACGACTTCCAGGCCCAGCAACGACGTGCCGAGGAGCTCGCCGAGCTCGATCGCGCCAAGACCGCGTTCTTCTCCAACATCAGCCACGAGTTCCGCACCCCGCTCACGCTCATCATGGGCCCGGTGCAGGACCTGCGGGACCGGCTGGGCCAGGCGGACCCGCAGGCGGGTCAGGAGCTGGAGGTCATCCACCGCAACGGTCTGCGGCTCGGCAAGCTGGTCAACACCCTGCTGGACTTCTCGCGGCTCGAAGCGGGCCGCATGCAGGCGCACTTCCAGCCCGTCGAGCTCGCGACGATCACCGCGGAGCTGGCCGGCGTGTTCCGCTCGGCCGTGGAGCGGGCGGGACTGAGCTTCGAGATCGACTGCTCTCCCCTGCCCGAACCGGTGCACGTCGACCTCGGCCTGTGGGAGAAGGTCGTGCTGAACCTGCTGAGCAACGCGCTCAAGTTCACCGTCGAGGGCTCGGTCGGCATCACCGTGCGCGGCGGCGCGGGCAAGGCGGTCGTGACCGTCAGCGACACCGGGGTCGGTGTGCCGCGGCACGAGATCCCCAGGTTGTTCGAACGCTTCCACCGCATCGAGAACAGCTGGTCCCGGTCGCGGGAAGGCAGCGGCATCGGGCTCGCGCTCGTGCAGGAGCTCGTCCACCTGCACGGCGGCTCCATCCAGGCCGACAGCGCGGAGGGCGAGGGCACCCGCTTCACCGTCGAGCTGCCGTTCGGCACGGACCACCTGCCCGCCGAGGCGCTGTCGCGGGAGGCCGTGCCGCCGACGGTGTCCGACATCGCCGCCCCCTACGTGCAGGAGGCGCTGCGCTGGCTGCCGGATCCCGGCCTCGTCGCCGAGGACCTGCTGCCCACCGCGGCCGCCGGCACCGCACCGCAGGTGCCCGCCACCGTGCTCGTCGCCGACGACAACGCGGACATGCGGGAGTACCTCACCCGGCTGCTGCTCAGGGCGGGCTACGAGGTCCGCGCCGTGAACGACGGCCAGGCGGCGTTGGAGACGGCGCGCGCTCATCCGCCGGACCTCGTGGTCAGCGACGTGATGATGCCGCGGATGGACGGTCTCTCCCTGGTCACCGCCCTGCGGGCCGACCCGCGCACGATGGCCGTGCCGGTGCTGCTGTTGTCGGCCCGTGCCGGGCAGGAGGCGTCCGGTGAAGGACTGCGGGCCGGCGCGGACGACTACCTCGTCAAGCCGTTCGCCGCCGCGGACCTCCTGGCGCGGGTGCGGGCGAACGTCGACCTCTCCCGGTTGCGCGGCCGGCACGCCCGCTGGCGCGACGCGCTGATCGACTCGCTGCAGGAGGCGTTCTTCGTCTGCGACGACGACGGCACCGTCGTCGAGGTCAACGCCGCGTTCACCGACATCCTCGGCTACGGGGCGGACGGCGTGCCTTACGCCGTGCCGCACCCGTGGTGGCCGGACGAGCGGACCGATCCCGAGGCGCACCGCCAGTTCGCCGACGCGTTCGCGGCGCGGTCCGGGCGCGACCAGCGCAGCCACACCGTCCCGGTCACCCATCGCGACGGCAGGAGGCTGTGGGTCAGCGCCCTCATGAACCCCGCCCGCGACGCCGACAGCGGCCGGACGGTCACGGTCGGCACGTTCCGCGACGTCACCGCAGACCACCACGCCCGCAGGCGTGAGGCCGCGCTCGCGGAGCTCAGCGTGCGGTTGTCCCGGGCGACCAGCGCCTCCGAGGCGCTGTCCGGTGCGCTCGAGCACCTGGAGACGCTGTGGCGGACCGAGCAGGTGCTGGCCGTCGTCTTCGGCCGCCACGAGACGCCGTGGGTCACCACCGTCACCGAGCGCCTCGCCTGGGACGACCTGCCGGCGCGCCGGCGGTCGACGCTCGACGCGCTGAAGGACCACAGCGCGCTGACCCCCGTCGCCCTGGAGGACGGCAGCACCGCCGTCACCGTCGAGCACCCCGACGGACCGATGGTGCTGTGGCTGCACCTCCACTCGCACACCCACTTCACGGAGCAGGACGAGCTGCTGCTGTCGTTGCTGGCCGGTCATCTCACGCAGGGCCTGTCCCGGGCGCGTCAGATCGACCAGCAGCGGGAGACGGCGCTGGCGTTGCAACGGGCCATCCTGGGCCCGTCGCACCTGCCCGGTGGCTTCGCCGTGCGCTACGAACCGGCGGCGCGTCCGCTCGAGGTCGGTGGCGACTGGTACGACACGTTCCCGTTGCCCGACAAGCGCATCGGCATCGTCGTCGGGGACTGCGTCGGCCGCGGGCTCAGCGCCGCGGCGGTGATGGGTCAGCTGCGCAGCGCCTGCCGTGCGTTGCTGCTGCAGGAGACCGGGCCCGCACGCGCCCTCATGGCGCTCGACCACTTCGCCGACGGCGTTCCAGGAGCCTTGTGCACCACGGTGTTCTGCGGAGTCCTCGACCCCGCCACCGGACACCTCGTCTACTCGAGCGCCGGACACCCGCCCGCGATCCTGGCGCTCCCCGACGGCACCACCCACCTGCTCGAAGGCGGACGGTCGATCCCGCTCGCGGTGAAACTGGGCGTGCGGCGCACGGAGGCCGAGTGCCACCTGCCGCCCCGTTCCACGCTGCTCACCTACACCGACGGGCTCGTCGAACGCCGTCGCAGCTCGCTGACCGAGGGCATCGACAAGGCCGCACACGCGGTCCAGGAGGGCCGCGCGAGCGGGCTGGAAGACCTCGCAGGGCAGGTCATGACGGCTCTCTCCCCGGAAGGGGGCTACGACGACGACGTGGCCCTGCTCCTGTACCGGCACCCGGCACCGCTGGACATGACCTTTCCCGCGGAGCCCGGCCGGCTCGGGGACGCCCGGCACGCGTTGCGCACCTGGCTGCGGGAATGCGGGCTCTCCGCGAAACGCGCCCAGAGCGTCCTGCTGGCCGTCGGGGAGGCGTGCACCAACGCGATCGAGCACGCCTACCGGGACACCACGCGCGAGGCCGTCCGGGTCCGGGTGGAGACGGCGGGTGGCGCCGGGCTGCTCGCGACCGTCGCCGACACCGGCACCTGGAAGCCACCGACGACAGACCCCGCGACGAAACGCGGCCGGGGCACCGCGATCATGCAGACGGTGATGGACGAAGTCACCATTCGCCCCGATCCCTCCGGTACCACCGTGACGATGCAGGTGAGGATTCTCGATGACGACGCCGCTGACGCTGACCAAGACCGTCGACCCGCAGGGCAGGTCCGTCATCAGGGCGGTGGGTGAGATCGACCTGAGCAACGCCCAGGCGTTCGCGGCCGCTGTCACGGACACCACCGGACCGCTGGTCGTCGACCTCACCGAGGTGCACTACATCGACAGCGCCGGCATGAGCGTGCTGTTCACGCACGCCGAGCGGACCGAACTGATCGCGACCTCGTTGCTCTCCCCCATCCTCGAGATGTCCGGGCTCACCTCGATGACCACCGTCCGGGAAAGGGAGGAGTGACAACGGGTTCGCGTCGCGATCGGACTGTCCACCGCGTCCGGTGGGCACGAGGGGATCAGGCGATCATGTCCGCGCAGCTCATCGGAACTGCCGGCGAGGCCTCCCCCTGTGTGCGTCGCAGATGGGCCTCGCCCCACACCCTCACCCCTTCGACGACGGGCAGAACCGTTGTCCCGTAGGGGGTGAGCCGGTAGACGACGGGCGCGGGAACCGGCCCGGTCTCCACGCGCTCGACGAGTCCGTCGGCCTCCAGCTCGCGCAGCTGCTCCGCCAGCACCTTGGGCGTGATCGGGGCGGCGCGGCGGCGCAGGCCAGCGAAGTGGGTCTCGCCGTGGGCGAGCCAGTAGAGCAGGGTCAGCTTCCACTTCCCGCCGATCGCGGCGAACGCGGCGGCCATCGGGCAGCCGGGCAACGGGTTGGGGCGCGAGGGGTTACCTGCAGGTGCCTTCTTGTCCACGACCGGACTCCGCTCCGATAGTCAGGCCATGACCTTGCCACACAAGCGAATCCTCGTCGCGGTGCTCTCCGTTGCACTGGCGGCCGCGACCACCGCCTCCGGACACGCCTCGCAGACCACGGACGGTCAACGCGACTTCGACTGGGAGATCGGCGACTGGCGCACCACCGTGCGCGTGCTCGCCGAGCCGCTGTCGGAGTCCGCCGACCGCTGGCTCCAGTTCAGCGGAACCAGCGTCGTGCGTCCCCTGATGGATCGGCGCGCCAACGTCGTCGAGCTGAGGATCGCCGGCCCGAGCGGGCGCATCGAGGGCCTCAACCTGCGGCTGTACGAACCCCAGGCCCAGCGGTGGAGCCTGAACTTCGCCGGCATGCGCGACGGTGTGCTCACCCCGGCGGTGTTCGGCGGATTCCGTGACGGCGCAGGCGAGTTCTACGGCGACGACCAGCTCGGCGGCCGCCCGATCAAGGTGCGGTTCCTGGTCTTCCGCCAGGGGCCCGACCAGGCCAGGTTCGAGCAGGCGTTCTCCGGCGACGGTGGAACGACGTGGGAGACCAACTGGATCGCGCTCGACCGCCGGGGTCGCTGACGACAGCCGCCACCGCGTGCCCCGCACGGCCGGCCACCACTCCCGCGCCGCCGGCATCCAAGGCCGCCTGCTCGCCGACACCGGCGGCGACCTGCGCGCGATGTTCGGCAACTCCGGCCGCATGGCCGCCTACGCCGGACTCGCACCCGTGCCCCGCGACTCCGGGCGAGTACGGGGCAACCTGCACCGGCCCAAGCGCTACCACCGCGGCCTGCGCCGCGTGTTCTACCTGGCCGCCCTGTCCGCGATCAAAGTCCAGGACGGCCCATCCCGACGGTTCTACCTGCGCAAACGAGACCAGGTCAAGCTTCACACCCAAGCGCTCATCGCACTGGCACGCCGCCTGGTCGACGTCATCTGGGCACTGCTGCGCGACGGCCGGGAGTTTCATCGCTCACCACAACCCACGGCCCAGGCCGCTTGACACGATCATTGAAACTCCTCGACGAGTGCTCGCCGCAACCACGTCGCCGACCCCGCCGGCTCGACACGATTTGAATGTGACCTGGGTCATAGTCACGCGGTGTCGAGGGCGGTGCGGCGGCTCCGAGGTACCGGCGCACGACAACCGACCTCGAGGAGAACGAGATGACCGAGACGACCGTGCAGCCGAGTGCCGAACTGCAGGCGCTGGACCGGCTGGTGGGCGCGTGGACCGTGACCGGCGGCGCCGAGGGAACCGTGCGCTACGAGTGGATGCCCGGCCGGTTCTTCCTGCTCCAGCACGTCGAGCTCACCCAGTTCGGCCAGCCGGTCACCGGCGTGGAGGTGATCGGCAACCTGCGCCCGTTCGGCGAACCCGCCGGAGTGGACGTGGTGTCCCGGTTCTACGACTCGACCGGCAACACCCTCGACTACGTCTACGAGTTGAAGGACGACACGTTGACCATCTGGGGCGGTGCGAAAGGCAGCCCGGCGAACTACCGGGGCACCTTCAGCCTGGACGGCACCGCGGTGACCGGGGAATGGGTCTACCCCGGCGGAGGCGGGTACGCCTCCACCATGACCCGGTTCTGAGCTGCGGGCCCGGACTCTGCGAAGCGCCTCTGCGGTCGCCGAGGACCGGCCGGGTCAGGCGATGAGTCCGGACCCGGCCGAGCTGCCGGAGGAACTCGTCCGGGCGGTGGCCGCGTTGCTTCCACAGCACGGCGAGCCACCGCAGCCCGGTCGCGCGGCGGGGGTGCAGCCAGTCGAGCAGGTTGGCGTCACCGCAGCCGACACCTTCGGTGCGGGCCGGGCGAGGGGGAAGGCGCCTTCGTCCGCGGGGCTGCCGGAACCAGGGTCATGACGCGGGCAGGCCTGCCGGGATGCTCGTCGAGCCGCAGAGGCCGGGCCGCGACCCCAGCTCCGCGACGTGGCGCAGGTCGGCCAGCGGTGCGCCGGGAACGGTCCTGCGGGCACCCACGACGCTCCTCCTCAGCCGGACAGCGTCGTGGCTTGTCCGGCGGAGGAGGAGCGCGTCATCCGACGAGGCTCACCTCACCGTGATGTTGGAGTTGCCACTGCTCCGGTATCCCTCGGTCGCCATGATCATGTAGTAGCTGAAGTTGCCGAGCCGCATGTTGGCCCGGTTCCACGCGTCGAAGTGGTTGCCGGTGGTGATCGATCCGCCCGTCCGCCTCTGCTGCCGGACGCTCCAGAACTGCGGGAACGTCTTGGTGCCTTCCACAGAGGGCGCGTTGTAGCGCATCGTCTGGTAGATGTCGTACGTGCCGCCGTCGGTGGTCACCGTGCCCTTGTACGTGCCGGTGGGCCGGTAGTTTCCCCAGTTGTCGACGATGTAGTACTCGACCAGTGGGTTCGACGTCCACCCGTACAGGGTGAGATAAGCGTTGCCGGACGGGTTGAAGCTGCCGGAGTAGTTCACGGTCCGGCGTGAACCGTTGCTCCACCCCTTGCCGCCGACGAAGTTGCCGACGTTGCTCCACGAGGTGCTGTAGTTGCCGCCGGATCCGAACTCCATGCAGACCCGGCCGCCACCATCGGTCCAGAACGAGTAGTAGTACCCGCCGTTGTTGCCCGTCTGGCTCGAGCACGTGGCGGTGATGCCCACATCAGCGCCGGCGACGACCGGCGTCATCGCCATGACGAGCGCAGTGCAGGCACCGCCGACGAGCAGTGCCAATCGGCCGCGTTTGCGGCTCGACGGTCGAAAATGGGCTTCAGCCATATGTGGTACTCCTCAGCATTGAGGTGGGCACGGCAGCGGTCGAAACTTTTTCGACACTAGCAGCGCCGAACCGGCTTCATAAGACCGCCGAGAAGTTTCGATAATTTTTCGAAACTTCTCGGCGGGTCAATGGTGAAGCCGTTCTTCGATCATTCCAATTCGCGGACGGGGTGCGTCCGGTGATCAGCGTTGCAGCGTCAGCAGGCCCGGCCGGTACGGCAGCCGGCCGTAGTCGCCGCCGGAGTTCGGATCGCGCCCTTGGTAGAGCAGCTGCAGGTTGCAGGGGTCGATGGTCTTGGTCTGGTCGGGGTTGGTGCGGATCAGGTCGCCGTGGCTGATGTCGTTGGTCCAGGTCGCCCCGCTGTTGGCCTTGCCGGCGAACGGGTTGCTCTCGGTGGCGGCCTGCGGCGTCCACGAGCCGCTCAGGCTGCTGGACGTGAACGAGCGGAAGTAGCGCCCGCCGGACCCCATCGCCTCGACGATCATGAGGTACTGGTTCCGGCCCTGGACCTTGTAGACCTCGACACCCTCGAACAGGTTCGCCTGCGTGTCGCTCATGATCTGGGTCCAGGACGAGCCGAAGCTGCCAGGGAAGTTCCCGATGGGCATGCTGGCGCGGTAGATCTTGCCGTTGTCACCGGCGAAGAACAGGTACATGTGCGTGTCGTCGGCGATGAGCGTCTGGTCGATCGGGCCCGTGCCGGAGCCGGGGATGCTCCCGGTGAACAGCGTCTGCGGCGACGACCAGCCGTTCGCGTTGGTCGGGTCGTTCGACGTCCGGTAGCTGAAGGCGGTCGGACCCCACTGGTAGGCCAGCACCCAGATGTTCTTCGGCGCGAAGTAGAACAGCGTGGAGGCGACGGCGCCGGTGCTCATCCCGTTCTGGCTGGCAGAGCCCATGTCGGACCAGTTCGTGAAGGTCCCGAAGTTCATCGAGCCCCACGTCGTGCCCGTGTCGTGCGTCGTCGCGTAGACCAGGTGCTTGCCGTTGTAGAGGACGTGGGTGAAGTCCTTGAGCGACACCCAGCCCTGCTTCGGCTGCGCCAGCGGGCCCGTGGACGACCAGCGGTAGGTCGACGGGAGCGAGCAGCCGCCGGGCGGGTTGCTCGTCGTGGTGGTGGGGTTCGTCCCGCCGCCGACGCGGACGAGCTGCCACTGCTGGTTGGCACCGCCCCAGTCGCTGTACTGGACGACGTTGCCGCCGTCGGCGGTGGAGCCGCCCTGCACCTCGACGGCCTTGTTGCTGTTGCGGTTGATCAGCCGCACGTGCCCGCCGTCGGAGTCGGCGAGGCGGAACTGCTGGTTGGTACCGTTGGAGTCGGCCCACTGGACGATGTTGCCGCCGTCGGCGGTGGAGAAGTTGTGGACGTCGAGGACCTTGCCCGACAGCCGTGACTTCAGCCGGTAGTAGCCGCCGCCGGAGTCGACGAACTGCCACTGCTGCTGGTTGCCGTCGTTGCGGGCCCACTGGGTGATGCGCGCGCCGTCGTTCGTGGCGAGGTTGTAGACGTCCAGCGCCTTGCCGCTGTTGCGGTTGACCAGGACGTACCAGGCGGCGGTGTCGACGGTCGCCGCCGACACGGGCGCCGCGCTGAAGGCCGCGACCAGACCGCCGATCAGGACGGCCACGGCGGCGGTGATGCCGGCCGCGCGACGTCTGCGGGCGCGGGGGACGAAAGTGGACGGGTGGTGGCCTGATCCGGCCATGAACGTGCTCCTCTTCATCGAGGCAGGGATCGCGAGATGCGACGTTCGGCGGACCGCTTGCGCCGAGCGGTCCGTCGTGCCCTTTCAGGGCGAACGACAATTGCGTCACAGAGATGTCTGTGCGGCGGATACGGCCGCCTCCATCAACTCTGAGGGATGACCTCCGCGCGGTCAAGAACTGTCGAATGCGTTCGACAGGGAACGCGGACAGCAGGTCCGGCGCATTGTTCGTTGCTAAAAAAGACGGATTCTTTGAGCGCATTCGAACAGCACCGGCGCAGGAGCGGCCCGGTAGGGTCGGCCGTGTGGATCTGGAGGACACCGCCGCCCGGCTCGGCGTCACCGTCGAGGAGGTCGGCCGCGTGCACAGGCTCGCCGGTGACCGGCCGTCCGCCCCGCTGCCCGCCAAGGCCGACGCGCCCGCGATCCTCGACCGCCTCGGGGTGCGGCCGGACGACGCCGCCGAGGTCGTGGCGGGCTGGCCCGACCCCGGCTCTCCGCTGTGGACGCCGGAGCTGCGCTGGCTGCTGGACCGCTCGACCGCCCTGGTCCGGGCCGATCTCGGCGGCCACCAGTGGCTGCCACCCGGCCCGGCGCTACCGCGCGACCGGGGCCCCGCCTGGCGGCACCTCTACGTGTACGCATACCTGGCCCTGGTCGACGTCGTCACGAACTACCACCGCGAGCACGGCATCCCCGACGCCGTGTCGTGGACGACCCTCGCCGACCTGGGCCGCAACCTCGCGATCGACAGGCGGATGAACCGCGAGGGCTGGCCGGTCATGCAGAGCTGGCTGACGTTGCACACGCGCGGAGCCGTCTACGAACTCGGCCGGCTGCAACACCACCGCGGCGACACCGCTCTCTCCCTGCACATCCCCGACTCGGGCCCGCTGACTCCGCAAGCGGTCACGGCGTCACTCGACGAAGCCCGCGCCTTCTTCCCGCGCCACTTCCCCGACGAGCACTACACGGCGTTCTCCTGCGGCTCGTGGCTGCTCGACCCGCAGCTGCGGGAGTACCTGCCGGAGGACTCCAACATCGTGCGGTTCCAGCAGAGGTTCGAGCTGGAACCGCACGAGGAGCAGGAAGGGCTGGACGCCGACGTCGAGGTGCGGCGGTTCGTGTTCCGCACGCTGTCCACCCCGCTCGAGCAGTTGCCGCGCGACACGGTGCTCCAGCGCGCGGTCGTCGACCACCTGCGGGCAGGCCGTCACTGGTACTGGCGTCGTGGCCGGTTCCCGATCTAGCGGTTCCGACGCACTCCTCGCCGCGAATGTTTGATTTCGGTCAACACTGAAGCTATAGAGGACATGATATTTCGTCACCGGGGCCGCAGCCCGACCCGGTAGCGGTGCTGGTAGTGCCTGCCGGTGAGCCACAGCTCCCCCGCCGTGTCCGGCACCGCCGCGATGCCCCCGATCACCTGGTCGCGGCCCGTCGGCAGTTCGGCGACGGTGACGGCGGTGAGGTCGGCGTCCGCGGTGACGGCACCGGAGGCGAGGTCCACGCGGATCATCCAGTCCGTCCCGGTGACGGCCGCCCACACCTGCGGGTGGCTGTCGACGGTCACGCAGTGGAGCTCGCCGAGACGTGCGGTGGACCATTCACGGGCGCCGAGCCGCAGCTCGCGGACCAGCGCGGCGGTGTCGCGGTCGCGTAGCAGCAGTCTGGCGGCGCCGTCGGACTGCACGAGGTGCGTTCCGTCGTAACAGAGTCCCCAGCTCTCGCCGATGATCGCGGTGCGGCGTCGTTCCGCCAACGACCGCGGATCGAGCACCACGGCGGCTTCGGTGCCGGTGTGCCACAGCCCGGCCGGTGTCAGCGCGGTTGCGCTGCCCGGCTGCACGGGCCGCTCGACCCGGACCTCACCGGTGGTGGGTGCGATCACGCGGATCATCGGGCCCGTGTTCTCCACCAGGAGGTCACCGACCAGTTCCAGACCGCGTGCGTCGGCCCGGTCGGTGGGGACACGCGCGAGGACCTGCGCGCGGAAGTGCCGCGAGGGGGCGCGCAGCGCAGCCGGTGCGGGACTGGCCGTGGTGGCCGGTGCCGGGCTGTCGTGGGCGTCGCGGTGGGGAGCCGAACAGGCGGTGAGAGCCAGCAGTGCTGCCGACAGCGGACAGAGAAATCTGTTGACGCGCAACGGTTTCACCGCACTGATCGTCGTGACGGCCGACCCGGGCCGCTTCCACCTCCACAGGTGAGCCCGCCCGGCCCGTTCATCCGCCCGGGGTGAGGCCGCGTGCGCAGGTGCGGGGCCAGGCTGGACGGACATTCCACTTTGGAGGATGCCGTGACCGATGTGACAGTGCCGCCGGGACGACGACGGCTGGCCAGGCTCGCTTTCCTGGCCGCAGGAGCGGCCGTGGCGGTCGTGCTGGTGGCGGCCGGTGTGCGCGCCGGCGTCGGACTGGTGCTGGTCGGCGGGGCGGGAACGGCGATCGCATTGGCGGGTGCCTGGTGGTTCCTCGCACACCGCGGTGTCCTGCGGTGGCTCGCCGGGACGCTGGTGCTGCTCGCGCCGCTGGCCGTGACCGTCCTGTACGTGCAGGCGCGCCTGGTGTGGGTGGTCGTGGTGTGCGCCCTGCTGTGGTCGGTCGCACTGGCCTGCGGACGGCGCGCTCTCACCGCGGGCGCGGGAAAACGCCGTCCGGCCGAGTCCGAGGTGCCACCACCGCGGCGGCCGTATCTGATCATGAACCCGAGGTCCGGTGGCGGGAAGACCGGGCGGTTCGGGCTCCCGGAACTGGCCCGCGGGCTCGGCGCGGAGGTCTGCGTGCTCGACGGGTCGCAGAACGCCGCCGTGCTCGCCCGGCGGGCCGTCGACGACGGTGCCGACCTGCTCGGCGTGGCCGGGGGTGACGGCACCCAGGCGGTCGTGGCGGGCGTCGCGGCGGAACTCGGGGTGCCCTTCATGGTCATCTCGGCGGGCACCCGCAACCACTTCGCGCTCGACCTCGGCCTGGACCGGGACGACCCCCGCCGCTGCCTCGACGCGCTCACCGACGGCGTCGAGGTGCGGATAGACCTCTGCACGGCCGGGGATCGCGTCTTCGTCAACAACGCGTCGTTCGGCGCGTACGCCGAGGTCGTGCAGAGCCCCGCCTATCGCAACGGCAAGACGCGGACGGCGCTGGGGCTGCTGCCCGGTCTTCTGGTCGGGCCGCGGGCGGCGACGTTGTGCCTGCGGGCGGGCGGGGACTGGCTGGCCGGGGCGCAGGCGGTGCTGGTCAGCAACAACCCGTACGGGTCGGGCGACCTGGCGGGGCTGGGGCGCAGGCCGCGGCTGGACAGCGGTGCGCTGGGCGTGCTCGCCGTGACGGTGCGCAACGCGGCGGACGCCGCCGGCCTGCTGCGTGGCCGGCGGCGGTCGGACGCGGTGTACCTGCGGACCGCCACGGAGGTCGTCATCACGGCGGACACGCTGTCGTTGCCCGTCGGTGTCGACGGCGAGGCGGTCACGATGGCGACTCCCGTGCGGTGTGCGGTCAGGCCGCGGGCGCTGCGGGTGCGGGTGCCGCGCCACCGGCCCGGTGTGCGGCCGCCCCGGCCCGAGCTGGGCTGGAAGCGGCTGCGCGAGCTGGCCCTGTCCTAGCGGCCCCGGAGATCCGCCGCTGTTCGTGCCGCACGCGGGGCCCTTTCGTACCGCACAAGAGCACGAAGGCGCCCCGCGTGCGGCTCAGCGACGAGCGAGTCTTGGGCGACGGCTCAGGGCACTAGGGCCTGTATCGAAGTCTGGTTCGATGAGAGCTGCGCTTGAGGTGGTTTCTGGTGGTGCGGCCGGACGGCCCGCATACCGGTGTTGTATGTGGGTCGTCCGGCCGTGCCGCCAGGGGCCGCCTCGGGCCCGGCTGTCGCGGATCAGACTTCGATACAGGCCCTAGCGGCGCCGGGCCATCCGGCGTGACCTGAACATCCCCGGAACTGCGGTCTTCCGCCGCACCGTGCGTCGTGCGGTGCGGCGGGCCACGCGGCGTGACCCGAACATCTCTGCCTCCTCAGGGCGTCGAGCCTGCTGACTCCAGGTCGTGCAGTTGCCGGGCCTCCTCCGCGCTCACCAGACCGATCGCGACCAGGTCCAGGGGACTGATGAAGCCGTCGGAGACGCGAAAACCCTGAGCACGGCGACGGCGTCGCGCAGCGGCACGGCCCAGTGGTGCTCGATGAGCAACAGTGCCGCCGCGCTGTCGTCGGGAATCTCGGCGAGCACGTCCCACGCGTCCGCGTCGCTGAGCGGGTGGACTCCTCCCTTCTCCTCCGCCGACTCGGCTCCCGCGACCGCACCGGCCCGCGCGCCCTCCTGTCCCGCCGCGCCGAGGCCGATCAGCGCGCCGATCTGGCTGCCCAGCTCGACGGCTTCTCCTGGCGACAGGTTGCTCAGGTGCTCGACCGCGATGGCACCCTGCGGGTCCTTGTGGACGGCCAGAGCGTCGATCACGCGGATGGTGTCGGTCTTGCGCAGCTTCTCCAGTTCGGCGATCACCTCACCGCGGAAGTCCGGGTGGGTGAAGCCGAGCACGATCAGTTGAATCGGCCCGATGGCCATAAAACCCTCCTTGACTCGATCAGTCGTCTCATCGTCACGGCGCGCGGATCCCGGTCACCTCATCCGCTTCGGGTGGAACTCCAGGCGAGAGCGGTCACCAGCAGCTCGTAGACCACCAGCAGCACCACGATCGACAGCAGGGCAGGCCACGAAGAGATCAGCAACGCGAGCACGACCGCGACAGCGACGCCACCCACGCGCACGGCGTCGAGGTGCCGTGCGGTCCAGCTCGGGCCGTGCGCGGCCAGTGCCCGCCCGCCCGTCACGGCACCGCTGCGGATCGCGCGCCAGACGGCGACGGTCCGGGCGCGCAGCCACACCGGTCCGCGGCCGGGTCCGACCAGGTACATCAGCAGGGCGAGCAGCGCGCCGGTCCAGATCCTCTGCCAGCCGCGTGTGCGCAGCTGGCTGAAGACCGTCGTCACGACGTCCGCGGCGCCGTCGCGGTACAGCCCATCCGGCACGTTCTGGAGGATCTGTTGCCGGACCGCGCGCAGCGCCACCGTGACCACCACGGCGGCCACGACCAGCCACAGGCCGAGTTGCAGCAGCGTGCGCCGGCGACCGGGCGAGACGAGCAGTGCGAGCGCGAGCAGCACAAGAGTGCCGAGCAGGAACAGGACGAGACTTCGCTTGGCCGTGACCACGGCCTGCTGAGCCGCCCACAGCTGCCCGGAGTCGTAGATGGTGAACTGCGCGAAGTTCGCCGGCAACGTGACGCCGAGCGAGTCCTGCACCCGGACGCGCAGATCCGCGGGGATCTCACCGCTGCTGAGGTCCGGCAGCGAGAGCTGCTTGCCGAACAGGGTCGGCAGCTGTGCGCTGAGCGTCCGGAGCACCTCGTTGATCAGCGGCAGCAGGTCGATGTCGACCCGGTCCTGCTGGGCGACGACGACGTCGCTGTCACCCTCGACGATGGCGAGTGCGCGGTGGTGGGCGCGCCGGTTGAGCTCGGTCCAGACGCGCTGGAACTGGTCGCTGCCCAGCACTTTGGTCGCCGTGGCGCGCACCGGGGCGTGGAGCTGGCTCGCCAGTGGCCCGGCGACGAACGCGGCCTGTTCGGGCAGCACCGCGCGCAACCGCTGTTCGACGTCGACGGCCTCGAAGAGCTTGACGGTCGCGAAGTCCGCCACCGCGGCGGCGACCTCCGGGTCTTTGGGCAACGGCGCGACCGTGGCGACCCACCGGTCGGTGTTGAGCGCGGTGCGCGCGCTCCAGACGCCGACGACGCTCATCACGAGCGCGAACGCCGTCACCGCTGTCAGGACGGCGGCACCGGCTCGGCGCAGCATCGACACCGTGGCCGCGCGCCGCTGCCGGCGGTCGAGCCGTGCCTGCAGCGCGTACACCTCCGCCCGCAGCCGGGGCAGTTCGCCGGGGTCGTTCGTCATCCCGCTCACCGCGCCGCGCTCGTCGTGGTGCGCGGCAGGAACGAGGCGACCACCATGCCGCCGAGCGCGACCAGCGCCAGCACGACCATCGCCAGCGCGTACGCGCGTTCGGGTGTTCTGGTGATGCCGGCGACGAGGATCGTGCCCGCGATCGCGGCGCCGAGTGAGGACCCGAGGTTGGACACGCTGCGGGACAAACCCGAAATCTCGCCTTGCAGGGCGTCCGGGAAGCTCGACTGCACGACGTTCACCGACGGGGTCAGCATGGCGCCGATGCCGAGCCCGATCAGGAAGAGGCCCGGCAGGAAGGTCCACACCTGCGGCGAGAAGGCGAGCAACGCGAGGAAGAGCGCGATGCCCGTGACCGTGACGGCGAAACCGGTCAGCACGAGGCTGCGCTGGGCATGCCGTCGTGCGAGGCGCTCGGCCGACAGCGACGCGAGCAGCACGCCCGCCGTCGCCGCCGTGAGGATCAGGCCCGTCTCGATCGCGTTGTAGCCGCGCACCACCTGCAGGTACGCCGACACCACGAACGAGACGCCCATGAGCACGAGCCACTGCAGGTTCTGCGTGACCAGGCCGAGGTTCGAGGTGCGGCTGCGGAAGAGCGCGGTCGACAGCAACGGTTCGACACCCGCGCGTTCCTTGGCGCGCACCGAGTGGAAGAACCACACGAGCGTGAAGACACCGGCGACGATCAGTCCTGCCATCAGCCACAGGTTGTCGTCCGCGGCCAGCACACCCGACACGATCAGGACGAGCCCGGTGGACGACAGCACCGCGCCCCGGACGTCGAACGGGCGGGTGGGGTCCGGTGGCCGCGGATCCCGGACGTACCGGCGGCTCAGCACGAGGATCACCACGACGACCAGCGCCTGGAACAGGAAGGCCACTCTCCAGCTGAGCGCCGTCGTGATGAGCCCGCCGATCAACGGACCGGTGGCGGCGCCGATGCCCGCCATGCCGTTGATCGCGCCGAACGCGCGGGCCCGCGCGGTGACGCCGGTGAACAGCATCGTCGCGAGGATGTAGACGGGCGGGATCAGCAACGCGGTGCCGACTCCCTCGAGGATCGAGTTGCCCAGGATCAGGACGGGCAGGCCGGGCGCGAACGCGCTCAGCACGGCGCCGACGCCGTAGATCGCCAGGCCCGCGGTGAGACATCTCTTGCGGCCGTAGCGGTCGGTCAGCTTGCCGCCGGGGATCATCAGCGCCGCCATGACCAGCAGGAAGATCGTGATCGCGAGCTGGACCCCCTGGACGGTGGTGTCCAGGTCGCGGCCGATGTCGTTGATCATCACGTTCATGTTGGAGCCGGCGAAGCTGCAGATGAACTGGGCGAGGGCGAGTGGGACGAGCACTGTGCGCAAGGCGTTGGAGTCCACCCGAGCAGACTCCAGCGGCCGCGTCCGAGCAGCTTCACGCGCCGCGGATGAGGCACCGCACCGGCTCTCCCCCGCGGCGGGTGGTGCGCCGGCGATCACGACGGTGTTGCGTCGCAAGTGGACCGGAGCGACCGGTTCCGTCGCCGGGGAGGTGCGCGATGACCGGTTCAGTGGCCGCGAGGACCGCCAAGGGTCTCGCCGCTCGCAAGGACGTTCCGCTCGACGCCCTGATGCTGATGCCGCAGGACGGGGACCGGCTCGACCCGGTGGAGGTGCTGGCCGCGCAGGACGACGCACGGGTGCCGGAGCTGGTTCCCATCCGGTACGGCCGGATGCTGGCCTCCCCGTTCGCGTTCTTCCGCGGCGCGGCGTCGGTGATGGCGGCGGATCTCGCCGTCAGTCCGTGCTCCGGCCTGACCTGTCAGCTCAGCGGGGACGCGCACATCGGCAACTTCGGGGTCTTCGCCTCCCCGGAGCGGCGGCTCGTGTTCGACCTCAACGACTTCGACGAGACGCTGCCCGGTCCGTGGGAGTGGGACGTCAAGCGCCTCGCGGCCAGCCTGGCCGTCGCCGGACGCCAGATCGGGCTGGGGCGCAAGGCGCGGGAGAACGTCGTGCGCGCCGCGGCGGGCCGGTACCGGTCGGCGATGGCCCGCTTCGCGGAGCAGGGTGATCTCGAGGTGTGGTACACCCACGCCGCTGCCGAGGACGTGAAGATCCTCCTCAAAGCTCACGCGGACAAGGCCAAACAGCACCGTTTCGCGCGTGAGCAGGCGAAGGCCCGTGCGCGGGACAGCCTGCAGGCCTACCGCAAGCTCACCTCCGTCGTCGGCGGGCGTCGCCGCATCACCGCCGACCCGCCCCTGCTCGTGCCGGTCGGTGACCTGCTGCCCGACACGGACCGGGAAGACCTGGAGTTCCTGATCCAGGACCTGCTCGCGAGCTACGCCACCACCCTGTCCCCCGACCGGCGTCATCTGCTGAGCGGGTTCCGGTTCGTCGACATGGCGCGCAAGGTCGTCGGTGTCGGCAGCGTGGGGACCCGGTGCTGGATCGTGCTGCTGCACGGGCGTGACGAGAACGATCCGTTGCTGCTGCAGGTGAAGGAGGCGTCGCGGTCGGTCCTCGCGGACCACCTGCCCGGTCGTCCGCGCGCGCACCACCGCAGCGAGGGCGAGCGGGTCGTGGCCGGGCAGCGGCTGATGCAGGCCGTCGGCGACATCTTCCTCGGCTGGGAGACCGCCGAAGGCATCGACGGCCTCACCCGGGACTTCTACGTCCGGCAGCTGCGCGACTGGAAGGGCTCGGCCTCGGTCGAGACGATGGACGAGGCAGGACTGCGGCTGTACGGCGGGCTGTGCGGGTGGACGCTGGCCAGAGCACACGCGCGCACCGGCGACCGGATCGCGATGGCCGCGTACCTCGACGGAGGCAAGGCCTTCGACGTCGCGCTCGCCGAGTTCGCCGAGAGCTACGCGGACCGCAACGAACAGGACTACCGGCTCCTGGCGCAGGCGGCACGGACCGGACGCATATCAGTCCAGAGTGGACTTTGATGAACCCCTTGGGAGAACAGGCATGTGCCGATGGCTCGCGTACTCCGGTTCCCCGGTCCTGTTGGAGGAGCTCCTCTACGTTCCGGCGAACTCGCTCGTCACCCAGAGCAGGCACTCGCGGCTGGGGGTGGAGACCACCAACGGTGACGGCTTCGGCGTCGGCTGGTACGCGAACGCGCCGACGCCGGGTCTGTTCCTCAGCACGGAACCCGCCTGGAACGACCGGAACCTGCGCGAGCTGGCGGCGCAGACCTCGTCCGGTGTCGTCTTCGCGCACGTCCGCGCGTCCACCGGCACGGCGATCCAGCAGACCAACTGCCACCCCTTCCGGCACGGCCGCCGGTTGTGGATGCACAACGGGCTCATCGCCGCGTTCCCTTTGGTGCACAGGGAACTCGCGCTGGCGATCGACCCGTCGCTCTACCCCGAGATCGAGGGCTCGACGGACTCCGAGATCCTCTTCCACCTCGCACTGACCTTCGGCCTGGAGCAGGACCCTCCCCTCGCCGTCGCCCGCACCGTCGGGTTCGTCGAGGCGATCGGCGCCAAACACGGCGTGGCGCACCCGATCCAGATGACGGTCGCCACGACCGACGGGGAGACCACCTGGGCCTTCCGCTACTCCAGCGAAGGCCGCTCGCGCAGCCTGTTCCACAGCACCGACATCACCACGTTGCGGCACCAGTACCCGGACAACCCGACACTGCACTCGCTGTCCCCCGACACCCGGCTCGTGGTGTCGGAACCGCTGGGCGACCTGCACGGTGCCTGGCGCGAGGTGCCCGAGTCGACCTGTCTCGTCGCGCGGGGCGGGGTCGAGGAACTCCGCCCGTTCCGGCCTCGCCGCTGACCGCACCGGCTTCGCCCGCTCCGGGTGATGCGGCGGGGACGACCCGTCCGGAGTGTTGTGCCCGCACGTCCGAGGTCGAAGGGGAGGAACCAAGATGATGGAACCCGCCGCACCAGTGGTGGCCGGTGTCGACGGCTCGTCGTCAGCGCTCGCCGCGGTCATGTGGGCCGCCGACGAGTGCGCCCGGCGCGACGCCCCGCTGCGGCTGGTGCACGCGTTCTCGTTGCCCGCCGCAGGACACCTCCCGTCCGCCGGCACGGGCGACGACGTCCGGCGCGCGGCCGAGGAGCGGGCAGGGGCGTGCCTGACCGAGGCCACCGCGGCCGCCCGCGCCGCGGGGCCGGACGTGGAGATCTCGGCGGAACCGCTCAGCGGTGGCGCGACGAGCCTGCTGATCGAGGAGTCCCGGCACGCGCGGCTGCTGGTGATCGGGGCGGAGGGCATGGGCAACGTCCGCGGCCTGCTGGTCGGGTCGACAGCGGCCGCACTCGCCTCGCACGGGGAGTGCCCGCTGGTGGTCGTGCGCGGTCTCGCGGCGACCGACGGCCCGATCGTGGTGGGCCACGACGGTTCCCCGACCAGCGAAGCCGCGCTGGCGTTCGCCTTCGAGGCCGCGTCGCTGCGCGACGCCCGGCTCACGGTGGTCCTGTGCCAGCCCGGTTTCACCGTGGAGAGCGCTTACCGCACGGCGCGGTTCGCCGCGGCGAGGGACGCGGCGGAGGGCGACGACCTCGAGGTGCTCGCCCGGTGGCAGGCCCGGTACCCGGACGTGCGAGTGGAGCGCGCGTTGCCGCGGGACCGCCCGGTGCGGGCGCTCATGAGGTACGGCGCCGAGGCACAGCTCCTGGTGGTGGGCAGTCATGGGCGCGGCGGGTTCGACGGCATGTTGCTCGGCTCGACGAGCCAGGCTCTCGTCTCGCACGCGCCGTGTCCGTTGGTGATCGTGACTTCGGAGAGCCGGCGCGGTTCGGTTCAGGACTGCCGGGAACGCATCACCGGGTGACCGGGTGGGTGAGACCGGGCCCGCCTGTCCGGCCGGCCGCGAGCCAGTCGACGGTGCTCTCGTGAGCGGCGTCGATGAGCTCGCGGGACCGGCTGAAGTCCGCGGGTGAGACGCTCAAGGGGCACAACGGCGGCACCACCCGGAGGTCGACCTCGTCCCGGTAGCGTTCGACGTCCACCGCGAGCCGGTGGTTCACCAGCAACGTCAACGCGTGCAGCGCCATCGCCAGGGCGCTGCGCGGTGGCCGTTCGAGATCGCACGCGTAGCCGGTCGGCAGCACCCACACCCGGTCGGCGCCCAGCGCCACCGCGTGCGACACGGGGTTGTTGTTCACCGCGCCGCCGTCCATCAGGTACCTGCCCCCGAGCGAGACCGGCGGGAACACCGCCGGAATCGCGGTGCTCGCCATCAGCGCGTCCACCGCGTCGCCTTCGGAGAGCAGCACCTCCTCCCCGGACAACACGTCCGTCGCGCCGACGTGCGCGGGCACCGGCGTGTTCTCGAGCGTGGTGCCGGAGAGGTGGGCCCGCAGCAGGCGCCGCAACGCCGTGCTGGGCACGAGGTGGTCGCTCAGCCCGAGCACACCGAGGAGGCCGCGCACCGGCCGGATCGGGAAGACGTCGTTTCGGGACAACGACGTCCACAGGTCCGTGAGGGCGAGGACCCCCTCGGGTCCCGGGTGGGTCGCGTACCAGACTCCGTTGACGGCACCGACTGAGGTGCCGACGACCAGGTCGGGCTGGATGCTCTCGTCCGCGAGCGCCGAGAGCATGCCCACCTCGACCGCGCCGAGGCTGCCGCCGCCGGCCAACACGAACGCGGTCTTCACCGCCGCATTCTGCCGCCGGCCGGGCCGGCTCACGAGGGGCCAGTCGCCCGGCGTCCGCGGCCGAACCACCCGCGCCGGGTGACCCGCCGTGCGCCGCCCGCCACCAGCCTGGTGATCACCTGGTGTGCCGAGCGAAAGGCGGGACGACGTGGTCGGTGCGGAGAAGGAAAGGCTGCGAGAGGCGGACGAGTGGCGGCGCTGGGGGCCGTACCTCGCGGAACGGCAGTGGGGCACGGTGCGGGAGGGGTCGAACGGTGACGACGCGTGGACTTCGTTCACCCACGACCAGGCGCGCTACCGCGCCTACCGCTGGGGAGAGGACGGCCTCGCGGGCTTCTGCGACGACCGGCAGCGGGTGTGCCTGGCACTGGCCCTGTGGAACGGGACCGACCCGATGCTCAAGGAACGGCTGTTCGGCCTGACCAACGGCGAGGGCAACCACGGCGAGGACGTCAAGGAGTGCTACTTCTACCTCGACGCCACGCCCAGCTCGTCGTACCAGCGGATGCTCTACAAGTACCCGCAGCGGGCCTTCCCCTACGGGGACCTGGTCGCCACCAACGGGCAGCGCGGCCGTCACGAACCGGAGTACGAGCTCCTCGACACCGGCGTCTTCGACGACGACCGCTACTTCGACGTGGTCGTGGAGTACGCCAAGGCGGCACCCGACGACGTCCTGATGCGGGTCACCGCGCACAACCGCGGGCCCGACGAGGCCACGCTGCACCTGTTGCCGACGCTGTGGTTCCGGCACACGTGGTCGTGGGCGGGCACCACCGAACCCTCCCTGCACACGCTGGGCACGGGCACGGTGCGGGCCGCGCACCCCGAGCTCGGGGTCTGGTGGTGGTACGTCGAGCAGCAGGTACCGCTGCTGGTGACCGGGAACGAGACGGACGACGAGCAGGTGTTCGGCGTTCCCAACACCAGCCCGTACGTCAAGGACGGCGTCGAACGCGCTGTGCTGCGCGGAGACCTCGAAGCGCTCGCTCCCGACGGGGTGGGGACGAAGGCCGCCGCTCACCACGTGCTCAGGATTCCCGCGGGTGGCAGCGAAACCGTCCGCGTGCGGTTCACGGCCACGGGCACCGACAGGCCGTTCGCCGGGTTCGACAACGTGATCTCGGTTCGCCGCGAGGAGGCCGACGACTTCTACGACGAGGTGCTGGGCGGCGATCCGGCGAGCGACGAACGGCTCGTCTGCCGGCAGGCGCTGGCCGGGCTGCTGTGGTCGCGGCAGTACTACGGGCTCGACGTCGAACGCTGGCTCACCGAACGCGGCGCGGACCCGCTCGGCGCACCGGCCGGTCTGCCCAACGAGGACTGGCGACATCTGGCGGCCGGGGACGTCGTCGTCATGCCGGACAAGTGGGAGTACCCCTGGTTCGCCGCGTGGGACCTCGCGTTCCACGCCGTGCCGCTCGCGGTCGTCGACCCGGCGGCCGCGAAACGGCAGGTGGAGCTCCTGCTCAGCCGCCGTTACCTGCACCCGAACGGCCAGCTGCCCGCCTACGAGTGGAACTTCTCCGACGTCAACCCGCCGGTGCACGCCTGGGCGGCCTGGTTCGTCTACCAGTACGACCGCGACACCACCGGGATCGGTGACCGGGCGTTCCTGAAGCGGGTGTTCCCACCGCTCCTGCGCAACTTCGGCTGGTGGCTCAACCGCAAGGACGCCGACGGCCGCAACCTGTTCCAGGGCGGTTTTCTCGGACTGGACAACATCGGCGTGTTCGACCGCAACGCGCCGTTGCCGACCGGCGGGCGGATCGACCAGGCGGACGGCACGGCGTGGATGGCGCTGTTCTGCCAGAACCTCCTGCAGATCGCGCTCGAACTGGCCCGCGAGGACTCGTCGTACCTGGAGCACGCCGCGACGTTGCTGGAGAACCTCGCGTGGATCGCGGCGGCGACGAACCACGTCGGCACCGGGCTGTGGGACGAGGAGGACGGCTTCTTCCACGACGTGCTGCGACGTCCGGACGGCACGTCGACGCCGTTGCGCGTCCGGTCGGCCGTCGGGCTGATCCCGCTCGCCGCCGCGACCGTGGTCGGCGCCGAGCTGCGGCAGGACCACCCCGGACTCGTCGGCGGGATGCGGGAGTTCCTGGACCGGCACCCGGCGGTGCGGGCCTCGCTGTGGGGCCACGGCACGCAGACCGACGGCCACGGGCCCGTGCTGTTCGCGCTGTTCGACGAGAGCCGCCTGCGCCGCATCCTGGCCAAGGTGCTCGACGAACGCGAGTTCCTGGGGCCGCACGGGATCCGGTCGCTGTCGAAGTGGCACGCCGAGCACCCGTACGTGCTGACGGTGGACGGCGCCGAGCACCGCGTCGGGTACCAGCCCGCGGAGTCGGACAGCGCAATGTTCGGCGGCAATTCCAACTGGCGCGGCCCGGTGTGGTTCCCGATCAACGCGATGGTCGTCCGCGCGCTGCTGCACCTGCACACCTACTACGGCGACGGGTTCACCGTCGAATGCCCGACCGGATCAGGTCGGCACCTCACGCTCGAGGAGGTGGCACGCGAGATCGGCGACCGGCTGCTCGCGACCTTCCTGCGCGACCGGGACGGGCGCCGTCCGGTCCACGGTGGACAGACGCGGTACCGGGACGACCCGCACTGGCGGGACCTGCCGCTGTTCTACGAGTACTTCCACGGCGACAACGGAGCGGGCATCGGCGCGAGCCACCAGACCGGCTGGACGGCGCTCGTGGCGCTGCTCACCCGGCTGCCCACGAGGGAGGGCGTGCGATGAGCGGATGGCCGGACCAGCCCGTCATCTACGAGATCAACACGGCCGTGTGGCTGGGCGAGCTCTCCCGGGCCGCCGGGCGTCCGATCACGCTCGCCGACGTGCCCGCCGCCGCCTGGCAGGCCGTGACACCGGCCGGCGTCGACGCGGTGTGGCTCATGGGCGTCTGGGAACGCAGCACGACCGGGCTGGCGCTCGCCAACGCGCGCACCGGGTTGCGGGCCTCGTTCCACGCCGCGCTCCCGGACCTGCGACCGCAGGACGTGAGCGGGTCGCCCTACTGCGTGCGGCGCTACGTGGTGGCCGACCAGTTCGGCGGCGACGAGGCGCTCGCGACGGCACGGGCGCAGCTCGCGTCGCGCGGGGTGCGGCTGGTGCTCGACCACGTGCCGAACCACGTGGCACCGGACCACCCGTGGGTGACCGACCACCCGGAGTACTTCATCCGCGGCGACGTGGACGACTACGCGGAGAACCCCGAGCACTGGCTCGCGATCAGCGAACACATCTTCGCGCGCGGACGGGACCCGTACTTCCCGCCGTGGCCGGACGTCGCGCAGCTCGACGCCTTCTCCCCCGCCCTGCGGGCCGCGACGACGGTGACGCTCGCCGGCATCGCGGCCCGCTGCGACGGCATCCGGTGCGACATGGCGATGCTGATGACCAACGACGTCTTCGCCCGCACCTGGGGCCGCGAGGCGCCGGAACGGGAGTTCTGGCCGGAGGTCGTCGCCGGCCTGCGCGACCAGGACGCGGGCACCGTGCTGATCGCCGAGGCGTACTGGGACATGGAATGGACGTTGCAGCAGCAGGGTTTCGCCTTCTGCTACGACAAACGCCTCTACGACCGGCTCGTCTCCCGGAACGTCGAAGGGGTGCGCGCGCACCTGCGTGCCGATCCCGACTACCAGGCGGGGCTGGTGCGGTTCCTGGAGAACCAGGACGAGCCACGGCTCGCGGCCACGCTCCCACCGGACGCCGCGAGGGCGGCCGCGGTCGTCATCGCCACGCTGCCGGGCGCGACACTGTGGCACGAGGGCCAGTTCGAGGGCAGGACGGTCCGGCCGCCGGTGTTCCTCGCCCGCCGCCCGGACGAGCAGCCCGACCACGACCTCGCCGTCTGGTACCGGCGCCTGCTCGCGACGGTGCGGGACCACCGGATCCGGCTCGGCGAGTGGTTCCTGCTCGACACGGAAGGCTGGCCGGACAACCAGTCGCACCGCTCGCTGCTCGCGTGGGAGTGGATCGAGATCAACGGGTCCCGGCACGTCGTGGTGGTCAACTTCTCCGATGCGCCCGCACAGGGCCGGGTCGCGCTCGACTGGCAACCGCGGCCCTGGCGGTTCACCGACCTGCTCGGCGGTGAGGTCTACGACCGCGACCTCACCGCCGAGGGTCTTTTCGTCTCACTACCCCCGTGGGGTTTCCACGTGCTGTCGGCGATGTGATCCGGTCCGCGTGCGGAGCAGGGCGGCAGCCCAGCCCGCACGCGGATCCGCGTCGACCAGCAGCACCTTCACCAGCACGGTCAGCGGCACCGCCAGCAGCGCGCCGAGCGGTCCCAGCACCCACGCCCAGAACGCCAGCGACAGGAACGTCGTGGTCGTCGACAACCCGGCGGCGTCGCCGGTGTAGCGGGGTTGCACCAGTGACTGCACCACGAAGTTCAGCAGCCCGTACACGGCCAGCACCGCGAGTGCACGGCGCGGACCCTGCTGCAGCAAAGCGAGCGCTGCGGGCGGCAGCACCCCGAGCAGGAACCCGATGGTGGGAACGTAGTTGGTGACGAAGGACAACACGCCCCAAAGCAGGGCGAGCGGCACGCCCAGCAGCGCCAGCGCCGCCACGCCCAGCACCGCCACCACCGCACCGAACACCGTCGTCACCAGCAGGTAGCGCCGGGTGCGGCGGGCGAACTCCCGCAACGCCACGGTCATGTGCGGGCGCTGCTTCGCGATCTCCGCCAGCCTGCTGTCGGTCCAGTGCACCTCGACGCCGAGGAACAGCAGCAGCGCCAACAGGAACACCAGGCTCGTGGTGAGCCCGGTGAGGTCGGTGAGCAGTCCCCCGAGCGAAGCGAGCACCCTGCCCCGGTCCAGGCCGGCGATCACGTGCTCCGCCTGCCGCACCAGGTGGTGGTCCGCGTACTCGGGCAGCATCCCGGCGAGGCGCACAGCGGACACCACCACCGTCACCGCGATCACGGCCAGCACCGAGTACACCAGCACCACGACGGCCGTGGTCGCGAGCCACGACGGCGCCCCGCGTCCGCGCAACCACCGGTGCGCGGGGCTGATCGCGATCACGATCAGCCCCGCCAGCACGGTGGGCGCCACCAGCCACGCGATCGCCTTCACCCCGGCGACCACGACCACCGCCGACGCGGCGCCGAGCAGAATCGTCACTGCACGGGGCATCAACGAGATGACGACTCGAGCGTCGCCGCTGCTTCGTTGCCGTGCACCACCACGGCCCAGATCACCACCACGCACAAAGTGATGACGATCGTGGACCACAGCGGGTGCACCGAGACGAATGCGAGTTGTGCCACCGCGTTCACCACGGCGAGCACCACCGTGACCACCCTGGCCCACGCCGCTCCGGAGAGCAGCGCGGCGCCCGAGAGCGCCACCAGCACGCCGAGCAGCAGGGTGATCCAGCCCCAGGTGGTGAGGTCGAAGACGATCACCTGCTCGCCGTTGGCGACGTAGTACTCGCCGCGGAACAACCCGACGAGCCCTTCGATGGCGTTGAACGCCCCCATGACGATCATCATGATGCCCGCGAACCAGATCCAGCCGAGCCAGCCTGTGTCCTGCATCGTGCCTCCGTTGTCTCGCGAAGCGTTGGTCGGGCCCACCGTGCCCCGGTGCCGGCGCGTGGATCTTCACCCGCCGCGTGTGAGTGCCGGGGCACGTGTCCGCTCCACCGGGTGAAGACCACGACCGTGCGCGGGGCCGAGCGTCGTCACCATGACCACACCCCCGTACGCCCCGATCGCCGACCACGGGCTGATCGGTGACCTCCAGACCACCGCGCTGGTGTCCACCGACGGCACCGTGGACTGGTTCTGCTGCCCTCGCTTCGACTCGCCCTCGCTGTTCGCCGCGCTGCTGGACCGGAAACGGGGCGGGTTCTGCCGCATCCGGCCCGCCGGGTTCACCGGCAACGGCAAGCAGCTGCACTTCCCGGACACCGCGGTGCTGATCACCCGGTTCATGACCGAGGACGGCACCGGGGAGATCGTCGACTTCATGCCGCCGCTGCCGGGCGAGGGCCCGGCCGAACGGCACCGGCTCGTCCGCCTGGTGCGCTGCGTCCGCGGCCGGATCACCTTCGAGCTCGACGTCGCCCCTCGGTTCGACTACGGCCGCCGGGCGCACCGCGCGCACCTCACCGACGACGGCGTGGTCTTCGCGTGCGGCCAGTTCGGCGTGGTGCTGCACGCCGTGCGCGAACCAGGGGACGCCCGGCTGGCGTCCGGGCAGATCACCGACACCGGCGACCTGCGCGCCACCATCCACCTGGAGGAGGGGCAGACCCGCGGCATCGTGCTGGAGTCCGGTGTGGACGGTCCGCCGCGCGCGGTCACGGCGGCCGAGGCGCAGGCGCTGTTCGAGAGCACCGTGCGGTTCTGGCACGACTGGATCGCACGCGGCACCTACCGGGGCCGGTGGCGCGAAGCGGTCGACCGTTCGGCCATCACGCTGAAGCTGCTCACCTACGCGCCGACCGGGGCGATCGTCGCCGCTCCGACGGCGGGACTGCCCGAACAGCTCGGCGGCGAACGGAACTGGGACTACCGCTACACCTGGATCAGGGACGCCTCGTTCGCCGTCGGTGCGTTGCTGCGGCTGGGCTTCACCGACGAGGCGGAGGCGTTCGGCGGCTGGCTCGCCGAGCGGTTCGTGGAGGGTGAACCGTTGCGGGTGATGTACGCGGTCGACGGGTCGGCCGACCTCACCGAGCACGTGCTCGACCACTGGGAGGGTCATCGGGGGTCGTCGCCCGTGCGGGTGGGCAACGACGCGGCCGGGCAGTTGCAGCTCGACGTCTACGGCGAGCTGCTGGACAGCGTGCACGCCGCCCACCTGCGCGGCGTGCGGATCGGGCACCGCGGCTGGCACGCGGTGGTCGAACTGCTGGACTGGCTCGCGGAGAACTGGAACCAGCCGGAGGAGGGGATCTGGGAGACGCGGGGCGGCCGCGCGGACTTCACCTACGGGCGGGTGATGAGCTGGGTCGCGTTCGACCGGGCGATCCGCATCGCCGAGAGCGAGGGCAAACCCGCGCCGCTGGGGCGGTGGCGCGCGCAGCGCGACCGGATCTACGGCCAGGTGTGGGAGCAGGGCTGGGATCACCGCACCGGGGCGTTCGTGCAGCGGTACGGCTCGCAGGTCCTCGACGCGTCGTTGCTGCGGATGGCACAGGTGGGGTTCGTCGCGCCCCGCGACCCGGTCTGGCTGGACGCGCTCGACGCGATGGAGTCGCTGGTCAGCGACAGCCTCGTGCGGCGCTACGACACCGAGGCGGCACCCGACGGGCTGCGCGGCTCCGAGGGCTCGTTCTCGTTGTGCACCTTCAACTACGTGACCGCGCTGACGCTGTCCGGTCAGGCGGGCAAGGCGCGGCTGGTGTTCGAGAAGATGCTGACCTACGGCAACCACGTCGGGCTCTACGCCGAGGAGATCGCGGTGACTGGGGAACAGCTGGGCAACTTCCCGCAGGCGTTCACCCACCTGGCCCTCATCGAGGCCGCGGTCACCCTCGACGAGCAGCTCACTCGCGACGGGTGAGGACGCGGCGGCCCGCGTCTCCCACAGTGATCGGCATGGCGACTTTGACCGTGTGGAAGTTCGACACGACCGACGGGGCGCACAGCGCGCTGCAGGAGCTGACGAGGCTGCAGGACCAGCAGCTGATCGTGGTGCGCGACGCGGCCTACGTGTACTGGGAGCCGGACGCGAAACGGCCGAAGACCAGGGAGCTCGGCAAGCTCACCGGTGCGGGAGCACTCGGTGGCGGCTTCTGGGGGCTGCTGTTCGGGCTGATCTTCTTCGTACCCGTGCTGGGTGCGGCGATCGGCGCCGGTGTCGGCGCGCTGGCGGGATCGATGTCCCGCGCGGGCATCGACGACGACTTCATCAAGGAGGTCCGGGACACCGTCACGCCCGGCACGTCCGCGTTGTTCGTGATGTCCGAGCGCGCCGTCGTCGACCGGGTGGCCGCCAGGTTCAAGGAGACCGGCGCCACCCTGCTGACCACCAACCTCACGACCGAACAGGAGGAGCTGCTGCGGGAGACGTTCGCGTCCTGACCCGCACGACGATCTCGGCGGTGGTCGGACCGGCAGCGACTGTCGGGGTGCCGAGGCCGGCCTGACCCCCGCCTGCCGATGGACCGGCCGGAGCGCGGAAACACCGCGCTCCGGCCGGTTCTGGCGTTCACCGGGCCGGATCGGCCACCCGGACCTGTGCGGCCGCCTCGCCCAGCAGGGAGTGCACGACCCGCAGCACCTCCGCGACGTGGTCGCGGTGCTCGGTGATGACCTCGGCCCGCCGGGTCGCCTCCCGCACCAGGCTGTCGGCCCGCCGGCGCGCGGTCTCCTCCATCAGCCGCACGTCCTCGCAGGTCTGCCTGCGCCGCAACGCCAGCGCCAGCTCGAAGTCCTCGGTGAGCCCGGCCCGGTGGCGGGCCGCCGCGTCGTCGAGCGCACGGCGGCCCGCCTCCCCCTCCCGCAGGATCCGCGCCATCCGCGCACGGGTTCCCGCGAGCAGCTCCCGGTGCTCGGTGTGCGTGCGGCGGGCGGACTCCCACGCGTGGTCCTCGATCGCGGTGGCCCGGTCGATGATCTCGGCCGCCTGGGCGAGCGTGCTCTCCACGACGTGCCGCAGCCGTTCACCGACCGCGTACGGGGACAGCGGCACGGCGCACAGCCGGTCGAGCCGTGCCCGCAACTCGCGGTTGTCCTGGCGCTCGTGCTCCAGGTGCCGGGCGAGCGCCTCCGCCCTGGCCTCCGCCGCGTCGCGGTCCGCGGTGAGCGCCTCGATGTCGCGCTCCGCCTCGTGCACGTAGTGCCACACCTGGTCGCGGCGGAAGCCCAGCCACGCCACGTCGAACCCGGTGCGCAACGGCACCAGCTCCGCGGTCACGGCCGCACCAGGGTCAGCGGCACGCGGCACAGCGCCCCGATGCCGTCCTCGGGAGTCTGCCGGGTGCCCGCGTTGACCACGTGCACCCGCGTGCCGCTCAGCAACGCCGCTCGCACCGCCACGTCCGCGAGCAGCCCGCAGCGGTGGCGGGACCCCGCGGACCGGCCGGGAGCCACGTCGGTCGGCGCGAGGCCGTACCAGGCGGTCGCGGTGACGTCCTCCGGCTGACCGACGAACAGCTCGTCCACCCGGCCGTCGGCCAGGGCGCGGAGGGTGTCGTCCACGCCTTCGACCCCCAGCCGGTGGACCCGGCCGCGGTCGTGGAAGTCCTCCAGCACGCACGCGGTCCACGTGCGGGCCGCCGCGCGCACCTCGTCCTCGACCCGGCTCGGGCTCAGGTCGGTGCCGGCCCAGCGCACCGTGGTGTCGCGCCGCACCGGAGCCGGCAGCGCGGCCCACAGCGCCGCCACCACCTCGTCCTCCCCCGCCACGACCAGCACCCTGACATCCTCGCGGACCAGCGTCTCCGCCACCGCCGCGGCCGCGGACCGCACCCCTTCGCGCCAGTCGTGGCCGCGGTAGTGCAGCGACATCCGTCCGGCACCGGCCGTGCTCAGTTCGGCGGCGTCGCGGCCGACGGCGACGACAACGCACGGCGGCCGTTCCTGCACCCATGCGAGCAGCGGGAGCACGTGCGCCGGAGAGCTGAACCACGCGAGGTCCAGATGGCGCAGTCCCGGTGCGTGGAAGACGCGTGGAGGCACCTCGGAGCCCGCGAACGCCACCAGCGTTCCGGCAGACGGGTCAGCGGCGTGCGCCCGGTGCAGCGCGGCGCCGATCGGACCGACCACCTCGTCGCCCGCTCCGTCACTGCGCAGCTGGTCGGCGAGGCGGACCCAGCGCGAGCGCCACGGACGCGACGGACTCGATCCCATGTAGACGGACGCGACCGGCCGTGCGGGCCGGACGACGTCGATCAGATCCCGCAGCGCGGGTCGGCAGGTCTTGGGCACAGCAGCGACTCCTCTTCCCGTCGTGGACTGGCCCAGATTCCGGGGAGGTGGTGATCCGCCTCTTCACCCGGCGCGGATGAACCCGCTGTGCGGCACCGGCGCGGTACCGCCCCGTGCGGGGGAAGTCCGCGGCGCGCGCCGCGAGCAGCGTCGGAGCTCTAAGGAGGTGCGGACTCCCATGAGCCGTCAACCTGATCGTTCCCGATCCCGCCGCATCGTGCTGGCCGTCGTGCTGTTCGCGTTCATCATCTCCCCCACCGGCGACGACAAGTGCGAGAAGTCGTCTCCGGCCGAGGTCACCGGCGTGCTCGCGGCCGCCGCACTGCTGCCCCGGCTGATCGGGACAGCGGGACGGGCACTCGTGTTGATCTCCCATCCGAGTAGGGCCGTCCGGCCCCCCTGCACGGCGAAGTGATGCGGTTCGATCACGTGATCATCCACGGAAATTCCATCGGGGAGAGTCATCGTCATGTCCGACAGTTCGGAGTCCGAACGAGAAGCGCGCGACACCGGCCAGCCGAGGTTCCGGGTTCCCGTCTCGGCGGTTCCGCTCGTGCCACGGGAGCGACTCTTGTCCATTGTGGACGATCACGTCGCAGCCGCGCCGGTCATCCTCGTCACCGGGCCCGCGGGGTGCGGCAAGACCACGTTGCTCGCGGAATGGGCGCGACGCCGCGCCCACCGGGTCGCGTGGCTGTCGCTGGACGAGCACGACAGCGTGCCCGCGCGGTTGCGCGTCGCGATGCGGGACGCGCTCACCGGAATCTGGCCGGACCAGGGCCGTCTCGACTCGATCCCGTTGTCCGAACCGGGCTTCTCCTCGGCGATCGTGGCCGCGTTCGACCAAGTGCCCGTGCCCGCGTGTCTCGTGCTGGACAACGTGCACGAGCTGCGGGACCCGGACGCTCTCGCCACCATCGACCTGCTCACACGGCAGCCACCGGACCGGCTCAGGCTCGTGCTGCTCGGCCGGTTCCCGCCACCGTTGCACCTCGCCCGGCTGCACCTGGAGGGACGGCTGCGCGAGGTGCTTCCCGGTGAGCTGGCGTTCGACCGCGCCGAGACCGAGGCACTGCTCGCCGCCTACGACATCCACCTCCCGCCCGAGGAGGTCACCTCGCTGCTCAGCCGCACCGAGGGCTGGGCGGGCGGGCTGAAGTTCGCGGCGATGCGGATGAGCACGACGGGCACCCGGCCGGCGGACCTGCTCATGTTCGCGGGCCAGGACGAGATCGTGAACAGGTACCTGACCGAGGAGGTGCTCGCGCCGCACGCACCGAGCACGCACGACCTGCTGGTCGCGAGCAGTGTCTGCGACACCGTGAACACGAGCCTCGCGAGCGCGCTCGCACCCCGGCACCCGAGCCCCGGCGTCGCGCTCGACCAGCTCGACAGCGCCAACGCGTTCGTGAACAAGCTCAGCCGCACGCCGGAGTGGTACCGCTGCCACCCGATGCTGCGGGCGCGACTCCTCGCCGAGCTCCGCCGCACCCGCCCGGACGAGGAGAGATCGCTGCACCGCTCCGCCGCCCACTGGCACCACGAGCACGACCTGCCCGTGAAGGCGTTGCGGCACGCGATAGCGGCCGGTGAGGACCAGCTCACCGCGGGGATCATCGAGCACTCGGTGCTGCGCGAGACGCTCCACGCCGGCAGCCTGAACGTGCACGCCGTGCTGGGTGCGGTGCCCGGCCACGTGCTGGCGCGGCCCGCGGTCGGGGTGGTCGCCGCGCTCGTCGCGCTCGACGCGGGTGACGTCGCCGCCGCCGACCGGGTGCTCGCCGGGATCGGCGGCACGTCACCCGCGCTGCGACCGGAACGGGTGCGGGTGCTGCACAGCACGGCGTTGCTGCGCCGCAGCCGGTCCGACGCGCACGTCGGCGAGGCGCTCAAGATCATGGCCAGGACGCCCGCGGGGCTCAGCGGCGTGCCGGACGCGGACGTCGCCGCCCTGCTCGACCGCGGCGTCGCGGCGTTGTCGCGCGGCGAGCACCGCGACGCGGAGACCGACCTCATCCGCGCGGCGGCGATCGCCAGGACGGAGGGGTTCGACCACGCGGAGCTGGACTGCCGGGTGCACCTGGCGGCGTTGGCCAGCGCGATGGGTGACATCGCGGAGGGAGCGCGGCAGGCGCGGGCGGCGGTCGAGTTCGCCGAGCGGAAGGGATGGCAGACGCACTTCGCCTGCGCACTCGCCTATTCGATTCTGGGCGTGCACGCCTATCTGCGCATGGAGGACGCGCGAGCGTCCGACTTGGCCACCCGCGCGACGGCGGCGCTGGGTGACCGGCCGGACCTCGTGGTCGGGATCGCGGTCCGCACGCTGGAAGCGGCGGTGTCGTTCACGACGACCGGCGACCCCCGCATCGTCACGGGCAGCCTGCGCCGGCAGTGGCAGGACGCCGCCGGACGCGAGGTGACACCACCGGTGGTCGCGCACGTGGCACCGGCGCTGCAACGCATCGCGCTGCGCAACGGAGACGAGCAGTGGGCGGCGGCGATGCCCGGTCAGGTCGAGGCGATGTTCGGCCCGTGTGGAGAGCAGGCGGTGCTCCAGGCGGTGCTGCACTCCCACCACTCCCGCCTCAACCAGGCCCGCAAACTGGTGGAACCCCTGCTGTCCGGCGAGCTGGCCGTCGTCGCCGCACCCACCGTTGTGGAAGCCTGGCTGCTGGAAGCCGTGCTGGTGGAGCGTTCCGGCGACCAGCGGCGCTCACACGAGGCACTCACCAGGGCACTGGCGGCCGCGGAGCCCGTCGGCACGATCCGGCCGTTCGTCCACGCGGGCAAGCCCGTCCGGGAGCTCCTCGCCCGCGGCGCGGGCCGGTTCGGCAGGCTCGACCGCTTCGCCACGACGACGATGACGGCCCTGCCCGCGCCCGCGGCGACCTCGACGAGCGTGCTCACGACCCGCGAGCGCGACCTGCTGATCGAACTGCCGTCCATGCGCACCACCGAGGAGATCGCGAACTCGCTGTTCGTCTCCGTCAACACCGTGAAGACGCATCTGCGCGGCATATACCGGAAGCTGGGCGTGAACCAGCGGCGCGACGCCGTCCTGGCCGCCCGACGGCTCGGCCTGATCTGACCTCGATTGGCCCCTTGGACCGCGGTCCCCGCACTCGCCACACTTGATCGGCACGGTCGCGCCACACCGCGGCCCCGCCCCGAGCCACCGACACGATCGTGTCCGGCTCTGTCATCGAACGCTCGAGCAGGCACCCCCGGCGGTGCTCAGTTCGGCCTGCGCACAGTCGGGTGCAGGGCCCGGTCGTGAGTGGTTTCCGTCCCCCGATGTCGCCCTTCGGTGCTGCGGAAGCCACTCATGGCCGCTCGCGCACTCGAACTACTCGCACGCCGCCAGTACGAGGCAGATCAGGTCGTCCCGGTCGTCGGTGATCTCGTAGCCGGTGAGGTACTCCGCGTGGTGCACGGGGAGGACGAAGGCGTTGGCGCCGGTTTCCCGGTCCAGCACCACGTTCGTCCAGTTGTCCCGCCGGTGCCGCGGGCCTCTGGCCCGGATCTCGTTCGGCGCGTCACGGACGAAGGAGGGTGTGCCGTCCTCGTCGTGCGGGAGAGACGCGCGCATCGCTTCCTCACCCCACAGCACGGCGTAGTCCTCGATCAGGTGGACGTCGTGGTAGCCGGGGACGTCCCAGTTCGCCGCCGCGATCCGGGAGGGCTCGGCCAGCGGGATCACGACCAGCGTGACGGTGAGCCAGGACGCGTCCGGGTCCTCGCCGTCCGGGGTGTGCGGGGTGGAGCCGACGTGCACCGGGTGGCTGCCCGGCGGCAGGTCGTGGGCGAACCCGCCCTCGGTGCGCCACGGGGTCTCCCAGGTGATCGGGCTGTTCAGCACGACCAGATCACCGGCGTGGTCGAACCACGTGGGTCTGGTCGCGACCGAGCGCGCGGGTGGGGCGGGCGCGTACCTGTCGGTCAAGCGCCACAGCAGTTCTTGCGTTTCCACGCGGTGGTGTCCTTTCCCCGGCTTCGGTGCCGTCCTGCAGTCACGCGCTCCCGATCATCTCAGGCTCATTCCCGGCCGGGCCCCGCAGCGTTGACACCCGTTGGCTAATGCGCTTAGCTTATGGCTAAGGATGTTAGCTTTCGTTTCGGAGGACGGCATGACCGAGTACCTGAACATCGACGGCGGCACCATCGCCTGCGACGTGACCGGCCAGGGGCCGCTCGTCGTGCTGGCGCACGGCATCGGTGACAGCCGCCACTCCTACCGCTTCCTCGCACCGGCGCTGGCCGCGCAGGGCTACCGGGTCGCGAACGTCGACCTCCGCGGTTGCGGTGACTCGAGCCTGGACTGGAACGGCTACAGCCGCACCGACATCGCGGGCGACCTGGTCGCCGTCGTCCGCCACCTCGGCGGCCCCGCCGTGATCATCGGCCAGTCGATCAGCGGCGGTGCCGCGACCATCGCGGCCGCCACCGCGCCCGACGTGATCACCGGCGTCGTCGAGCTCGCGCCGTTCACGCGCGCGCAGTCCCTCGACCTCGGAGGCCTGTTGCGCGTCAAGCGGTTCCGCGCGGGTTACACGCAGCTCGCGAAGGTCATGTTCGGTGGCAGCCTGGAGAGCTGGAAGCGCTACCTCGACCTGGCGACGCCGGCCAAGCCCGCCGACTGGGACGCCGAGCTCGCCCGCATCGACGCCAAGATGCGCGAACCCGGCCGCATGAAGGTCCTGCAGGCCATGTGCAAGACCAGCCCGGCCGACGCCGGCGCGCAGCTGGCCAACGTCACCTGCCCGGTCCTGGTCGTCATGGGCACCGCCGATCCCGACTGGGCCGACCCGCGCGCCGAGGGTGAGAAGGTCGTCGCCGACCTGCCTCGGGGGCGTGGCGAACTGGCGGTCATCGAGGGAGCCGGGCACTACCCGCACGTGCAGACGCCCGACGAGGTCCTCGCGCTCGCCCTGCCGTTCCTGGCCCAGACGCTGACGCGCGCGTAGCCACCACGTGACCGGGGCGGCCATCCACGCGATGGATACCCGCAGTCAGGATTAGTGATTTCCGCACGGGATCCCGCGCACCAAAACTGAGGCCAGTGTTGCCGGTCATCGGAGATCGGCAGGTGCACCTCACCGGAGATGCCTGTGTCGCAACAAGCCTCACGTCCCGAGAAGTCAGCGAGACGCCCCGGCGGCAGCCTCCTCACTGATCACGAGCGACCTGCCGGACGTTCCCAAGCTCTTGTCCTGCTGCTGGCGAGCTGTCTCCCGGTGCTCGGGTCGGTGCTGCTCGCACCGGTGCTGCCGGCGATCCAGGAGGCGTTCGCCTCGACGCCGGGGGCTTCGGCGCTCGCTCCGATCGTCCTGACCGCGCCCGCCCTGATGATCGGGCTGACCGCTCCCTTCGCGGGCCGGGTCGTGGAACGAACCGGGCGCAAGAGGCTGCTGGTCGTCGGGCTCGTCGCGTACGGGATCTTCGGCACCGCACCGCTGTGGCTGCCCACGCTGGAACTGGTCGTGGCCAGCCGCGTCCTCGTCGGGATCGCCGAGGCCGCCATCATGACGTGCTGCACCACGTTGCTCGCGGACTACTTCCACGGCCGGCAGAGGCAGCGGTACTTCGGTCTTCAGACCGTGTGCACGACCGTCGCGGCCACGTTGTTCTTCGCGTTGGGCGGGCTCCTCGGAGCCCAGGGCTGGAGAACGCCGTTCTGGCTCTACGCCGCGAGTCTGCCCCTCGCGCTGATGGCGATCCGGTACCTCTGGGAGCCCGCCGACCGTCAGGACCGCGCCGGGAGGGTCGCGCTCGCGTGGCGGCTGCTGGCGGCGCCCATCGGCGTCACGCTGGTGGGAGGTCTGGTGTTCTACACGCTGATCGTCGAGTTGCCGTACGTGCTGGGCGGTGTCGGTGTCGTTTCTTCCGCCACCATCGGCATGATCAGCGCGCTGGCCTCGCTCGCCACCGCCGCCGGCGCGTTCCTGTTCACCCCGCTGGCACACCGGGGCCCCGGGGTCACCGTGACCCTCGCGTTCCTGCTGTCCGGGATCGGTCTGGCCGTGCTCGCGTTCGCGCCGAGCACTCCCCTGGTCGTCGTGGGCGCCGCGGTCACCGGCCTCGGGAACGGCCTGCTGCTGCCCGCGCTGGTCACCTGGGCGCTGGGCCGGCTCACCTTCGCGCAGCGCCCGCGCGCGTCGGGCATGTGGACGGCGGCGTTGTTCATCGGGCAGTTCGTGTGCCCCCTGGTGGTTCTGGCCCTGTCCGCGGCGATCAGCGGTCTCTCCTCCGCGCTCCTGGTGATCGGCGCGCTCTCGATCCTGCTCTCCGTGGTCACCAGAGCGGTGAGGTCGACCGACGCGAAGCCGGTGCTGGCCGATGGGTGACCTGATCGACCTGGTCGTGGCGGAGAAGCCCGCGGTGGCGCACGGCGTCACCGCGGTGACCTTGCGCCATCCCGAAGGGCGCCGGCTGCCGGACTGGTCCCCTGGCGCGCACGTCGACCTGGTGCTGCCCAACGGGATGATCCGCCTGGTGACCGCGTCACCGTTGTCCCGCAGGACGATTCCGGTCTGCTGGACCTAGGTGCGCACCGAACGGTTCCTGTCCGCCGCAGACATCTCTGCCGAGCGTGGGAAGCGCTCCCGATACGTGTGCGACTCGCGTAGGAACGGGGCCGGTGCCGAAAGGCACCGGCCCCGAGCGCCAGGTGTTCGAACCCAAGCTGGTGGAACGCGTGTCGTCGTGAGCCGGTCACGGCCTGGTCCGGGGCCGGTCGCGGGCGCGCGGCAGCGGCCTGACCTCCGCTCCGGGAACCACGGTGATGCTGATGCGGCCGATGCCCTCGACGGTGAGGGTGACGACGTCGCCGGGACGCAGGGAACTCCGCTCGGCTCCCCTGCCCCACAGCTCGGCCAGGCAGCCGCCGTTGCCGCAGGTGCCGGAGCCGAGCACGTCGCCGGGCCGCACGGCGGTGCCCCGCGAGGCGTAGGCCACCATCTCCTCGAACGTCCAGCTCATGTTGGACAGCAGGTCGGAGCCCACCACCCGGCCGTTGACCTCGGCGGTCAACGCCAGGCGCAGCAGGCCGTCGGTGTCGCGGTGGTGCTCCAGCTCGTCGGGCGTGACGAGCCAGGGGCCGAGCGTCGTGGCGGTGTCCTTGCCCTTGCACGGGCCGAGACCGACCGCCATCTCCGCGGTCTGCAGGTCGCGAGCGGACCAGTCGTTGAAGATCGTGTACCCGGCGATGTGGTCGCGGGCCTGCTCCGGTGTGAGGTCGCGGCCTTCGCGTCCGATGACGACCGCGACCTCCAGCTCGAAGTCGAGCGCCTCCGAGCCGGGTGGCACGGGCACGTCGTCGTGCGGGCCGATCACGGCGTAGGGGTTGCCGAAGTAGAACGTGGGCGCGGCGTACCACTGCTCGGGCACACCGGCCCCCGCCCGCATCCCCTCGACGTGTTCCTCGAAGGTGACGAAGTCGCGAACGGTCGGAGGCCGCAGCGGTGCGAGCAGGCGCACCTCCGACACGTGCGGCCCCGCCGGACCGGCGAGGGCAGCGGCGCCCGGCAGGTCGCCGAGCACGTCGATCAGCGAAGTACCGATGGGACGCAGCCGCTCGTCGTCGTCCAGCACGCCGGCCTGCTGCCGGCCGTCGTGGAGGTAGGTGGCGAACCGCATGTCACACCGGAGGGGCGACGAAGCAGCCGCGGTCGGGGTCGTTGAAGGACTCCTTGGCCACCAGCTCGTTCATCGGGTTGGCGGTGCCCCACTGGTCGGTGACCTCGGGCTGCGAGAAGTCGTGCACGCTGGGGTGCCAGGTGTCCTCGTCCAGCAGCTCGAGCTCGGTCGTGTACTCGACGGTGTTGCCGTGGGGGTCGAGGAAGTAGGAGAACGTGTTGTCGCCCGCCAGGTGACGGCCCGGTCCCCAGATCTTGCGCACTCCGGCGCGCATCAGGCGGCCGGTGCCGCGCATGTACTCGTCCACGCCGCGCAGCTCGAACGAGATGTGGTGCAGCGCGGTGTGCGGCCCCTTGGCCAGCGCGAGGCTGTGGTGCTGCGGGTTGATGCGCATGAAGTGCATGACCTCGCCCATGTGCGGCGAGCTGAGGGTGTCCGACAGCGCGAACGACAGGTGCTGCTCGTACCAGGCCCTGGTCCGGTTCAGGTCGGGCGAGTTCAGCACCACGTGCGAGAGCCGGACCGGGATGGCCTCCTTCTCCTCGACGCGGCGGTGCTGCCGGTTCTCCACGTCGGCGGAGACCTCGACGGTGCGGCCGTCGACGTCGAAGAACCGGAAGCCGTAGCCGCCACCGAGCGTGCCGAGCTCGTCCGGGGTGCTGATGAGCGTGACACCGGCGGCGATGAGCTGGTCGGCGAGCGCGTCCACGTCGGCCGCGGTCTCCGCGCCGAACGCGACGAGGTCGAGGCGCTTCTCCTCAGCCTTGCGCAGCCGCACGACGTACTGCTCGGGCGAGCCCTCCGCGGCGAGGAAGCTCAGGCCCGAGTCGTTCGCGACCTCGGTCAGGCCCCAGACGCCGGCGTAGAACTCCCGTTGCTTGTCGTAGTCGGGCACGGCGAGGTCGACGTGCCGCAGGTGGGTGAGCAGTCGCCTGGTCACGGGGTCTCCTTCAGGGTGAGCAGGGCGGCGGCGGTGCCACCGCGGACGGCGTCGAAGCCGGGTCGGTCCAGGCCGGCGGCGCGCAGGGCGCCGACCGGGTCGTCGGTGCCCATGTCGAACGGGAAGTCCGAGCCGAGCAGCACCCGGTCCGGTCCCGCGACGCGGACGAGTTCACGCAGCACCGCGGGGTCGTGGACCAGCGAGTCGAACCACAGCCGCCGGGCGTAGTGGCTCGGCGGGTGCGCGCAGTTCCTGGCGTCGGGACGAACCCGCCACGCGTGGTCGGCGCGGCCGAGGTGGGTGGGCAGGTAGCCGCCACCGTGCGCGGCCACGATCCGCAGCCGCGGGTGGCGGTCCAGCACGCCGGAGAAGATCAGGTGGGACAGCGCGACGGCGTTCTCCGCCGGCTGGCCGACGCTGTTGGACAGGTACCAGCGGTCCAGGCGCTCGTCCAGGGTGCAGCCGAACGGGTGCAGGAACACGACCGCTCCGGTCTCGGCGGCCAGGTCCCAGAACGGCTCGTACGCCGGGTCGGACAACTCGCGGCCGGGTGCGTGGCTGCCGATCTCCACCCCTGCCAGTCCTTCTCCCAGCGCGTGGTCGAGGGCCTGCACCGCCAGGTCCGGGTGCTGCAGCGGCGCCAGCCCCAGGCCGCGCAGCCGGTCCGGCGCGTGGGCGCAGTGCTGGGCGGTCGCGGTGTTGGCCGTTTCCCACACCGTCCGGGCAAGGTCGCGGTCCGCCCAGTAGTGGTAGTGCGACGGGGAAGGGCTCACGAGTTGCACGTCCACCCCCGCACTGTCCATAGCGGACAGTCGTTGCGCGACGTCGGTCAGCAACCCGAGCCGGTCGCGGACCATCTGGCCGTTGACGGCCAGCGCGTCGGGGCCGTTGCGGCGAGCGTCGAGCTCACGGGCGGCGGCCAGCACGGGCTCGTCGGCGACGAGCCGTTCCACCTCGGGCAGCAGGACGTGGGCGTGCACGTCCACGGTCGGGGCGGTCACGGGCGCCGCGCCAGCATCGCCATCGTGCGGCCCATCAGTCCGGGCACATCGGCATCGCGCACGCCGTCGAGCAGCCACTGGCCGAGCTGAACGGAGGCGTCGACGACCGCGCGCACACGTGGATAGCGGCGATCGCGGTACTCGGTGAGCAAGGCGTCGTCCCAAGTGTCCTCAGTGGACAGGAGTTCGGCGAGGACGAGTGCGTCCTCCAGCGACATCGCGGCGCCCTGGGCCAGGGTCGGCGGGCAGGCGTGCGCGGCGTCGCCGACGAGCACGACCCGGCCGCGGTGCCACGACCCCTCCACCAGCAGCCGGTCGAACCAGGTGTAGTTGACCACCGCCGCGTCGGTCAGCGCGGCCTGGATCTCCTGCCACGGCCCGCCGTAGCCCTGGGCCAGCCGCAGCATCTCCTCGGCGTGGGCCGCCGGGTCGATGGTGTCGCGGTCGCGGTTGCGTTCGACCAGGTACGCGTAGGCGGTGTCCGGGCCGGTCGGGCAGCAACCGGCGATGAAGCAACGGCCGCCGTAGATCATCTGGGTGTGGCCGAGGCCGGTCGGGCGAGGCACCGGAGCACGCCAGATGGCCATGCCGGTGGGAACGGGCCGTTCCTCGACACCGATCAGGGCGCGGGTCGCGGAGTTGAGGCCGTCCGCGCCGACGACGAGGTCGTAGCGACCGGTCGTGCCGTCGCTGAAGCCGACGTCCACCCCGTCGCCGTCCTGGTCGAGGCTGGTGGCGGTGAGGCCGAGGCGCACCGTGGCACCGGACGCGCGGACGGCGTCGATGAGGATCTGCTGCAGACGCGGGCGTTGCATGCCGAGGGTGCCGGGCAGGTCGTCGCCGCCGATGCGGGCGGTCGGCTGCACGGTCAGCACCGCGCCGGTCGGGGCGAGGATGCCCAGTTCGTCGAACGGGAACCCGTCGCTCAGCACCTCCTCGACGACGCCGACCTCGCGCAGGACGCGCAGGGCGTTGCCCTGCAGGGTGATGCCGGATCCGGCGGTGGCGTTCCAGTCGGGTCTGGCCTCCACCAGGTCGACGGCGTGTCCCGCGCGGCGCAGCAGGACGGTCAGGGCGTTGCCGGCGGTGCCACCGCCGAGGACGAGCACGGTGCGGGTCATCAAGGCTCCTCGGTCACTTCACGGCGACGGGGTTCACCGGCGAGCCGACGGCTCCCGTGATCGGCAACGGCGCGGCGGTCAGCCAGAACTCGTGCACACCGTCGGCGGCGCAGTCCTCGGCCAGCGCGTCCAGGTCCCACATCTCCCCCACCAGCAGCCCGATGTGCGGGATGACGACCTGGTGCAGCGGCTGGAAGGCGTCGTCGAACTCGTTGGGCCGCACCTCGAAGCCCCAGGTGTCGGTGGCGATCGCGGCGATCTCGGTGCGGTGCAGCCACGGCGCGGTGGTGAACGACAGTCCCGGCGCCGGTCCGCCCGCGTAGTCGCCCCAGCCGTCCCGCCTGGCGCGGGCCAGCTGGCCGGTGCGGACGAGCACGATGTCGCCGGGGCCGACGTCGACGCCGTGCGCCTCGGCGGTGGTGACGAGGTGGGTCTCGGTGATGGCGAAGCCGTCGGGCAGTTCGCCACCACCGACGACTCGGCCGACGTCGAGCAGCACGCCGCGCCCGGCGACGTGGGCCGCCATGTGCTCGATGCCGGTGACCAGGTCACCCGCGGACGTCACGGTGGTGGCGGCGTCACGGCCGTTCCACGCCATGCCGTGGTCGAAGATGTGCCCGAGGCCGTCCCACTGGGTCGAGCACTGCAACGGCATGGAGATCACGTCGTCCGCGCCACCGATGCCGTGCGGGAAGCCCTGCAGCCCCGCGGCCGCGTCGGTCCCGGTGTCCAGCATCGTGTGCACCGGGTTCGTGCGGCGACGCCAGCCCTTCTGCGGGCCGTCCACGTCGAACCGCTGGGACAGCGAGAAACTCACGCCCCTGCGGATCAGCGCGGCGGCCGCGCGGCGCCTGTCCTCGGTGAGGAAGTTCAGCGTGCCGAGGACGTCGTCATCGCCCCAGCGGCCCCAGTTGGAGCACGTCGCGGCCGCCTCGGCGATGGCGGACTCGGGGTCGGCGCGGTTCATGCCCGCTCCTGCGCGACACAGCGGGTGCGCTGGACGCCCAGCCCGGTGATGGTGCTCTCCATGACGTCGCCGTCGCGCAGCAGCCGCCCGTGGTGGATGCCGTTGCCCGCGGGAGAACCGGTCAGGACGAGATCGCCGGGCAGCAGCGTGGTGGTCTGCGAGACGTACGAGACCATCCGGGCGACGTCGAAGATCATGTCCTTTGTGGACTCGTTCTGCATGGTGCCGCCGTTGAGCTTGAGGGTCAGCCGCAGGTCCGACGGGTCGGGCACGAACTCGGCCGGCACGACGTACGGGCCGAGCGGGGTGAAGCCGGGCGCGTTCTTCGAGCGCAGCCAGTCGGTGCCGATCTCCCGCATGTCCTTGCGGAACACGAGATCGCGGGCCGTGAGGTCGTTGGCGATCGTGTAGCCGGCGACGTGGCGCAACGCTTCTTCCGGCGACACGCGGTACGCCGGAGCGCCGATCACGGCGGTCAGCTCCAGCTCCCAGTCCGGCTGCTCGCACCACGAGGGCAGCACGACGTCGTCGTAGGGTCCGGTGATCGCCGACGGCAGACCGATGAACACGTACGGCTGGTCTTCGCGCGCACGACGGTCCATCAGCTCGGCGGCGCGCGCCCGTGCCTGCTCCTCGCTCTCGGCGGAGTCCGCCGGGCGGTGCGCGACCACGAGGTCGATGACGTGCTGCCGGTAGTTGGCTCCCGACTGGAAGACCTGTCGCGGCGCGACCGGCGCGTGCACGCGCAACTCGTCCAGCGGCTGCCACTCCTGTGCCTCGCTCGCCATCCGGCGCAACGAGGGCAGTACCTCCGGCCACCGCTCGAGGACGTCGAGCGTCGAGGCCGGCCGCCAGTCCAGGGCCCGGCCGAGGTCGGCCACGCGGTCGTCCACCACCAGGCCGGGGAACGACGGGCCTGCCGTCCCGGAGAAGGTGCCGAGCGCGAACCGGACGGGTTGCGGCGGTGTTGCCATGAGGTGTCCTCCCGTGTCGTGAGGACTACTGTGGCCGCCACCAGAGGATCACGGAAATGAATGTTCTTGATGCTCTCCATCCACACCGTGGATGACTGGAGGTGCGGTGAACCTGTCGAATCTCGACCTCAACCTGGTCGTTGCCCTGCGCGCCCTGCTGGAGGAGCGCAACGTCACCAGGGCGGGGCAACGGATCGGCCTGACGCAGCCGGCCATGAGCGCGGCCCTGGCGCGTCTTCGCCGCCACTTCGACGACCCGCTGCTCTCCCGCACCGGCTCGCACTACAGCCTCACCCCGCTCGGCGCCGTTCTCCGCGACCGCGCCGCCACCGCCTGCGACGTGCTGGAACGCGTGTTCACCAGCCAGGCCACGTTCGACCCCGCCACCGACACCCGCGAGTTCACGCTCGTCAGTTCCGACTACGGCGCAACGGTCCTCGGCGTCCCCCTGGCCCGCGTGCTGCACGCCGAGGCACCCGGAGTACACCTCACCTTCCACCAGACGTCCCCGACGTTGCTGGACAGCCTCGGCACGTTGCTGAGCACGGTGGACGGTCTCCTGCTCCCGCACGGCGTCATCGACGGCTACCCCGCGGTGGAACTGTTCAGCGACCAGTGGATCTGCCTGGTCGCCGACGACAACCCCGAGGTCGGCGACGAGCTGACCCTGGACCAGCTCGCGAACATGCCGTGGGCGGTCTACCAACGCGCCTACGACGCACCCGTGACCCGGCAGCTGAGCATGCTCGGCATCAGCCCGCACGTGGACATCTCGGTCCCCTCGTTCCACCTGCTGCCCATGCTCGTCGCCGGCACCGGGCGCGTCGCGCTCGCCCAGAGACGACTGGTCGAGCTCCTGCCGACTCCCGGCGTCCGCGTCCTGCCTTCCCCGTTTCCCTCCGTGCCGCTCCAGGAGGCCATGTGGTGGCATCCGGTGCACGCCCAGGACGCAGGACATGCGTGGTTGCGCGAGGTGATCGAAAAAGTCGGTCGAACCGTGGACGGCAGGTCTCGAGAAACGTGAGACAGTTGACGTCTACGCCTGCCCCGCGGTTCACCACCCCGGCGGCGCGCCTTCACCCCGGAGCGGACGCCGCCTCATCCAGGCGCGTTTCACCGCTCCCGGTCAGTTCGCCCCCACTCCACGCCCATGACCGGGTACAGGAACCACCCCACGAGGGAGATCTCCCATCACCGCTTCCGCGCTCACGCCGATCTTGGCCCCCCGCACGCTCACCGACATCTACGGCCCTGACATCGCCGTCTGCGCGCGCCCCGCCCAGGAACCGACGGTGCCGTCGAGCAGACACCGCAACACCCGCGACGTCCTGTCCGCCCGTCCCCTCGCCATCGCCGCCGACACCCCCGTCATCAGCAGCGCGGGCGGCACCGAACCCAACCTCCTCGCCGCCCTCCGCGACGGCGGCCTGCCCGTCGGCACCGACCCGCGTGAGTTCCGCACCGAAGCCGAGTTCGCCACCCGCGTGACCGAAGCGCTCAGCGACGGCCTGCTGATGTCGATGGAGTATCCACAGCCCACCAGCCTGTACCCGGACGAACGCTCCGTGAAGAGCGCCGAGCTCGTCGGCTACCTCAACAACAAAGCCAGCATCAGCACCTTCGTCGACCCGCGCTTCCAGGCCCGCCGGCAGATCGTCACCATCGACGAACTGGCCCAGGCCACCCCCGCCGAGAAGTCCTGGGTCCTCAAAGCCGCCACCAACGCCGCGCACGGCGCCAGCCTGGACGTCTACCTGCACCGAGCCGGGGAGCCGGTGAACCTGCCCGCGTTCACCGACATCCTCAGCGAGGTGGTCGTCGAGGAGTACCTGGACATCCACCGCAACTGGGGCGTCCAGCTCTACGTCGCCGCCGACGGCAAGGCCCGCCTGCTCGCCGTGACCGACCAGCGCATCGACGCCGACGGCATCTACACCGGCGGCCGCTTCGGGCTCGTCATCCCCCTGCCCGCCGACCTGCTCACCGAGTGCCTGGCGATCGCCCAGCGCGCCGCCGACGTCGGCTACCGGGGCATGTGCAGCCTCGACTGCGCGCAGACCGAGGACGGCAGGATGGTCATGCTCGACCTCAACTTCCGCATCACCAGCGGGTCGATCCCGCTGCTGGCGCTGCACACCATCCGCCCCGACGCCCTGGACCGGCCGTCGGAGTCCACGAAGATCACCACCTCGGCCCCCGTCTCCGCACTGCTGGCCGCGCTGAGGCCCGCGCTGCTGCGCGGAGGGCTCCTCGTCACCGGCGGCCACGACACCCGCCGCACCGACAACCCGATCAACCAGACCACGCTGCACCTGCTCGTCTTCGGCGACGATCCGGACGACGTCACCACCCGCCGCGCGGCGCTGGAACGCATGTACGACCACTGACCGTCAGGGCAGTGTGCCGTTGCGGCGCAGGTGGTTTCGCGCGTGCTCGATGGCCTCGGGGGTGCTGGCGAACGTGCGCACCCCGTGGGTCTCCAGCTGGCGGCGGTGTTCCTCGCGCACGCCGGAGAGCAGCACGGTGACGCCCCTGTGCTCCAGCCTCTCGACGGCGTCGCGCAGGACCAGCACCCCGGTGCCGTCCATCGTGGACACGCGGGACATGCGCAGGATCACCACGGAGACCGCCGCGATCTCGGTGAGCTCCAGCAGGAAGCGGTGTGCCGCGGCGAAGAACAGCGGTCCGTCCAGGCGGTAGGCGACGATGTGCTGGGCGAGCAGCTCGTGCTCCTCCAGGGTGTGGTCGCCGGGCTCCAGCGGTTCCTCGTCGATCCGCGCCGACCTGGCGACGGCGCGCAGCGCCAGCGCGCCCGCCACGACGAGGCCGACGATCACGGCGGTGACGAGGTCGAGTGCCAGTGTCGCGATCGCGGTGAGGGCGAGCACCACCGCGTCGGAACGGTTCGCGCGCATCAGGACCCGGACCGAGCCGACCTCGACCATCCGCACCGCGGTGGCGAGCAGAACGCCGGCCAGCACGGCCAGCGGGATCCGTCCGACCACGGGGGCCGCGGCCAGCATGATGACGGCGAGCGTCAGGGCGTGCACGAGGGCCGCCAGCCGCGAGGTCGCACCGGACCGGACGTTGACCGCCGTCCTCGCGATCGCCGCGGTGGCGGGCACGCCGCCGAACAGGGGCGTGATGACGTTCGCGATGCCCTGACCGAAGAGCTCCCGGTCCGGGTCGTGCCGCTGGTTCACGCTCATGCCGTCGGCGACCGTCGCGGACAGCAGGCTCTCCAGGGCGGCGAGCGCGGCCACGGCGACGGCGGACGGCAGCAGCGGCCACAGCGTGCCCAAGTCCAGAAAGGACAGTGACGGCGCGGGGAGCAACGCGGGCAACGTGCCGATTCGGGGCACGGGAAGCGACCAGATCTCCGCCACCGCCGTGCCTGCCGCGACGGCCAGCAGCGAGAAGGGGATCGCCGGTTTCCAGCGCGCGCCGACGAGCATGATCACGACGACTCCGCCCGCGAGGGCGACGGCGGGCAGAGCGGGGCCGGACCCGAACGCGCGGACGGCGTTCACCACGACGTTGTGCCCGTCCGGGGTGGGCACACCGAGTGCCGCGGGGATCTGTTGCAGCGCGATGACCGCGGCGATCCCGAGGGTGAAGCCCTCGACCACCGGAGCGGGCACGTACCGCATGTAACGCCCGGCTCCGGCCACCGCGAGAGCGAGGAGCAGCACGCCCGCGAGCAGGCCGACGGTCAGCACACCGCCCGGGCCGAACGCCGCGACGATCGGCACCAGCACCACGGTCATCGCGCCGGTGGGCCCGGACACCTGCAGGCTGGAGCCGCCGAAGACCGCAGCCAAGGTGCCGGCGACGATCGCGGTCGCCAGTCCCGCGGCGGCGCCGAGGCCCGACGCCACCCCGAATCCGAGTGCCAGCGGCAACGCCACGACCGCGACGGTGAGACCCGCGACGACGTCCCTCGGTGTCGCGGCCGACCAGTCCGCCTTCGCCGGCAGGAACGCTCTCACGCGGAGTCCGCGCGCAACTGCGCGAGCAACTCGTTCTGCCCGGCCAGCAGCTCGGTGAGGATCCTTCTCGCCGCCTTCATGAGATCGGCCACGTCCGCGCCCGCCAGCGCGTACACCACCGTCGACCCCTCGCGGGTCGCCGTCACGATGCCCGACCTGCGCAGCACGGCCAGCTGAGCGGAGAGGTTGGACGCCTCGACCTCGATCTCGGCGAGCAGGTCACGCACGGCCTTCGGGCCGTCCTGCAACAGTTCCAGTACCCGGATGCGCACGGGGTGGCCGAGCATCCGGAAGAACTCGGCCTTCGCCTGGTACAGCGGAACCGGCACCGCTCAGCCCTCTCTCGGCGCGGCGACCGGCACGCCGTGCTCCGCCGCCAGGCGCCGCAGGTTGGCGAGATCAGCGCCGTGCACCTCGGCGCCGTACTCGTCCTGCTGCTCCAACGCCTGCCGCACTGCCTGCTCCGCCTGCTCGACGCGGATGAGCAAGCTGTCCTCGAACTCGTTCACGGCACCACGACCTGTCGAATTGAAGAATTCTTCAATTCGACACTCTACAACTCCGCCAACTGCGGCGCACCCGGCATCGTCACGGCGGCGACCGGTTCAGCCGAACGGCGGTTGTCGTTGCAGGGGCGGTGCCGGCGCCAGATCACAAGGGGCCGTTCGACGGAGCCGGAAGTCCCTGTTGCCAGGAAACACCGTTGACGACGCTGGAGAGCGGCGGCGGCGCGCGGCGCAGATTGTCACGATCACACCACCGCGCCGCCGCTCCTCCGTGTTCTCCCCTCTGCAGGAGACCGACGAATCGCCTCGAAGCCCGTGGGCCAGCGACGGATCTTGTGTTTACCAGCGCGCCCAGCCGGGTATCAAAGTCGCCGCAAGTACTGCCACGCAAAGGAGTTGGAGTCAGACCTGTGTGGTGAGACAGGAGGAACCAGCAGTCATGTGGTCCGTGGACGGGAAAGACGCGGAGTTTCTCGAGGCCGCGCAGGCAGGCAGCATCCGGATGGCGCGCGACATCGCCGGTTCCGGCGGATCGCTGCTGGACATCACGGCGGTGTTCGAACGGGCACCCGTCGGCTTCGCGGTGGTGGACGCGCAGATGCGGTTCCTCTACGTCAACCCGGCATACCTGTCGGTGCACGGCGATCCGGCGACCAGTGACCACGTCGGGCGCATGATGAACGAAGTGGTTCCGGCCGCCTACACGGCGACCGTGGAACCTCTCATCGCCGAGGTGCTGACCTCCGGCGCCGTGCACCGCGACATCGAGATGAGCGCCGAGGCGGGGAGCGCCACCAAGAAGCTGCTGCTCAACCTGTTCCCGTTGTGCGACAGGGATGACAACGTGATCGCAGCCGTGATCGCGGTTCAGGACGTTACCCGGTCCCACGAGGCAGCCGAGCTCGAAGGGCTGCGCCTGCACGCGGAGTGGACCGACCGGCTGGACCGGGCGCACCGTGCCGGCGGCACCGGTTCCTGGGAGTTCGACCTGCGCAACGGCAGGATCGTGTGGTCGGCCAACCTCTGCCGCATCGCCGGTCTCAGCCAGTCCCCCAACAGTGTTGAAGACGTCCTTGCGCTCGTGCACCCGGAGGACGTCGACGTGGCCAGGGCGTCCTTCACCGGCCTCACCGCGCACACGTCGACACCGGAGGTCGAGTACCGGCTGTGCACACCGGACGGACGGGTCGTCGTGCTCTCGTCGATCGCGGAGCCCGTCACGGACACCACCGGCACGATCGTGTCGCTGCGCGGCATGTGCGTGGACCGCACCCTTCGAAGAACCGCGGAGGCCGACAAGCGCGCGGCCGTGGTCCGGGCGGACCGGATGACGGCCCAGCTGGAGGACGAGCGGCAGATCGTGCTGCAGCTGCAACGAGCTCTGCTGCCACCCAGCATCCCCGTGGTCGACGGAACCGACCTGGCCGCGACCTATCTGCCCGCGAACAGCTCGGCCGGGGTGGGCGGCGACTTCTTCGACGCGTTCCCCCTGCCCGACGGCAGGCTCGCGATCGCGGTCGGCGACGTGATCGGCCACGACGTCGAAGCCGCCGTCACGATGGGCAGGGTCCGCAGCGCCATCCGTGCGTACGCGATGCAGAACCCGCTCCCCGACCGCGTGCTGCGCGAACTGAACCAGCTCGTCTGCGCCTCCGGCGACATGACGATGACGACCGTGTTCTACGGCGTCTACACGCCCTGGGACGGCTCCCTCTGCTACGCCAACGCCGGCCATCCCCACCCGCTGGTCGTCCGGAACGGCGTCGCCGAACCGATGGCACACCGGCACGGGCTGATCACGGGAGCTGTGAAGCACGCCGGCTACCTCCCGTTCGAGACGTCGTTGCGACCAGGCGACGCGCTGGTCGTCTACACCGACGGGCTGGTGGAACATCGCGGCGAGGACATCGACACGGGGACCCGGGCGCTGTGCGCCGCCGTGACGGCGCCACACCTGCCGGAACTCCTTGACGACCTCGTGCCGGCCGTGATCAAGGCTGTCGCGCCCGAGCAGGGTCGCGACGACATCTGCGTGCTCGCGCTGCGCCGCAGCCCGCGCTGAGTGACCCGCGGGAGCCGTCCGCACGTCCTGCTGGCCTCCACGCCACTTTCCCCGACCTGGCGGGACGGACCATGTTCGACGCTGACGCTCTGCCTGCCTTCGAGCCGCCGGAGTTCGACGAGCACCAGGACGAGAGCGACGACGAGGAGCGGCCGCCGTTGCGCGACAGCACCACGCCACCCGCCGGTCTGCACGACGTGGACTGGGCCTCCCTGGACGACGCGTACGGCACAGCCGACGAGACGCCGCTGTTCATCGAGGCACTCACGAGTGACGACGCCGTGACAGGAACTTCGGTGTGTACGGCCTGTATTCGGCCACCACGCACCAGGGGTCGGTCTACCCGGCGTCCAAGGCCGCGATCCCCTTCCTCGCCGAACTGGTCCGCCACGACAACGCGACGGCGTTGGTGTTCCTGGCCCGGATCGCCGTCGGCGAGACACATTTCGTGACGCGACCGGACGATGTCGGCAAGGCCACGAGCGAATACGCGGACGTGGTCGCGGAGTTCGCCGGCGACATCGAGGCGATGTGGGCTCGCACCGGCGACGACGAGGCGTTGCGGCTGCTCGTGCTGCTGGGCCGGGAACCGAAGGAACTGCCCGCGCTCTCATCGGACGCGACCGCGGGCCTGTGCCTCGCCCACGCCTTCCTCGCCGCGCGGGACGACGGCGTCACCCCTGGGGCCGCGAAACGCACCGACGCGAGGGCGGAACACGTTGCGGCGGCACGGGATCTGATGGCGACCAGTCCGTCGCTGTACGTGCGGGGTGCGGCCGCGGCGTGCGTGGTCTACTCCGGATTCGCCGACGACGACTCGCTGGCGCTGCTCCACCACCTCGCGCAGGGCGAGTACCCGGTGCACGACGCGTGGACGACGGACCTCGCCGAACTGGCCGCCTCGGCGTGGAGTTTCGGCACGGACGACGACGGGCTGCTGACTGCCCCCAAGAACAGCTGTCCCAACCTGCACTCACGGCTGCTCGAACGGATGGCGCGGCAGTTCCGCCCCAGCGGCGAGGTCTACCGCCCGCTGGCACCGGAAGAGCTGACGGCCGCCCAGCGCGCGACCCTGGAGACCGCGCTGCGCACCTCGCCGGAGACGATCACCGGCGTGGACGTGGACCACCTGTGGATCGACGTCCCGGGAACGGTGGCCGCGGCACACCGGCTGCTCGGCACCGCGACCGGCGAGCTGAGCAGGCGGACGTCGCGGGGTCTGCTGTGGTTCGTGCTGGAGGACGGTCTGCTCGCCCGCGACGACCGCGAGTCCGCACTCGCCGCCCTGGCCGAGGTGGACGTGTGGGCCGCACTCGCGGAGGTGTTCGCCGCCCAGCAGCCGAACGCCACCACCGAGTCGATCAGTCTGACCGTGCGCCGCTTCGGCGACGACCGCGAGAACACCGTGACGCTCGCACTGTGCTCGGCCTTCGCCGACGCACTCGCCGGCCACCGCTCCCAGGCGGAGGCGTTCCTGGACGAGTGGCTACCCAGAGTGTCCGAAGTGGACGGTTACGACCTGGCGTTCGCGGTCCCGGCCCAGCGCATCGGAACGGCACTGGCGGCGCTGGCCCGGTCGGGCGGGCTGCCGGCGCGCTTCCACCCGATGATCAAGCCGTACCACCGCTTCCCGGAGTACTCCGAGGTTCCCCTGCCGCTGCTGCGCGAGCTGGCGGAGGTGCTGCCGGCGGACGCCCGCGATTCGAATCGTCTATGGGGCTGAATGCCGCGGAACCACCCACGGGGGTCAGGCGTCATGACCGCCATGGGAGAGAAGTTCCACGTCGAGCCGGATGAGCTGCGTGGCTACAGCGGGCTGCTCGAACGTCAGGCAGAGCACTTCCTGACGATCCGGGAGCACGCGATCGTCAAGGGTGGGGACACGTCCGGGTTCACCGGGCTGTTGTCGCTGCTCGACCCCGTCGTGACCGGGGTCGCGCAGCTCTACGGCGAGACGCTCGAGGCCGCCAGCAAGAAGATGGACCAGGACGCCGAGGCGTTGGTGAAGTCGGCCCGCGCCTACGAGAAGGCGGACGAGGTCGGCGTCTGCCTGATCGACACCGCGGGCGGCCGGATGGAGCCCCCGTCCTGGCTGGAGCGGTTCCTGGGGGTGGGCGAATGACCGGCGGGGTCTGCAACGGCTACCAGGACATCGAGGATCCGAATGTCGCGCTGCGCGCCGCGCCCGACGACCGGCCCGGCCGGCAGACCGTCAAGGAGCTGATCGAGGCCGCCGGGTGGAAGATCCAGGGCGTCAACTGGATCTACCAGCAGGTCACCGGCGACGACCTGGTGCGCGACCTGGTCATGCCGCTGGCGGGCGACTTCGAGAAGATCGACGCGAACGCCGCCGCGTGGGACCGGATCGCCAAGTCGCTGGACAACGTGCGCCACAACGTCAACAACGGCATCGAGGAGCTCTCGCCGAGCTGGGACGGCGGCGCCGCGCAGAGCTTCGAGAACCGGATGCGCCGCACGTGGACCACCGCGATCGAGTGGGACTCGCAGGTCGCGAAGTTCATCGGCGACCGGTTCAAGAACATGGCGAGCTCCTGCCGGACGGCCGCGAAGCTCGCGCTGACCCTGCTCGACAAGATCTGCGACAAGCTGATGAAGGCCGCGATGACGGCGTGGATCCCGCTCGTCGGCTGGGGCCGTGCCGTGTGGATGGTCTACGACGTGGTCAACATCGTCGACCAGGTGCGCAAGCTCATCCAGTCCATGCAGACGCTCATCGAGGGCGTCAAGGGCATGATCAGCGGCATCAAGCTGATGGGCACCGCGCTCTCCAAGATCCCGGACGTGCGGGACGTCAACGACTTCTTCGACGTGGTCGACACGTGGCAGGACGGCACGGAGAAGTTCGGCGACGGCACGGCCGCCGTGGGCAGCGGCGCGTGGGGCATGGCCAAGAGCGGCTACAAGGCGCGCGGCAAGTACGTCGACGCGGCGAAGGAAGAGCGCTGGGCGGAAAGCGGTTCTTCGAGTTCGGGTGGTGGGGAATGACGTTCCCGTACGACAGCGCACGTCAGCAGTTGCAGGCGTGGCAACAGGACCTCGACGCCAGGGGCGCACGGCTGGAGAAGGTCGCTCTCGAAGCGTCCAGGGTGCAGACCCGCGGCGCCGACCTGTCCCCCGCGGACATCGCCGAGATCGAGAAGTTCGCACGGTCGAAGGACGCGCCGAACGCGCTGAAGGACCTGCAGCGCAAGATCGACTCTGGCGAGATGTCCTGGCGGGACATCGCGTCCGGCAAGGCCGTCGGCGATCCCGACGTGCAACGCGCCATGCAGACCAGCATGCCGTCGCTGAAGCGGGCGTACACGGCGATCAAGGAGGGCCAGAACCTCGACGAGATCGTCGCGGCGGGTCAGCAGCGCGCACGGCCGTCGCGCGGCGACTACGACGACGACCTGCCGAGCGACTTCACCGAGGACGCCTTCTGAGCACCTGACCAGAGGTGTTGTCCGGAACATCTGGGCTCGGTGGCGCCGAGTGCGTCTGCAAGTACCACCAACTCATGATCGAATCGCCGTCAACCACACCCAGCCCGCCGCTCGCCCGCCGGACCGTTGTACCTCCCTCAGGCCAGAACAGGCCTGTTGGTAGTAGCGAAGTGCCTGTTGATGTTGAGTTGGTGGTACTTGCAGACGCCAGGGGACCGGACGCACGGGATGGCGCACGTCCGCGAGCGTCAGATCTGGTTCTCGCCGCCGTCGACGTACAGGTTGGCGCCGAGCATGAAGCTGCTGTCCGAGGAGGCGAGGAACGCCACCGCGGCGGCCACCTCGTCGACGTGGCCCATCCGCCCGATGGCGATCCGGGCGGCCTCCCCGGACTTGAAGGCGGTCGCGTTCTCCTCGCCCACGAGCTCGGTGATCCCGGAGGTGTCGATGGGCCCCGGCGAGATGGCGTTCACCCGGACACCGCGGCCCTTGAGCTCGTTCGCCCAGGTGCGCGTGAACGTCCGCAGGGCCGCCTTGGACGCGGCGTAGGCGCCGAACGACGCGGTGCCCCGGTCGGCCGCGGTGGAGGCGTTGATGATCACCGAGGCGCCCTCGTTGAGCAGTGGGAGCGCCTTCTGCAGCGTGAACAGGGTGCCCTTCACGTTGACGCCGAAGACCTGGTCGAAGTCCTGTTCGGTGATCGTCTCGATGGTCGCGAACGACGCCGTGGCCGAGTTGGCGAACAGCACGTCCAGCCCCTGACCGCGAGCGGCGACCACCTCGTAGAGCCGGTCGAGGTCGTCCATGTTCGTGATGTCGCCCGGCACCGCGGTCACGTTCTGACCGATGACCTCCACCGCCTCGTCCAGCTCCGTCTTGCGGCGGCCGGTGATGAACACGTGCGCGCCCTCGGCCACCAGCCGCGCCGCGGTGGCCCTGCCGATCCCCCGCGTGCCGCCACCGGTCACCACCGCGGTCTTGCCTTCCAGCCTGCGCATTCCTGACCTCCACGCTTTTGTGCACCGATCGGTGCATAAAGCGACCGTAGCACTTCTGCACCGATCGGTGCGGAAGGGTAGGATGCGGTGGTGGAGAAGGCGCAGATCGGTCGGCCGCGGGAGTTCGACGCGGAGGAGGCGCTCCAGAAGGCGATGGTGGTCTTCTGGGAGCAGGGTTACGAGGGCGCGAGTCTCGCCGGCCTGACCGAGGCCATGGGCATCTCCCGCAAGAGCATGTACGCGGCCTTCGGCAACAAGGAGGAGCTCTTCCGCAAGGCGTTGCAGCGCTACTCGGAAGGCACGGTCTCCTACATCGTCGACGCGCTGGAGGCAGCCACCGCTCGTGAAGTGGCGGAGGTGTTCCTCACGGGCTCGGTCCGCGCCAACACCCGGCCCGGCTGCCCCTCCGGGTGCCTCGGCGTGCAGGGCGCGCTGGCCGTCGGCGAAAGCGGGCGGGTCGCGCGCGACGTGCTGGCCGAGTGGCGCGCCGGCGGCCAGGAGCACCTGCGCGACCGGTTCCAGCGTGCCGTCGAGGAGGGCGACCTGCCCTCGGACGCCGATCCGGACCTGATCGCCCGCTACGTCATGACGATCGCGAACGGCATGGCCGTGCAGGCGGCGGGCGGTGCGACGCGCGAGGAACTCCTGCGCGTGGCCGGCGCCGCCCTGCTGAACTGGCCGCCCGCCTGATCAGCCTTGTTTCTCGCGCTCGCGCCAGGCGCGGACCACGAACGCGGCGAACACGCCGAGGACCACGCAGCCCCCGAGCGCGACGACCACCGCGGAGGACGAGCTCACTCCGGCCATCACGACGAGCAGGCCGATCACGTGGAGCGACAGCATTCCGGCGAGCACCAAGGTCCGGCGCGGCATCCTGGGTGCCGGGCGGTTGAGCTTGGCGGCCAGTTTCGGGTCGTCCTCGGCGAGACGGCGCTCGATCTCGTCCAGTTCCCGCTGCTCGTGGTCCGGCAGTTTCACGTCCGGTCCTCCCGCTGGGTCGCTCGGGGCTTCACCAGAGTCAACGCACGAGACCGGCCAAGGTTCCCGATCACATCCGGCCCGCACCGGCTGTGACACCATCGCCGGTGTGCTGAGCAGGCTGGGTGAGCTGGAACGGGCGGCGATGGAGGTCCTCTGGGACAGCCGGTCCCCCGCGCTCGTGCGCGACGTCGTGCAGGCACTGGCCGGGCGCGACCTCGCCTACACCACCGTGATGACCGTCCTGACCCGCCTGACCTCCAAGGGTTTCGTGCGGCGCGAGGCCGACGGCCGGGCCTGGCGGTACTCCCCCGTCGCCAGCCGCGAGCAGTACGTCGCCCAGCTCATGCTCGACGCCCTGTCGCTGACCGGTGACCGCGAGGCGGCGCTCACCCACTTCGCGCGCTCGGTCAGCAGCCCGGAGGCCGAGGTGTTGTCGCAGGCTCTCGCGGACAAGCAGGACGAGACGTGAGTGCCGCGCTGCACCTCGTCGTCACGCTCGCGATCTGCGCGGTGGCGGCGCACTTCCTGGTGCGGGCCCGATGGGTGTGGTGGACGGCCGCGCCGTGCTCGAAGTGGCCGACCGGGGTCCCGGTCTGCCCGCCGGCCAGGCGGCCCGCGTCTTCGACCGCTTCTACCGCGCCGACCACTCGCGCAACCGCGCGGACGGCGCCAACGCCGGACTGGGCCTGGCGATCGCCCTCGCCCTGGCCCGTGCGCACGACGGGGACGTCGAGCTCGACACGACCGTGGGCGAAGGCGCCTGCTTCCACCTCGTCCTGCCGTTGCCCGGCCGGCACTGATCAGGCGCAGGTGCCGGCCGGCTTCGGCACGATGTCGTGAGCGAACTCGGCCAGGACCGTGCCGCGGTGCGTCCCGCTCGCAGGCGGGCGCGGTGAGGGAACAGTCGTTTCCCAGTCGGGCAGGCGGAGCAGCCGCGCCACCGGTGGCGAACGGAAGGTCATCCGGTGGTCGCCGATCCAGATCGTGTCGCCGTCGTGCACCACGGCACTTTCCACGGGCGTGCGGTTGAGGTAGGTGCCGTTGAGCGAGCCGAGGTCCGTGAGGACGACCGCACCGCCCTCGCGGCGCAGTTCCGCGTGCCGCCGGGAGACGGTGATGTCGTCGAGAACGACACCGCAGCCGCGATCACGGCCGATGACGACGACCGGCTCGGTCAGCGCGATGGTGACCGGGTCGTGGCCCGCGATCGTCAACGACGGCGTCGCGGCGCCGGCAGGCGCTGTCTCCGTGGCTTCACCGATCATGCCGTGCTCCCGCGGTTCCCTTTCTGGCACTCTCCACGTTCGAGTGCCAAGTGTAGTCGGCGATGGCGCGCGCCTGGCGGATCGGGGTTGACCCTCACACGGTGTGAGGGTCGAAGGTGGTCAGCCGGACGATCCAGCCGATACCAGCCCTCCAGGAAGCACATGATCATCGACAACGTCTCGTACCCCGGCGGCCGGCACTGCGAAACCACCGCTCTCGGTGCGCTGCTGCACCACGCGGGCGTCGAGATCTCGGAGCCGATGCTGTTCGGCCTCGGCGAGGGGCTGGGCTTCGTATACTGGGACGCCAAGTACCTGGACTTCCCGTTCCTCGGCGGTCGCGTCAAACCGATGGCGATCACGCGGACCGCGGCCGACCGGCTCGGCCTCACGCTGCACGTCCAGCAGACGGCCTCGCCGAGCAAGGCGTGGCAGAACGTCGCCACCGCACTCGGAGAAGGACTACCAGTCGGACTGCAGCTGGACTCGTACCACCTGGACCACTTCACCGAGAAGGTTCACTTCGGAGGCCACTTCGTGGCCATGTACGGCTACGACGACGACCACGCCCACCTGGTCGACACCGCCCAGCAGGGCGGCGCCGTGAGGACCTCGCTGGCGAGCCTGGAACGCGCTCGCAACGAACGCGGGCCGATGACCGCCCGCAACCTGTCCTACACCGTCACCGTTCCCGATACCCGGCCTGATCTGGCCGCGGCCGTCCGGACGTCCATCGCCGGCAACGCACAGGCCTTCCTGAACCCACCCATCGCGAACCTCGGTCACCGCGGCATCGGCAAGGCGGCCCGGCAGGTGACGCGGTGGCTCGACCGCTCCAGCGACCCGGCTCGCGATCTGCCGCTGACCGGCACGCTGATGGAACGCGGCGGCACCGGCGGCGCGCTGTTCCGCGCCATGTACCGCGACTTCCTCGCCGAGTGCGCCGCGATCGTCGACGACGACGACCTGCGTCTCGGTCACCAGCTGTACGCCGAGATCGTTCCACTGTGGACGGAAGTCTCGCGCCTCATCACCGACGCCGGGCTGACAGGAGACCGGGAATTCCTCACCCGCGCCTCGGTGATCCTCTCCGAACTCGCGGACCGGGAACGCCGTGCGATGCAGGTCCTGGCGGGAACGCACTCCGGCTCCTCACGAACTCGATAAAACCGCGACGCCGACCGCGAAGAAGTCTCGAAGATTCATGGTGATGAACCGAAAATAGTCCGTCCGAGTGCTGTTTCAGCCGCCACCTGTTCACAAGCATGACCATTCCGAATTCGTCGAACCGTTCGGTGATCGATTCGACGATCATTGACCTGGACATTCGATTCATTCGACTTCGAGAGGCCGTTGACCTCGCACAATTTCACCATTGACCCACACTTGGAAGGCCTCCTAGCATCCGACGGGAAATGGCGGCACATCCGGCCGGACCTCTTTCTCGCTCAGTGTTGGAAGCGGAGTCTCCATGGGAATTTCAGAACGGCCTGCCCCCTTGGCGAGAAAACGTCGCGTGCGCGCCGGACTGGTGTCCGCAGGCGCGGTCGTCGCGCTGGTCACCACGCTCGCGGCCTGGCCGAGCACCGCCGCGCTCGCCAACGCGGCCGGCACGTACGTGCTGAAGAACGCCGGCAGCGGGCAGTGCCTCGACGCGGGAACGAGCCCGGCGAGCGGCACGCAGCTCCGGCAGCAGGCGTGCGCTGATCAGGCGTGGGTGCTGACCGAGGTCAGCGGCGGGTTCCGGATCACCGCCGGAGACCTGTGCGTCGGCGTGCGGGACGCGTCGACCAGCGCGGGCAAGCCGGTCCAGCTGGAGGCGTGCAACGGTGCCCAGAGCCAGGTCTGGGCGTTGACGGCGAGCGGCAGCAACCACCGCCTGGTCAACGCCAACGGCGGCAAGTGCATGAACGTCAAGGACAACGCCACGACAGCAGGGGCCCTGGTGCAGACCAACTCCTGTGATGGCGCGGCCACCAAGCAGTGGACGCTCGCACCGGTCGGTGGCGGGCCGACCAGCACCACGACGTCCACCACGACGACAACCACCACGACAACAACGACCACCACCACAAGTGTGCCGCCGGCCGACGCGCTGTACGCGTCGCCGACCGGTCGTGACGGCGCTTCCGGCACGCTCTCGGATCCGACGACGCTCACGTCCGCCCTCACGCGGGTGGCGGCCGGTGGCACGATCTTCCTGCGTGGTGGCACGTACAGCTTCTCGCAGACGGTGACGATCCCGCCCACCAACAACGGCACGGCGAGCGCCCGCAAGAAGCTGACGGCCTACCAGGGCGAGAAGCCGGTGCTGAACTTCTCGGCGCAGGCGGAGGACCCGGCCAACCGGGGCCTGGCCGTGAACGGCTCGTACTGGCACGTCCAGGGCATCGTCGTCGAACGCGCCGGGGACAACGGCATCTTCGTGGGCGGCAGCAACAACATCTTCGAGCGCACCATCACCCGCTTCAACCGCGACACCGGCCTGCAGCTCTCCCGGATGCTGTCCACCACGCCGAAGGAGCAGTGGCCCGCCAACAACCTCATCCTCGGCGCGGAGTCGCACGACAACGCCGACTCCGACGGAGAGGACGCCGACGGGTTCGCCGCCAAGCTCACCTCCGGACCCGGCAACGTGTTCCGCTACTCGGTGGCGCACAACAACATCGACGACGGCTGGGACCTCTACACGAAGTCGGACACCGGCCCGATCGGCGCCGTCACCATCGAGGACTCCCTGGCCTACGAGAACGGCACGCTGAGCAACGGCGGCCAGGCGGGCAACGGCGACCGCAACGGTTTCAAGCTCGGCGGCGAGGACATCGGCGTCAACCACGTCGTCCGCCGCACCATCGCCTACGACAACGGCAAGCACGGCTTCACCTACAACCGCAACCCCGGCACCATGACCGTGTCGAACAACCTCAGCATCGACAACACCGAGCGCAACTTCTCCTTCGACGCGGGCAGTTCCGTCTTCCGCGGCAACACCTCCTGCCGCAGCGGCAGCGGCAGCAACGACAAGACCGTCGGGAACTCGGACACCTCCAACCAGTTCTGGGCGGGAACCAACGGCTCCCGGTGCGCCTCCTACAGCGGGGCACTCGGCTGGTCGTTCGCCTCCGACGGCAAGCTCGTCGTCACCCTGGGAGGCAGGCCCGTCGCACTCTGACCGCCGCCACCTGAACCAGGCCGGGTCCGCACGTCAGCCGTGCGGACCCGGCCTGGGCCGGTCCGCCGGCCCATCAACCCCGTGAATCCTCCCATCGGACTCCTGCCGGTCCGATCTCCGCGAAGCGCCACCGAGCTCCCCCGCGCCGTGGTTCGATCAAGGTTTCGCCGAGCGCGCCAGTGGAGCACGGATGTCGATTCAGTACTTGGGAAACCACGCGATCCCGCCCGAGGTGACGATCGCGGCCTCCAACAAGGGGCTGGGCCAGGCCAAAGCGGTGCACCAGGTGCCGCACCGGGTGGGCACCGAAGAGGAGGCCGCGAAGGAGAAGGGCGCCGAACGCCGCCAGGCCGTGCTGGTCTTCGCCGCGATCGCCAGCCCTCTGACCATCGGCCTGCTCCTCTGGTGGGCCACCGGCAGCCCCGGCCTGGGCATCGGCGTGGGTGTGGTGCTGACGCTCGTGGCCTGGGGCGCGAGCACGTACTTCATGGACCGCGACGACAACCAGGGCAACGAGGACCGCGAACGCGTCTACGTGTTCAGCGAGGGTTTCGCGCTGCCGCCGCAGGACAGGGCTCCCGCCCGCGCGTTCAGCTGGGACGAGGTCGAGGCCCTCCACCGCTTCGCGACCGACAACTACGTCGCCGGCCGGCTCGTCATCACCGTCCACGTCTACAAGCTCGTGCTGGCGGGCGGCGAACTGGTCGTCTTCCGGGGCACCGAACAGCCGGACAAGGTGTCGCCCACCGACGTCCTCCAGCTGGGCCCGCTGTTGCAGAAGGAGATCTTCGACCGGCGACTGCCACCGGCGGTCGAAGCGATCAACGCGGGCCGGACCGTCACCTTCGGCGCACTGGCTCTCTCCACGTCGGGCATCACCACCCCCGCCGGTCTCGCGCCGTGGAACACGGTGCGAGAGCTGTCGACGAGCGCCGGCCACGTGGTGATCACCGCGGCGGGTGGAAAGCCGGGCACCTACGAGATGGGCGAGATCCCCAACTTCGAGGTCTTCTGGACGTTGGCGCAGAACCTGCACGCACAACACTGACTCTCCACCGACCGCGGGCAGACCTCAGGCGACGTCGAGGACGGTCTTGAGCCAGCCGTCCTCGCGCCGGTCGAACGACTCGTAGGCCTCGTCCGCGCCGGCGTCCATGCCCCACTGCGGGAGGTCCGGGTGGAACGGCAGGTGGGCGCCCCACGCCTCGTCCACGATCAGCGGCTTGCCGAACTCGTGGCAGACGTCGGCGACGGCCTGGATGTCACCGCACGTGCCGTAGTCGTTCGGGGTGACCAGCAGCATGCCCTTGGCCTCGGGTTCGGCCTCGAACAGCTTGCGCACCTCGTCGGCGGCCGGCGGGTGGGACAGGTGCCGCTCGGCGTCCCAGTGCGGGGACAGCCACACCGGTGACACACCGCTCAGGATCAGCCCCGCCACCACGGACTTGTGCACGTGCCTCGGAATGATGATCTTCTCGTGCGGTCCGGCGACCGACAGCATGGCGCTCTTGACCGACAGCGAGCTGCCGCAGGCGGAGAAGAACGCCTGGTCGGCGTCCACGGCGTCGGCCATCAGCTGCTGGGCGCGCTCGATGACACCGTTGCGCATCAGCCGGTCGTCCAGGCCGTTGACCGAGATGACGTCCGAGGCGAACACCGCCTCACCGACGACGTCCAGCACGCGCGGGTCCACTCCCCGCCCCTGGCGGTGGCCGGGCGGGTTGAACGGGGTGAACCCCAGTTCGCGAAACGCCTGCAACGCTTCCAGAACAGGTGCTTTGCTGTGATCCATGCGAACGGAGTAACCGGAACGCCGCCACTTGAACACTCTCCGCGCCCTGATCGAGGCGATTGGGCGAACGGCCGCCGGGTACACGACGGTCATGGCTACGCATGACATGGATTCGGGCGAAGACCTTGCGTCCTACGCGCCACCGCACGACACCGGATCGCCCGACGCCGTCGAGACCGACCCGGCCGCTCTCAGCAGTGCGGAGGACCTGGACGAGGACCGGCTCCGGCTCGACCCGCTCGAAGCGGGCATGGACCCGCCGGAACGGTGGAGCGGCGTGGACAAGTACGGCATGACGCCGTACGAGGAAGCCCATCCCCGTCCGCTGGAGGACCGGCTCGCCGAGGAACAGCCCGACGTGCCGGTCGCCGAGACCCCGCTGGACGAGGAGGTGCGGGCGGAGGCCGCCGGACGCGGACAGCTCGCGGACGAACCCGGCGGCTCGGAGGCCGCCGCAGCGCGCACGCCCGAAGACCCGATCTGACCCGGCGAGCACGGCGCCAGTCCCCTGTGGACGGAGCCGTGCTCGGTCCGGACGCCTTTCGCGGCCGGGAACAGCGGGTCAGCGGCGAACAGGCTCGCGGGTGTGCCGGTCGTGGCGGATGACCTGCACCGGCACCACGGGTCCCTCTTCCGGCGCCTCCTCCGGTAGAGGGCACAGCAGCAGCTCGGTGTCGGCCAGCAGTGCCTGTGCCGCACGGAGTTCCCCGGCGATGCGGTCGCGCTGGCCGCGCAGCGCGTCGATCCGCGCCTGCGCCCGCTGCTGTTGCTCGGCCAGGACGCGCATCGCCTCCGCCCGGCGCAACGCCATGGCCTGCTCGAAGTCCGCCTCGACCTGCTGACGCAGCCGCGCGGCCTGCTCGTCGAGCTCGCGCCGCCGGCGTTCGGCCTGCCGGGTCGTCGCTTCGACCTGCCGGTGGGCGCGGTCCATGAGCTCGCGGTGCTCGGTCTCCATCTCCGCACGTCGCCGGTCGAGGTCGCCCACGAGCTGCTCGGCCCGCTGCCGCAGCCGGTCGGCGGCCCGCTCGGCGTTCGCCCAGTGCTGCTCGGCGGCGGCGCGGGCGCGGGTGGTGATCTCCTCCGCTTCGCCGTGGGCGAGTTCGACCATGCGGCGCAGGCGCTCGGTGAGCGCGTCCGGTTCGACCGGGGTGCGGCAGATCCGGTCGACGCGGGCACGCAGCTCCGCGTTGTGCGTGCGAGCTTCTTCCAGTTGCCGCGCAAGGGACTCCGCGTGAGCGAGGGCGGCGTCGCGATCGGCGGCGAGCAGCCTCAGCTCCTCCTCCGCCCCTCGCACGTAGTCCTGGACCTGGTCGCGGTCGTAGCCGCGCCGCCGCAGGTCGAAATCGGTGCGCAGCGGCAACAACTCCACTCTTGTTCTCCCTCCGGTCACCGGTGCGGCCTCCGGTGTCACTTGCCGTTGATGGCGATGCGGCGCGGCTTGGCCGCCTCGGTCTTGGGAACGCGGACCGTGAGCACGCCGTCGGCCAGATCGGCCTCGATCCTGTCGGCGTCGACGTCGCGCGGCAGCGTGATCCCGTAGGAGAACTGCCCGACGCGGCGAGTGCGGTGCCGGAACAGGCCCTGCCGCTCCCTCTCCCCGACCTCACCACTGATGGACAGCTCGATGCCGGCGAGGTCGACGACGACGTCGTCGCGCTGGACGCCGGGCAGCTCGACCTCCACCAGATAGGCCTCGGCGGTCTCGGTCACGCCGGCCGGCGGCGCCCACGCCCGCACGGTGTCACCGACGGAACCGGCCACCGACTCCAGCAGACTGCCCAGCCGGCCGTGCAGGTCCTCGAACTCGCGGAACGGATCCCACCGGCCGAGTGGGCCGGACGATCGCACAGCAGGCAACGCCATGGCTTCACACCTCCTATGAGAGCCGAACGATTTTTCCGTCCTCCTAGACGAACTCGCGCCCGCCGTTGTTCCCGGACATGAGCCGCTCGGACTCAGTCCTCCGGGTGATCCGCGCCACGGCGCCGTGCACGCGCTCGACGTCATCACCCGGCGAACCGCTTCGTGCCGGCGGCGACTTCGCCGTCGCCTGGTCCCCACCGCGATGAGTCCGCAGTGGACTGCTGCTCAGGCGTTGGCGGAGCAGTGCTCGGCGCGTCCGCGCTTCCGTTCGTCCACAACGTCTTCCGCAGCTACCGGTTCGGCGAGCCGGCCGGGCGCGGCGACCCGCAAGGCTTCGGCAACTCGCTCGAGTGGGCCACCACCTCTCCCCCGCCCCGGCACACCTTCCACGAACTGCCGAGGATCCAGTCCGAACGCCCCTCGTTCGAGCTGCACCACCCGCACGTGGTCGAACGGATGCGCGCCGAGTCGCACGTGTCGGTCACCAAGTGGTCACAGCTCCAGTTCGTCGCTCTTCATCCAGCGGGCCAGCAGGATGGAGGCGTCGTCCTGCAGGGCACCGTTCTGGTGCGCCAGCACGGCTTTGATCAGCCGCCGGGCCGTCTCCGGTGGAGGGTTCTGCGCCGCGGCCTCCCGTTCGAGGAGGTCCGTCAGCCGGCTCTCGCCGAAGAACTCGCCGGCGTCGTCGCGTGCCCTGGTGATGCCGTCGGTGTGCAGGACCAGCCAGTCGCCGGGCTGCAGCGTCTCCTCCGCGATCACCAGTTCACCGGTTCCCCGGCCGAAGGGCGGTCGTCGTCCGCCGGTGAGACGCTTGACGACCTTGCCGGACCGCAGCACGAGGGGTGGCGGGTGACCGGCGTTGAGGTAGCGCAGCCGCCCGCTGCCCAGATCGAGCTCGGCCAGGACACCGGTGGCGAACGCGCCGTCGGGGAACTGGCCGCTGATCGTCTCGTCGATGGTGCGGGCCTGTTCGAACAGGCCGTGGCCCACGCGGCGGTTGCTGCGGCAGGCGGCCAGTGCCGCCGCGGCCACGAACCCGCTGCGCAGGGTGTGCCCGACGGCGTCGAAGATGGCCAGTGAGGCCGTGCCCGGCGACAACGTGTAGTCGAAGGCGTCACCGCCGACCTCGTAGCAGGGCTCCAGCATGCCGGCGAGGGCGAAGCCGTCGACGGCCGCGGTGAGCGGGGGCAGCAGCTGCCAGATCAGGTCCGCCGCCGGGGTCCTCTGCCGCTGGAGGCGGATCGCGTCCAGGCCGTCGCCGTAGCCGGTGCTGACGGTGACCAGGTGACCGATGAGCGCCGACAGCCAGCGGCACCACAGGTGCAGCTCCGGGTCGTGCAGATCCGTTCCTCCGGCTGGAGTCACACCCAGCACGCCGAGGCGTTCCACCCCGTCGAGCAGCGGCACCCACAGCTGCTGGTGCCCGCCGGAGTCGCTGGTGAGCGTCTGCACCGTGCGGAACGCCCGACCCGGCAGGCTCGTGTCCACTCCGACGGGAACGCGATGGGGGTCTTCCGGGTCGTGCAGCGGGTGCAGGGTCTGCTGGTCGTAGTCGACGAGGTAGATCGCGATCCGCAGCCCCAGCGCCCTGCCCGCGCGCGCCGCGGCCGCAGGAAGGCGCTCCGGTGGCGCCTTGTGCATGCCGTCGAGCAGGCCGACCAGGCCCGCCAGCGGTCCTGTCCGCGGACTGCTGCCCCGTGCCGGGAAGGTGTAGGGCACCCGCTGCGGCCAGGTCAGCTCGTCGAGGCGCTCGTTGATCGCGTGCGCCAGCATGTCGCGCTGCAACGCGGGCAACGGCATCAGGCCGTGCAGGTACGCCTCGACCTCCATCAGCCCTGCCGCTCCACCGAGAGCGAAGTACCGCGTCCACAACTGCTCCGGCGTCAGGCCGGCCCTGCTGAAGGCGAGCGCCAGCGCACGGCGCTGCTCGTCCTGGTGTGAGGCCTGCCGGTCGGAGGACATGGCGATCAGCGGTCCCGCCGGACGGTGGAGCGCACGAGCGTGCCGGCCAGGTCGCGGAGCTTCTTGTTCTCCTCGCGGGCGTTCCGCGCCAGCAAGGCGAAAGCGGTTCCTTCGTCGACGTGCTCACGCGCCATGACGATCCCCTTGGCGATGCTGATCATGTCGCGGCCGCGCAGCGCGTCCGCGAGTGCTTCACTGAGCTTCGTCGCGTTCTCGAACGTCCGCACGTTGGCCACCAGGATCGCCGACTGCGCCGCGAACATCGTGAGCAGGTACTCGTCCCGTTCCCCGAAGGTGCCCGGCTCGCGGCCGTAGACCTTGATCGCGCCCAGTGCGTCGCCTCCCGCGACCAGCGGCGCGCTCAACACCGACCGCATGACCGACTCCTTGGCAGCCGCTGTCCAGCGCGGCCACCGGTCGTCCTCGGTGATGTCGTCGACCCTCACCACGTGACGCTGTTCCCACGCCGTCAGGCACGGTCCCTCCCCCAGGTCGTACTGCAGCCCGTCGAGGTGTTCCACGACCGGGCCGGTGGCCGCCGCGGTCGTCCTGCGGCCGTGCTCGTCGAGCAGCGACACGCCCGAGCCCGCCGAGCCGGGAAGCGCTTCCCCTGCCAGGGACGTCACGAGCTGCAGCGCCGTGCCGACCGTCTCCCGAGACAGCAGCAGGCCCGACATCCGCGCGGACACGGCCGCCAGTTCGTCGGCCAGCGGCAGGTCGTGGTTCATTCGCGTCACACCTTCGGCACTGGCTCATCGCCTCTCCGGTGACGGACGTGCACCGATGCCCCCGGCTTCCCTGCCGTCGCAGCTCCAAACCGGCAGACGGCGCAGCGTTGCGCCGGCAGTCGTTGAACGCGCTACGCTCGTGAGATCTGTGGTCCTCCGTGCGCCGAGTCGCGGCACACGCCTCGGATGCGTTTTGCGGTGGACGAGCACACCCGATGTCGTCGCACGAATTTTCCGGTTCAGACATGTGCCGGTGGGGCCACTCCCGCCGTGCGTCTCGTCTGGGGTTCTCGTCAGTGGGCGAGGAAATGACCATGGGGACGTCGAAACACCTGGACCGGCCGCTGCCGATCGTGCTGGACGAGGTGACGACCGCGCTGGAGCGCCTCTCGGATGCACTCAGCCACGAGGACGACCTGCGGAAGCTGATGCACCAGGTCTGTGAGCAGGTCGTGCGCGCGGTGCCCGGTGTGGACGAGGCGACCGTGACACTGCTGGACAGCGGCACGCCCTTCACCGCCGCGAGCACGAGCGACCTCGTGACCCGGCTGGACGGTGTCCAGTACCGCTCGGGCGCCGGCCCGTGCCTGGACGCCGCCTCGACGAGCCGGGTGGTGCGGGCGACGATCAACGAGGCACAGCAGCTCTGGCCCGCCTTCGGGGCCGAGTCCCACGCCGCCGGGATCGGCAGCTTCCTGTCCGCGCCGCTGACCGTGGACAACGAGCACTCCGGCGCCATCAACGGCTACTCCCGGCAAGGCCATGGGTTCCACGAACTGGATGCTCCCCTGCTGGCCCTCTACATCACCGCCGTGGAGACGGCCCTGCGCAGCCACAGCATGTACCTGCGGGCGTACAGGCTCGCCGCGCAACTGCGTTCCGCGTTGCAGTCCCGGGCCGTGATCGACCAGGCCAAAGGCGTTCTCATGGCCGTGCACGCGATCCCCGCGGAGGAGGCATTCCGGCTGCTGGTCGAGCGGTCGCAGCGCGAGAACGTCAAGCTGCACGCACTCGCCGAACGGTTCATCGCCGACCTGATCCGCAACTCCGGCCCGACGGAGGCCGGTTCCGGAGCGAAGCCGTGACGGGCATGCGGATCGCACTGGTGACCAGTCACATCGGCAGAACCTCCCGCGGAACCGCGGTCGCGGGGCTCGCCAGGGCGTTGGCTCGCAGCGGACACGACACCGTCGTGTACATCCGCAAGGACACGGCGCACCTCCCCAAGCGCGAACGCACCCAGGACGGCTACGAGGTGGTGCACCTGGCTCTCGGACCTGCCCGTCCGATGTCCGAGGACGCCGCGTGGTCCTACACCAACGAGTTGGCCCGGTTCCTGAACCGCGAATGGGCCGAGAGACCTCCGGACATCGCCCACACGCATCGCGAGCGCCGATCGCGTCCGGGCGCGGTATCGGTGGGACCGCGTCGTCACCGACACGCTTCTCATCTACCAGCGGGCGCAGTTCGTTCGCGCGTGACACCGCCGGGCGTGCTCGGGTTGTTTGCCTGCCAAGCCGGCTACCGGCCGCGAACGACGCCGTGCTGGACGCCTGTTCCGGGCGGCTGGCCGCGTTCTGCCGGGTCGTGCCGGAAGACGACCCGACCGGCGACGGGTCCGCGGAGCGTTCTGGCGCACGCCGGTCTCAGAGGGTCGGCCTCGCCAGGCTGTGCGCTCCGCACCTCGGGACCGGCAACGAGTACGCCCCTGGCTGCGACCTGCTCGCCACCGCGGCGGTGACCGTCCGCACCCCCGGCCCACGACCTGGTCCGCGCGCAGCGGAGGCCGCTGGCCGGGATGGGTGGTTCCTGGCGGGGTATACGCAGCCATGAACCTTCACGAGATGTTGCGGGCGGTGGAGAACCTTCGTGCCGCTGACCGGCCGGCGGGTGCGGTGGCTGCGGTCGCCCGGCGGCTGCTGCGGCCGCCGGGCCTGCGCGAGGTGCTGCGCGGGTCCTGGCTCGGCCATCCGCTGCATCCCCTGGTGATCACCGTGCCCATCGGGGCCTGGGCGTGCGCGTCGGTGCTGGACGCCCGCGCGGGCAACGAGGAGGCGGCACGTCGCCTCACCGGCATCGGGCTGGCGGCGGCGCCACCGGCAGTCCTGCTGGGACTGGCGGACTACGACCGGCTGAACCGGCGGCAGCAGCGGGTCGGCGTGGTGCACGCGATCGCCAACACCGGCGCGTTGGCGTGTTTCGCCGCGTCCTACGCGGCACGACGACAGGAGGCCCACGCCCAGGGGAAGGTGCTGAGTCTGCTCGGCATGTCGGTGCTGGGCGTCGGTGGCGCGCTCGGCGGGCACCTCGCCTACGCCCAGGGTGCCGGTGTGTTCCGCTGGCAGCGCCCGGCGGAGGACGGCAACGTGTACCCGTTCGAGGCGCGGCGCGTCCGGTGAACTCGGCTCGGACGCGCCGTTCGGGCCTGGGCGCTGGTCAGCCGTCGTCGCCGTACCGACCGCCGCCGTCCAGACCGGCGCCCGGGCCGCTGGGGTCGCTCGGCGCCCGGTTCGACGCCTCCTCCTCGGTGGGCGTCAACGGCGCACCGCTGTTCTCCTCCGCGGCGCCGCGTTCGACGTCGTCATGTTCTGGTTCGGTCACAACGCACTCCTCTCATCGGTGATCGTTCACATCGGCAGCGCGAAGGTGTCCCCGCGCGCCACCACCTGGACCTCGAACCCCGCCCGGCGCCGCGAGATCTCCGCGGTGAAGTCGGGCAGCGGTGACTTCATGACCCCGTACTCCTCGTAGTGCACGGGCACGGTGGTGCGCGGGGCGAGCAGCTCGATCAGGTCGGCGCCCTGCCTGCCGTCCACGGTCAGCAACACGCCGAGCACCTCGGTGCCGCCGAGGTGCACGACCGCGAGGTCGATGCCGTCGAACCGGTCGCGGATCTGGCGCAGCTCCGGGTGCACCAGGGTGTCGCCGCTCAGGTAGATCCGGAACGGCAGGACGCCCGCCGCCTCCCGGTACTCGAGCATGGTGCCCATCACGGGAGGCAGCAGGCGTCCCAGCGGCCCCAGTGCGTGCCGGCCCGGCAGCGACGTGATCGTCAGCTTCGCCGCACCGCCCGACAGCGTGGTGGTCTCCCAGGTGCGCAACGGCGCCGCCTCGCGGAACCCGCGTCGGGACAGGCGTTTCGCCGCGTGCGGGGTGGTGAGCACGGGCAGGTCGCGCGCGAGCTCCCGGCTCGCCACCCGGTCGAAGTGGTCACCGTGCAGGTGGGAGAGCACCACGGCGTCCAGCTCCGGCAGATCGGCGATCTCGATCGCCGGATCGGTGAGCCGTCGCGACACCAGGCCCTGGCCGATGTACGTCCACTGTCCTTTGTGGAGGAAGTTGGGATCGGTCAGCAACGTGAACGACCCGAGCCGGAGCACCGTGGTGGCGTTGCCGACGAAGTGCAGCGAGCCCGTCATGCCAGACCTCTCCGGGAGGAGGCGGGAGCGGTGGTCATCCCCGGTCCGGGTCGTCGCCGACCGAGTAGTCCGAGATGCCGACGTTGCCCGTCGGATTCGGTTCGGGATGCGGGGAGCCGGAACCGCTCCGCCCCGGGACCGTGTCGGCCTCGTCCGTCCCCGCCTCCTCCAGTGAGGTGCGGCTCGCTTCGTCGTAGTCCTGCTGCGGGTTCTGCCTCTCGGTGTTCATGCCGGTCGGCTACCCCGGCACCGCCGCGGTGAACGTCCGCCCGGGATCAAAGGCGGAAGACCGAGCGGACGCAGTCGTCCTCCTTCTTCTTGAACAGCTCGTAGCCCCGCGCGCCCTCGCTCAGCGGCATGACGTGCGTCGCCAGGTGACTCGTCGTGAGCTCACCGGACGCGATGCGGTCCAGCAACATCGGGATGTACCGCTGTCCGTGCTGCTGCGCACCGCGGACGGTCAGACCCTTGTTCATCAAGGCGCCCAGCGGGAACTTGTCCACGACACCGGTGAAAACACCCAGGACGAACACCGAACCGCCCTTGCGGCAGTTGTAGATCGCCTCGCGCACCGCGATCGGGCGGTCCGTCTCCAGCTTCAGCTTGCTCTTCACCTGGTCGTACACGTGCTGCGGGCCGGTGGAGTGCGCCTCACAGCCGACCGCCTCGATGCACACGTCCGGGCCACGGCCACCCGTCGCCTCCAGCAGCGCGTCGCCGACGGACGTCTCGGCGTAGTTGATCGTCTCCACGCCGAACGCCAGTTCCGCCTGCCGCAGCCGGTAGTCGAAGCGGTCGATGACCAGCACGCGTTCGGCACCGAGCAGCTGCGCCGCGCGGGCGGCCATCTGTCCCACCGCGCCAGAACCCCACACGGCCACGACGTCACCCTGTTTCACGCCACCGAGATCCGCGCCCATCCACCCGGTGGGAGCGGAGTCCGAGGCGAACAGGGCGCTCATGTCGTCCACGGCATCGGGAATCGGGATCGCGGTGTGGTCGGCGAAGGGCACGCGCACGTACTCCGCGTGGCTGCCGCGGAAGCCGCCCATGGCGTGCGAGTAGCCGAAGATGCCGCCGGGATCTGCTCCCCACAGGTGCTGCGTGATCGCGGGATTGGTGTTCGTGTTGTCGCACAACGAGTACAGCTCGTTGCGGCAGTACCAGCAACGGCCGCAGACGATGAACGAGCACACGACCACGCGATCGCCCGGCCGGTGCCTGGTGACGCCGGGTCCGACCTCGACGACCTCGCCCATGAACTCGTGGCCGATCACGTCACCCGCCTGCATGAACGGGATGTGGCCGGTCAGCAGGTGCAGGTCAGAGCCGCACACCGTGCTCAGCCGCACCTTGAGGATCATGTCCTGGTCGTTCAGCAGCTGGGGATCGGGCACGTCCTGCACCCGGACGTCGTTGATCCCCTCCCAGCACAGCGCCTTCACAGCCGACCACCGCCGCCGGCCCGGTTCGTCACCGCTTGCAGCGCCTTGCCCATCGGCCCAGGATGCGTGGGAGCCGTGTCGGGGCGGACCACCTCACCGGCTTCCAGCACCGCCTTCGCCCGGCGCAACGCGAGCCTGAGCTCGTGAGCCGACACCTCACCGGTGGGCTTCGCCCTGAGTTCGGTGCCCTTGTCCCCCGTCGCCGGCCGGACGCTGATCTCGACCTGGTCGCGCCACCGCGCGAGGTCGTCCGGCATCGAGGACTGGACCTCGTCCGGTGCGCGGTTCACGGTCACGGCCAGCCAGCGCTCGGGAGCGTCGTCGTGCGGCGCACGTCGCCGTCGCCTGGCCACGGCGACCGCTGTCGCGACGCCCGCGGCCAGCAGCGCTTTCCCTGCTGTGTTCATGTTTTCGGCCTCTCTCGGAGCACGAATGCCGGAAATGCTCTTGGCGGTTCAACGCGATTCGCTCGGGTACCACCTCCCTACCGACAACCACTGGAGGTACCGATGGCAACCGGTGAGACCGGCTTCGACGACGTCACCTACGACCTGATCTCCGTGCAGTACCACGCTCTCAAGGCGGGCCACGACTACGGCCAGTACGTCCGTGACGCGGACAACGCGGGCCGTCAGGACATCGCCGACTTCTTCCGCAGCGTGATGGAGGAGGACTCGGCGCGCGCCCGGCGCTGCCACGAGTTCATCAAGGAACTGTCCGGATCGGGCGAGTCGGGCCCCGCGGTCAGCTGAGCAGGTAGCCGAGGTCGTGCCGCCGCATCCGTTGCCCAGCAACGGATGCGGCGGCACGGTCGTCTGGCCGGACGTGTCGGGTGAGCCGCTCCGCCGAACGGCTCACCCGGACAGCCGACTCACCGGCCGGTCGCCTCGCCGGACACCCTCTGCCCGGACTCGCGGGCGTGACCGCCCACGTCCTGCGCCGCCTCTTTCGCTTCTCCCGCAGTGGTCTGCGCGGCGTCCGAAGCGACCTGCTTCACCTCGCCGGCCGCGTCACCCACGGAGCTCTTCACGTCCTCCTTGAGGTGCCGCGCCGACTCCGTGAGAGCTTCCTTCGCCGGTTCCACCGCGTCACCGAAGCTGTCGGAGAGCTGTTGCACCGCTTGCCTTTCGGCGTCGGTGCGGGGCAGGACCGCGGCGAGCAGCAGGCCGCTGCCGAACGCGATGAGCCCGGCGGCGAGCGGGCTGCCCTGCGTCTGCCGTGCGACCTGTCGCGGTGCGTCCTGCACCGCCCGCACGGCCTGGTCCGCCCGTTCGGAGACGGCGCTGCCCGCGTCGTGTCCCTGTTCCCGCACGGTGGACGCGGCATCCGCGGCAGTGCCCATCACTTTCTCCCTCATCGAGGCCAGCCCCTGCCGCACACCGCGGACACGTCGCTGGGCGATGCTCCGCGGGCTCGCGTGATCGACGAGCCGGTTCGCGTCGTGCCGGAGCTCGGCGCGGGTCATCTCGATGTCACGACTTATCTGGTCGGGTGTTTCGCCCATTCCGCGTCCTCCTTCAGCGTTTCCACGGTGCGTTCGGGTTTCGGGTTGACGGTGCGCAACCGGGCGCGGCCGGTGGAGTACAGGACGGCGCCGGCGATTCCCCAGACCGCCCCGACGATCAGCGCGGCCCAGCCGAGCGGCATGACGGCACCGAGTGCGAACACCAGCGCGAGGCTGATCAGCACGGTGGTCATGTACCCGGCGAACCCCGCGGCCGCGAGCATTCCGGTCGCCTTGCCGGCCTTGACGGCCTCCTGCCGCATCTCGGCCTTCGCGAGCTCGAGCTCCTGCCTCATCAGCTTCGACAGGTCACCTGTGAGCTCACTGACGAGATCACCCAGCGACTCCCCGGCACCGTCCACTCGCGACGACGGCATCTCAGGGCTCGACATGGGGCACCCCCGCCGCGGGCATCGCGGGCGCCGCGCTCGGCGTCAGCGGCGCGCCGAAGTCCGTTGGCGCACCGGCTCGTTCCGGCGCCACCGGCACGTCGGTCCGTTCCGACGTCACCGGCACGACTCCGCCCTGCTGCCGCGGCTCTTCGTCACCACCGGTGGCGCTCTTCGCGACGCGTCCGACCAGGAATCCCGCCACGGCGGCACCCAGCAGGAACGTGCCGGGCTTGCGCCGGGCGTAGTCCCGTGCCGAGTCGAGCAGGCCCTGGGCGCCTCGTTCGTCGAGGAACCTCGCGGCCTGCCTGCTCGTGTCCGCGGCGCTCTGAATCGCTCCGGCCGACATCGAGTCGGACGGCGCGTTGCCCGCCATCTGGCCCAGCTCGTCGGCGATGCGACCGAGCTGCCTCGACACCCGCTGCGCCTGATCTTCCGCTTCTGCCGCAACGCGTTCCCGCACGTCCCTGACGACGTGACGGGCCTGGGCCGCGGTCTCCTGGGTCACCTGCGAGGCCTGCTCCCGGACAGTGCTTCCCACCTGTCCCGCCGCCTCTTTGGCGTGCTGTGCGACCTCGAAGCCCTCGTCCCGGGCCGCCGTGCGCACTCCGCCCATCTGGTTCTCGGTCACGGCTGACTCCTCAGCTCATCGTCGTGTCCTGGCCTACGAGCTACCCTGCGGAACTCAGCGCAAACGAGACCGGTGGCGAAACTGTTCTTCTTTCCACACTCACGACTTCCGCGCTGCCGCCGGCGCGGTCCGGCTGAGGAGCACACCGACCGAGAGAGGAGCGAGCCCGCACGATGACCGGACCGATCCCCGCGCCGGAACCCCGGCTGCACCTCCAGCTGCTCGACGGTTTCCGACTGGGCACCGGCCGGACACCGGTCCACGTGGTGCCTGGTGCACAAAGACTCCTCGCGCTCCTGGCACTGCACCCGAGCCCGGTGCCGCGGCCCGTCGCCGCGGCTCTGCTCTGGCCGGAGGCAACCTCCCGCCGCGCGGCCGCGTGCCTGCGGTCGTCGTTGTGGCGGTTGAACAAACCGGCACCGCTGGTCGTGTTCGAGGACGCGCTGACGCTCGATCTGAAGGTGGACATCGACTTCCGCCGTGCCTGCGCCCTCATCGCCGAACCGGGCGCGAACCCCGGCGCGGTGGCCCTGCTCAAGGCCGGCCTGCACCCACGGCTGGGCCCAGCCGTGGGTGCAGGCCGAGCGGGACTGGTGGCGGCAGGCACGGCTGCGCGCGCTGGAGGTGCTGAGCGAGCGGCTCCGGTCGAGCGGCGACCACCACCACGCGCACCAGGCCGCCCTGGCGGCCGTTCAGACCGACCCGTTGCGGGAAAGCGCTCACCGCACGCTCGTCCGACTGCACCTGGCCGACGGCAATCCAGCACAGGCGTTGCGCCAGTACCAGACCTACCGGGCCCTGCTCCGCGCGGAACTCGGCCTCGAACCGTCCCCGCACATCCACGACCTCATGCGGCCGCTGCTGAGGAGCGCGCGCTGCTAGGCCCTGTCCTGCAGGTCTCGACCGTGACTCTCATCGAACGGACCTACAGGACAAGGCCTAGTCGCAATGCCGATCGGTTTGGCATTACGGCTGGTCAGATGCCTCGTGGCGGACTCTTCCTGGGAGTGCGGCAGGCGACTGACCGCAGTGCGGTCAGTCGCGGCGGCCCAAGATCACTTGCGGGAGCGCTCTAAAGGCTGCGAACAGCCCGGTTGGTGGTAGTTATGCGCTCGATGATCATGAGTTGGTAGTACTTGCAGACGCCCGGTTCGCTGTGAGAGCGCGAACATCGAAATCGGCATGACCACTGGAATGCGCGACACGCGGCTCGTCGAGGGCCACAGCCTGCGCATACCCCTCAACCGACCGGCATTGGGCCTAGTCGGCGAGTGACGGGAGGAGCTTGGCGGTGATCTCGCGGAGGCGGGTGACGTCGTCGTCGGTCAGGTGGTCGAAGACGAGCCGGCGGACCTCGGCGACGTGGCCGGGTGCGGCGGAGCGCAGGAAGTTCCAGCCGTCGCTGGTGAGCCGTGCGACCTGGCCGCGCTTGTCGGTCGGGCAGGCGGACCGCTCGACCCAGCCGCGTTCCTCCAGCACGGACACCGCGTGCGAGAGCCGGGTCGTCGTCGTGCCCGCCCTGCGCGCGAGCTGCGTCATGCGCATGCTCCCGTCGCGCTCGGCGCTGAGCATGGTCAGGATGCGGTAGTGGGCGTGCGGCAGGCCCGCGTCGTCACGCAACTGCCGGTCCAGCGCGGTCGGCAGCAACATCAGCAGCTGCGTGACGTTCAACCACGCGTCCATCTCGGTGCTGGTGAGCCACCGCGGTTCCGCCGCGGGTCGTGCTTCGGTCACCGCGTCATCCTTCCTGCCGGACTCGTACCGGGAGGAGCAGGTCGCCGACGGGCAGGCGCACCCGTGCGGCGGTCTCCCGCTGCGCGAAGGGCTCGGCGAGCCGGGCGGGCTCGTCGCGCAGACCGACGGCGATGACGACCAGCGGCACCACGTCGTCTGCAGCGAGCACGGCAATGAGGCGGTCGCGGTCGAAGCCGCCGATCTGGTGCACCGCCAGCCCTTCGGCCTGGGCCTGCACCGACAGGTGCGCCACGGCCTGCCCGGCGTCGTAGACCGCCCACGGCTGCGCGGCGCCGTCGGCACCCGTGGTCCGCGCCGCCACGACGACCAGTGCCGACGCCGCCCGCGCCCACACCTGGTTGCCGGCGGCCAACGTGTCGAGCACGGCCGCGTGCTCGGCGGTGCCGCGCCGGGTCACGGCGAAGCGCCACGGCTGGGTGTTGGACGCGCTCGGCGCCCAGCGGGCGGCCTCCAGCAACGCGGCGAGTTGCTCGTCCGTCACCTCGTGGTCCGGGTCGAACGCTCGCGAACTCCACCTGCGCGCCAGCAACGGATGAAGCGGCACCACCGTCGACGCCGTCTTGTCCACGGTCGACTCGAGCGTGGCCATGTCGTTTCCTCTCCGGGGGGTGGTCAGCCGGCGAGCGGCAGATCGATGGTGTGGTGGGTGTGGGCGACCTTGGCCGACAGGTAGGCGGCGTTGGCGTCGGTCAGGTGCACGCCGGTCGGGACGCGGCTCGTCACCCGCACGCCCAGCGCGTCGAGCTGCAGCGCCTTGTCGGGGTTGTTGCTCAGCAACCGGATCCGGTCGACACCCACCGCGTGCAGCATCTGCGCCGCCGCCGAGTAGTCGCGCTCGTCCTCACCCCGCCCGAGCGCCAGGTTCGCCTCGTAGGTGTCGAGTCCGGCGTCCTGCAGGGCGTAGGCGTCGAGCTTCGCGTACAGCCCGATACCGCGGCCTTCCTGCCGCAGGTAGAGCAGGAAGCCACCCTCGCCGGCGATGCGCTCCACCGCCTCGCGGAGCTGCGGACCGCAGTCACAGCGCTGGGAGCCGAACACGTCGCCGGTGAGGCACTCGCTGTGCGGCCGGACCAACGGCGCCGCGTCTCCGGCCACCGCCGCCCGCCAGTCGCCCAGGCCCAGCGCCAGGTGCTCCAGGCCGTCGCCGAGACCGGTGAAGGTGAACACCTCCGCGGTGGTGGCGTACCCGTCCGGGAACTCGAGCGGCACCGTGACCTGCGTGCGCACCGTCGCCGCTGGCGCCTTCAGCTCCGTGCTGGTCATCCGGGCCTCCGCGTTGTTGAAGTTTCACATATGAGTCTGCAACTCCACTATTGAAACTTCAACAACAACGGGGATGGCCCTGATCACATGCGAACGATCGTGGCGCAACTCAGGCCCCACGACATGTGGTGGTGCGGCTCAACCCACGCCCTGCGATCCGGGTCAGCGGCGCCCAGCGGCCAGGACGACGAGGAACTGGCCGCCACCCGCCTCGACGCCGGCGGTCACCGGCAGGCCGGGAACCAGCCGGGAGAACCGGTCCACCAGCCACTCCGCCACCTCGTGAGCGTCCTTTTTGGTCGGACAGCGGCCCACCATCTCGCGGCCCCCCTTGCGTTCCAGCCTCCCGGCGACGGTGATCAGCGGCGCGGGTTCGGCCACGTGCAGGTGGTCCGGCCAGGCGATGACGACCTTGACCGCGCCCTTGCGGCTGTTGCAGCCGCGGTGCGCGAGCCGCTCCGCGACCTTGGCCTTCCGGTCGGCGGTCCTGCTGTCGACGCTGGGGCCTCGCGCGTCGTTCACCGACATGTCCGGGTCCACCGGTTCGTCGCACACCCAGCAGCGCCAGCTGTCGCGCTCGGCCACGTCATCAAGTTGACTCACCTGCGCAAACCTAGCCTGTCCGACCCGCACGGCCGCCCAGCGACCCACAGCTTAAGTCAGTCGCTTGACTTAATCTTCTCGGATCTCCAAGCTGTGGGTGAGCGGCCGAACACGGGCTGCTGCGAGAGGAGTCTTTGGTGACGCAGGTCGAAGAGCCGTTGCGGTACCCGATCCCCGCCGGGAACGCGCTGGATCCACCAGAGGAGTGGGCACGGCTGCGTGATCGGTGCCCGGTCGCGCACGTGACGCTGCCCAGCGGCGACGGCGCCGCGCTGGTGACCCGGTACGACGACGTCAAGCAGGTGCTGTCCGACCCCAGGTTCACCAGGACGGGGCCGGGCAGGGGCGCCAGGGTCTCCGCCGAGGACGGCGGGGTGTTCAACAGCGAGATGGCGTCGGTGCTGCCGCAGCACGGCCCGGAGCACCTGCGCTGGCGGCGGATGATCGGCAAGTGGTTCACCGCCAAGCGGATGAACGCCCTGCGGCCCGGCATCGAGGCGATGGCCGAGCGGCTGGTCGACGACATGGTCGCCAAGGGTGGGCCGGCCGACCTGAAGGCGGCTCTGGGTTTTCCGCTCCCGGTCTGGGTGATCTGCGACATGCTCGGGGTCCCGGACGCCGACCGCGACAGGTTCGCGCACTGGTCGGACATGCTGCTCAGCATGACCCGCTTCTCCCAGGAGGAGATGAACGCGGCGCAGGCGGAGTTCGGTGCCTACATGGCGGCGCACATCGCGGCCAAGCGGGCGGAACCGGGCGAGGACATCCTCAGCGCGCTGATCTCGGAGACCGACGCCGAGGGCGAGCCGTTCTCCGACGTCGTTCTCATCTCGACGGGCATCGGTCTGCTGGTCGCCGGGCACGAGACCACGGCCAACATGATCGCCAAGATGATCGCGATGCTGCTCGCCGACCGGAGCCGCTGGGAGCGGCTGCTGGCGGACCGGTCGCTGGTGCGCTCCGCCGTCGAGGAGGCGTTGCGGATGGACGCCAACTCCGGCTTCGGCATGGTGCGGTACTTCGACGAGGACGTCGAGCTCGCCGGGACGGTCCTGCCCGCCGGCACGACGGCGGTGTGCAGCATGGCGGCGGCCAACCGGGACGAGCGCGCCTTCGTCCACGCGTCGGAGATGGACCTGCACCGCAGCCCGAACCCGCACCTGGCCTTCGGCGCCGGCGCCCACGCGTGCATCGGGCAACCGTTGGCGCGCACCGAGCTGCAGGCCGTGCTCGACGTCCTGCTGCGCAGGCTGCCCTCGCTCGAGCTCGCCGTCGGCGCCGACGACCTGCGCCGGGTGGAGGGGCTGGTCGTCGGCGGGCTCACGGAGCTGCCGGTGAGGTGGTGACCGGTGACGAGTGAGGCCATTAGGACCGGCAGGTCCGAGCGGACGCAGTCGACCAGGGAGCTGATCCTGGTGGCGGCGGAGCGGCTGTTCGCCGAGCACGGGGTCCTCGCGGTGTCCAACAGGCAGATCAGCGAGGCCGCCGGGCAGGGCAACAACGCCGCAGTGAGCTACCACTTCGGCACCAAGGCCGACCTGGTGCGGGCGATCGCCCGCAAGCACTCCGCGCCGATCGAGGAGATCCGCCGGCGGGTGGCGGACGAGGCCGGCGACAGCACCGACGTGCGGGACTGGATCGCCTGCCTGGTGCGCCCGATGGCCGAGCACCTCGACGCGCTGGGCAGCCCGACGTGGTTCGCGCGGTTCGGCGCGCAGGTGATGACCGACCCCACCTTCCGGCCGATCATGATCGACGAGTCGCTGTCGTCACCGTCGCTGGTGCGCATCGTCGAAGCGCTGAACCGGTGCCTGCCCGACCTGCCGCCCGAGGTCCGGGCCGAACGAGGCGACATGGCGCGCCAGCTGATCGTGCACACGGTCGGCGAGCGGGAACGCTCCCTCGCCGAAGACACCACCACACCCCGGTACACGTGGAACTCCGCCGCGGCCGGGCTGATCGACGCGCTCACGGGGATGTGGCTCGCGCCCGTCTCCCCCACCGAGCCGCGGGAGAAGAAGGAACGATGAAGGTAACTGTCGACCAGGAGAAGTGCTGCGGCGCCGGAACGTGCGTGCTGCTCGCGCCGGACGTGTTCGACCAGCGGGACGAGGACGGCATCGTCGTCCTGCTCGACGAGACACCGCCCGCGGAACTGGAGGACGTCGTGCGCGAGGCCGCCAGCGTGTGCCCCGGCGTCGCGATCTCGGTGACCGGGTGAGCACTCCTGACGGCGTGCTCGTGGTCGGGGCTTCCGCGGCCGGTCTCAGCACCGCGGAAGCCCTGCGGCGCAAGGGTTACCGCGGCCCGATCACCGTGCTGGGCGCCGAGCGGCACCTGCCGTACGACCGGCCACCGCTGTCCAAGCAGGTCCTCGCCGGCACGTGGACGCCGGACCGGGCGCGCCTGCGGCCGCCGGACGTTCTGTCCACTCTGGACGCCACGTTCGTGCTCGGCGACGCCGCCGTGAGCCTGGACGTTCCGGCACGGACCGTCCGCACGGCCTCCGGTCAGGAGCTCACCGCGGAAGCCGTCGTGGTGGCCACCGGGTTGCGGGCGCGCACCCTGCCGGGCCAGGACGGCCTGGCCGGAGTGCACGTGCTCCGCACGCTCGACGACACCCTGGCCCTGCGCGAGGACCTGCTGGTCTGCTCACGGGTCGTGGTCGTCGGCGACGGGGTGCTCGGCACCGAGATCGCCGCCACCGCGCGGATGATGGGACTCGCCGTCACGATCGCCGGACCACAGCGAGCACCGCTGGCCCACCAGTTCGGTGCGTTGCCGGCACGGCTGCTGGCGGACCTCCACACCTCGAACGGCGTCGGCCTGCGGCTCGGCTCCGGCGTCACGGGCCTGTCGTCGCACGAAGGCCGGGTGACCGGGGTGTGCCTGGAGACCGGCGAGGTGCTGCCGGCGGACGTCGTCGTGGTGGCGTTCGGCGCCGCTCCCGCCGTGGAATGGCTGGCGGGCAGCGGGGTGCCGCGCGACAACGGGATCGTGTGCGACTCGCAGTGCCGCGCGGCGGACGGCGTCTACGCCGCCGGCGACGTGGCCCGGTGGCACCACGAGGCGCTGGACGTCCTGATGCGCCTGGAGAACCGCACGAACGCGGCCGAGCAGGGCGTGGCGGTGGCCGGCGCGATCCTCGGTGAGACGAAGCCGTACACGCCGGTGCCCTACTTCTGGACCGACCAGTTCGACGTCAAGATCCAGGTGCACGGCGTTCTCGGCGCCGACGCCGAAGTGTCCGTTGTGGACGGTGATCCGGCCGGCAACCGCTTCGTCGCGACGTACCGCCAGGACGGCGTCGTCACCGGCGTGCTCGGCTGGAACATGGCCAAACAGGCCCGTCTTCTCCGGCAGGAGATCGGGAGACCAGCACTCGTGGGAGGAAAGTCGTGACGGGCACCATGGAGACCTTCCCGGGGGTGCGGGCGGAGAGGTGCCCGTTCGACCCGCCTCCGGCCATCCAGTCGTTGCAGCAGCGGGCACCGCTGACGCGGGTCCGGCTGCGCAACGGCACCGAGGCGTGGCTGGTGACCAGGTACGCGGAGCAGAAGGCGCTCCTGGCCGACTCCCGGCTCAGCTCGGACGCCACGCGGCCGGGCTATCCGATCGAGGTCGACGTCTCGGCGGGCGGCGGCACCCCCATCAGCTTCATCCTGATGGACGACCCCGAGCACGCCCGGCTCCGCCGGATGGTGACCTCGTCGTTCACGATCAAGCGGGTCGAGGCGATGAGGCCCGGCGTGCAGAAGATCGTCGACGACCTCCTGGACGACCTGCTCGCCGGTCCCAAGCCCGTGGACCTGGTGCAGGCGTTCGCGCTCCCGGTGCCGTCACTGGTGATCTGCCAGCTGCTCGGCGTGCCGTACGACGACCACGAGTCGTTCCAGGAGAACAGCAAGGTCCTCATCAACCGGGACGCCACCGGGGACGAGCGCCGCGCCGCGGGCGGCCGGCTGTTCCAGTACCTCGACGGCCTCGTCGGCGAGAAGATCGGGAACCCCGGCGACGACCTCCTGTCCGGACTGGCCGGGCGGATCGCCGACGGCGAGCTGACCCGGCCGGAAGCGGTGCAGATGGGCGTGCTCATGTTGCTCGCCGGGCACGAGACCACCGCGAACATGATCGCGCTCGGCACCCTGGCGCTGCTGGAGCACCCGGACCAGCTCGCGAAGCTCCGGGAGTCGGACGACCCCGCGTTCGTGGCGTCCGCCGTCGAGGAGTTGTTGCGCTACCTGCACATCACGCACAACGGCCGCCGCAGGGTCGCGCTGGAGGACGTCGAGATCGCCGGTGAGACCATCCGCGCGGGCGAGGGCGTGATCATGGCCAACGACATCGGCAACCGCGACCCGTCGGTGTTCCCGGATCCCGACCGGCTGGACCTCGGCCGCAACCCCCGCCGGCACGTGGCGTTCGGGTTCGGTGTGCACCAGTGCCTCGGCCAGCCGCTGGCCCGGATGGAACTGCAGGTCGTGTACAGCACGCTGTACCGGCGGATTCCGGCGCTGCGGCTGGCCACCGAGCTGGAGAAGATCCCGTTCAAGCACGACGGCTCGGTGTACGGCGTCTACGAGCTTCCCGTGACCTGGTGACGGCGGCGAACTCCAGGCACGAAAGGACCCCACATGCTCACCACACTCGACGAACGCGCCGCGCTCATCGTGGTCGACCTGCGGAACGGCGCCCTCGCCCAGCCGGCCGCCCCGCACCCCGCCAAGGACGTCACCGTCATGCGACGGTGACGAGCACGCGGCCCCGGCCCCCGGCGTCGACCCGGTCGTGGGCCGCCGCGATCTCGGTGAGCGGGAACAACTCCCCCACCTGCACCCGCAGCGCGCCCACGGCGGCCGCGGAGGTGAGGTCCCGGGCAGCGGCACGTTTCGCGGCGGCGGGGAAGTCGTCGCTGCCGAACAACCGCACGGTGACGTTGGCGAACAGCAAAGGCCAGAACGGCAGTTCGGTGCGGTCGGCCCGAGTGCCGTAGGCGGCGATGATGCCGTCGTTCGCGATGACGGCGACGTCCAGGTCGGCGTTGTCGGACAGGGAGACCTCGACGATCCGCTGCACTCCGTCCGGGGCGCTCGCGCGGATCTCTTCGGCAGCGCCGGGGTTGTCGAGCGCCACCGCGTGCGTGACGACGGCGGGGTCCACCAGGTCGAGGTCGCTGGTCTTGGTCACCGTTCCGAGCACGGTGGCGCCACCCCAGCGCGCGAGCTGCGCGGCGAGTGAACCGACACCGCCGAGCACTCCCTGCACCAGGACGGTCCGCCCGTCGACCGGGCCGTCGGCGAACACCGTGCGGTGGGCCGTGATGCCGGGGATGCCCAGGCTCGCCGCCAGTTCGTCGGGCACGTGGTCCGGCAACGGCACGGCCAGGTGCTCGGGCACCACGACGTATCGCGCGGCGGTGCCGAACGCCCGGTACGACTGCGCGCCGTAGACCCACACGCGCCGTCCCACCCGGCCGGCGTCGACACCCTCACCGACGGCGTCCACCACACCCGCGGCGTCGCTGTGGGGAACGACCCGCGGGAACGGCATGGAGGATCCCAGCCAGCCGCGCCGCTTCTTCGTGTCGCCGGGGTTCACCCCGGACAGCCGCACCTCGACGCGCACCTCACCGGGGCCGGGCTCGGGGTCGGGCAGCTCCCCGACCCGCAGGACCTCGGTGGCGGCGCCTTGCCGGTCGTACCAGGACGCGAACATGGTGCTCCTCCAGGCTCGTGCGGGAACTCAGCTGTCCTGACAGCCTGCAGTTAGTTGAAATTCGAACTTCCTGCGGCCGACGCTACGGACGAATAGTTCAAGCGTCAAGTAATTTGGGGACGTGACCGCAGACCCGGAGGACCCGCGCTGGCTGACGGCGGAGCAACGGCTGGCCTGGCTCGACATGGTCCGCCTGCTGACGCGGCTGCCCGCGATCCTCGACGCCCAGCTGGAACGCGACGCCGGACTGTCCTTCTTCGAGTACCACGTGCTGTCGATGCTCTCCGAGGTTCCCGGCCACACCCTGCGCCTGAGCCGCCTCGCGCAGCTGACCAGTTCCTCGCTGTCACGCCTGTCGAACGTCGTGAAGCGCCTCGAAGGCCGTGGCCTGCTGCGCCGCGAGCCCGATCCCGACGACGGCCGGGCCAGCCGCGCGGTCCTCACGGCCGCGGGCACGGCTGCCGTCGAACTGGCGGCACCTGGTCACGTCACCGTGGTCCGCGAGCTGGTCGTGGACCCTCTGGACCCGGCGCAGCTGAGCCAGCTGCACGCCGCCCACGAACGCATCCTCGGCCGGCTCGACCCCGCTTCCGCCACCCGGCCGGAGTGGCTGGAGACCTGACCGCGGCTCAACTCGTCCTTTCCTGCCACCGGACCAGCAAGCCGAGCGCCCGCGCGACGACCGGTGAGTCGTCGTCGGCCCGCACGGCGGCCACGAGATCGACGCCGTGGTTCCCTGCCAGCGGGCGGTAGGTCGCGCCGGCCACGCCGAGCTCCGCCACGGGTTGGGGCACCACGGCCACACCGAGTCCGGCGGCGACGAAGGTGACCAGCGTCGAGGTCTCCGCCACCTCGTGACGGATCCGAGGCTCGAACCCCGCCGAGCGGCACAGGTCCGCGACGATCCCGTGCATGACGGAACGGCCGCGTGACGCGTGCACGATCAAATCTTCCTCGCGCAGATCCCCGATCTTCAACCGCTTCCGCCGCGCGAGCCGGTGGTCCTCGGGCAACGCCACGATGAGCCGGTCGCGGCGCACCACGGCCACCCGCACCGCCGGGTCCTCGACCGGTGGGCGCAGCAGGGCGAGGTCGACGCGGCGGGCGAGCAGGGACTCGAGCTGGTCCGGTGCCAGCATCTCGCCCCGGAACACGAAGTCGACCGCCGGCAGCTCCTCCCGCAGGGCACGCGCGAACGCGGGCAGCAGGCTGTAGGTGGCCGAGCCGACGCACCCCACGACCAGGCGGCCCTGCAGCCCGTCGGCCACTCGTTGCGCCTCCGCGGCAGCGTCGTCGACGGCGGCGAGCACGGCTCGGGCGCGGTCCAGGTAGACCATCCCGGCGCCGGTGAGCTCGACCTTGCGGGTGGTGCGGTGCAGCAACGTCACCCCGAGCTCGGCCTCCAGCTGCTGGATCTGCTGGGAGAGCGGCGGTTGCGCCATGTGCAGGCGTTCGGCGGCACGGCCGAAGTGCCGTTCCTCGGCGACCGCGACGAAGTAGCGCAGGTGACGGAGTTCCACCGAATTGATACCCCCGAAGTCTCAGCCAGCGCCAAATGAGTATTTCTGAATATAACCGCGCCGCACTAGCGTCGACGGCATGACCGACGTCGTGATCTGCGAACCCCTGCGCACCCCCGTCGGACGGTTCGGCGGTGCCTTCGCCTCGCTGAGCGCCACCGATCTCGCCACCGCCGTGCTCACGGAACTGGTGCGGCGCACGGGCCTGCGCGAGGGCGACGTTGACGACGTCGTGCTCGGGCAGAGCTACCCGAACGGCGAGTCGCCGGCGATCGGCCGGATCGCGGCACTGGACGCGGGTCTCGGCACCGGCGTTCCCGGCCTCCAGATCGACCGCCGCTGCGGATCCGGCCTGCAGGCGGTGCTCTACGCGGCGGCTCAGGTGGCGACCGGCGCGGCGAACGTCGTCGTGGCGGGTGGCGCAGAGTCGATGTCGCAGGTCGAGCACTACGCGCTGGGACTGCGCACCGGTGTTCGCAGCGGTGGCGTCCAGCTCGTCGACCGCCTCGACCGGGCCAGGGAGACGGCCGGTGGCCGGTTCCACCCGGTGCCGGGAGGCATGCTCGAGACCGCGGAGAACCTCCGCCGCGAGTACGGCATCTCGCGCGTCGAGCAGGACGAGTTCGCGGTGCGGTCGCAGCGGCGCTGGGGTGCCGCAGACGAGGCAGGGCGGTTCGCCGACGAACTGGTGCCGGTGACCGTGCCCGGCCGCCGAGGCAAGCCCGATCTCGTCGTCGACCGCGACGAGCACGCCCGTCCGGACACGACGCTCGAAGACCTCGCGGCGTTGCGGCCGGTCAGGCTGAAGCTCGATCGTGAGTCCACGGTCACCGCGGGCAACGCGAGCGGCCAGAACGACGGTGCCGCGCTGTGCGTGGTCACCACCCGCGCCGAAGCCGAGAAGCGCGGCCTGCGCCCAATGCTCGCCCTCAGATCCTGGGCCGTCGCCGGTGTGGGACCGGAGGTCATGGGCATCGGTCCCGTCCCGGCCACGGCCGCCGCGCTCGACCGGGCCGGACTCACCCTCGACGACATGGACGTGATCGAACTCAACGAGGCGTTCGCCGCCCAGGTCCTCGCGTGCCTGCGCGAGTGGAAGCTCGACGCGGCAGACGACCGGCTCAACCCCAACGGTTCCGGCATCTCGCTCGGACACCCCGTCGGTGCGACCGGCGCACGGATCCTGGCGACCCTCGCGCACGAGATGGGCCGCCGCGGCAGCCGCTACGGCCTGGAGACGATGTGCATCGGCGGTGGCCAGGGGCTTGCCGCCGTCTTCGAGGCGGTGCGCTGATGAGCGTCGCCGCGGTCGACCACGTCGTCACCGGCAGGCGGGACGGCTCGGTCGTCACCGGCAGGTCCGACGGCCCGGACGTCACAGGCAGGCCGGACGGCCCGGACGTCGAGTTGTCCAACTCGCTCGGCTCGACGCTGGAGATGTGGGACGCCAACGTCGCCGCGCTCGAAGAGCACTCCCAGGTGGTGCGTTACGACACCCGCGGCCACGGACGCTCCCCCCGTCGTGCCCGGCCCGCACACCGTCGACGCCCTCGCCGACGATCTCGTCAGGCTGCCCGACCGGCTGGGCGTGGAGAAAGCGCACCTGGTCCGGCTGTCGCTCGGGGGCATGGCCGCGCTGCGCCTGGCCGCGCTGCGCCTGGCCGCGCTGCGCCTGGCCGCGCGCGACCCCGGACGCGTCGACCGGCTCGCGGTCCTGTGCACGAGCGCTCTCCTCGGGCCGGCGGCGAACTGGACCGAGCGCGCGGCTCTCGTCCGCCCCGAGGGAACGGCAGCGGTCACCGAGGCCGTCGTCCAACGGTGGTTCACCCCCGCGCACGAGGATCGTGCCCCGTGGGAGGCGACGGTGGCTCTCACACCGACGGAGGAAACGACGGTGGCCATCACACCGGTGGAGGGGTGACCAATGTGCCACCGTGGCCGAACTGCCGTGCCACCGCTCCCCGCGCGATTCCTCATGACGCAACGCGCGATCCCCGGATTTGGTTCCCGCTCTGTCCACAGGCTATCCGAGTCCGGATAACCGCAGGTCAGCCGCGAAGCAGCCTGTGGACAACTCACGATCATGCCACGAAGGAGAGCCACTCATGAGTTTGGACAAGGTGGTCAGCGGACCGGCCGATGCCGTGGCGGGCGTCCGGTCCGGCGCGAGCGTCGCGGTCGGCGGGTTCGGACTCGCGGGCATCCCGTGGTTCCTCATCGAGGCGCTGTTGGAGCAGGGCGCCGACGACCTCACGATCGTGTCCAACAACTGCGGCGTCGACGGCGCCGGTCTCGGGCTGCTGCTCGAGCACCGCCGCATCAGCCGGGTCGTCGCGTCCTACGTCGGCGAGAACAAGGAGTTCGCGCGCCAGTACCTGTCCGGGGAGCTGACCGTGGAGCTCACTCCGCAAGGGACGCTCGCGGAACGGCTGCGCGCCGGAGGTTCCGGAGTGGGCGCCTTCTACACGCCCACCGGAGTCGGCACGCTGGTGTCCGAGGGCGGTCTGCCGTGGCGGTACCACCCGGACGGCACCGTCGCGCTCGCCTCACCGCCCAAGGAGGTGCGCACCTTCCACGGCAAGGAGATGGTGCTGGAGGAGTCGATCGTCACCGACGTGGCCCTCGTGCGCGCCGCCGCCGTCGACCGGGCAGGGAACTGCGTCTTCCACGCCGCCGCCCGCAACTTCAACCCGGCCGTCGCGATGGCCGGCCGGTTCACCGTCGTCGAGGCCGAACGCGTCGTCGAGGTCGGCGAGATCGACCCCGACCACGTGCACCTGCCCGGTGTGTTCGTGCAGAGCGTCGTCGCGCTCACGCCGGAGCAGGCCGCTCGCAAGGACATCGAGAAGCGCACCACCCGCGCCCGCCAGGAGGCGAACTGACATGGCCTGGACCCGCGACCAGATGGCCGCCCGCGCCGCGCTCGAACTGCGCGACGGCGAGTACGTCAACCTCGGCATCGGCCTGCCCACGCTCATCCCGGACCACCTGCCGGCGGACTCCGCGGTGACGCTGCACGCGGAGAACGGCATCCTCGGCGTCGGCCCGTTCCCCTACGACGACGAGGTCGATCCCGACCTGATCAACGCGGGCAAGCAGACCGTCAGCGTGCTGCCGGGAGCGTCGTTCTTCGACTCCCCCACCAGCTTCGCGATGATCCGCGGCGGCCACATCGACACCGCGGTCCTCGGCGGCATGCAGGTCTCCGCGCACGGCGACCTCGCCAACTGGATGGTGCCCGGCGCGATGGTCAAGGGCATGGGCGGCGCGATGGACCTCGTCAGCGGCGCCCGCCGGGTCATCGTCCTGATGGAACACGTGTCCCGCTCCGGTGACCCGAAGCTGGTCGGCACGTGCTCCCTGCCGCTGACCGGACGCCGGGTCGTCTCCCGCGTGATCACCGACCTGGCCGTGCTCGACGTCGCGGACGGCGCCTTCCGCCTGGTCGAGCTCGCGCCCGGCAGCACGGTCGAGGACGTGGTGGCGAAGACGGGCGCGCCGGTGCTCGCCGGGGAGCTCAGCGTCGGCTGACAGCCCTCACTTGCCAAAAAGCCGGAGTGGCGCGTCGGTGCGGATCGCGGTGAGGCCCCAGGTGGCGTAGGGCAACGTGACGGTGCCGCCCATCTCGTCGACCGCGGCGCCCAGGGCGGCCACCACTTCCGCCAGCCGCTCGGGCGGCAGGGTGGTGAGGCCGCCCGAGGTGGGCACCAGGTCCAGCAGTTCTTCCCGGCTGTACGCGCGTTGCCAGTCGTAGCGCCACAACTCGGGCTCGTCGAACCCGCCGGCCTCGCGGATTCCGTCCGCGGCCCTCGTGTACAGGCCCTGGTAGGCGTCCAGGACCGGCGCCTCCGACCGGCCGGTGAAGCTCAGCGGCGAGTCCGGTGCCAGCCGCCGGAACGCCTCGTCGAGTGCCTCCGCCAGGGCGGGCGGAAGCTGGTACACGTGCCCGAACGGCGCCAGCACACCTCCCGGTCGCAGGACCCGCGCCGCCGTGGCCGCGCCCACGACCGGGTCGACCCAGTGCCAGGCCGTGCCGGAGACGACCGCGTCGAAGGTGCGGCCCGCGGGCTCCCACTCCTCGAACTTCGCCACCTCGACCTCAAGGCCGGTGCCCCGCGCGAAGGCGGCCATCCGCCGGTCGGGCTCGATGCCGAGCACCGTGCGCCCGGCCGCCTGGAACTGGCGGGCCGCGATGCCGGTTCCGCAGCCGACGTCGAGGACGTCCGGGCCAGGGCTCGCGGAGACGATCCGCTCGATCATCGCCTCGGGGTACTCGGCGCGAGTCCGGTCGTACCTCTCGGGGTCGACGCCGAACGACTCCGCCACGCGGCGGTGCCGATGCGGTTCCGGCGCAGGTGACGACGGTAGAGTGACCATGTGCCCACTCTAGTGGGCATATGCCCATTAGACGGCCGGGTTCGCTCTCGGCGATCGGAGAGGAGGCGTCGTGCCGACTGGCGTCGCGCTGCGCGACCCGCGCCGGCAGCTGTTCGACGCCGCCGGCCGCGTCCTGCTCCGGGACGGGGCCAGCGAGCTGACCAGCCGGGCCGTCACCACCGAGGCGGGCGTCGCCAAGGGCGTCCTGCACCGGTACTTCGCCGACTTCGACGCCTTCCTCACCGAACTGGTGCTGGAGCGCATCGAGCAGGTCAAGGCGCAAGGCGCCGCCCTTCGGGACGTGGCGGGCACCGGTACCGTCACCGACAACCTGACCAGCGCTCTGACGACCGGCTTCGATCCGGTCATGGTGGCCGTCGTGGTCCTGGTCATCGCACGGGACGAACTGCGCACACGGCTGCGTGCGGCAGGCACCGCCCGGCTTCCACTCGTCGGTGAGTTCACGGCCGCGGTCGCCGACTACCTGACGGCCGAGCGCGACCTCGGCCGGATCGCACCCGACGCCGACATCACCACGCTCGCTCCCACGGTCATCGGCGCCGCACATCTGCAGTTCACCGAACACGGGGACGACCCCGCGAAGGCCGTGGCCGTGCGGAAGGTCGTGACCACGGTCCTGGCCGGCGCCGTGCGCTGAGTGGACGGACGGGTGATCGGGTACACGGGATCATGAGTGAGATCAGTGCGACGGACGTGCTGCTGGACGGGTTCGACCGCGTTCAGCAGACGGTCACGCGAATCCTCGAAGGCCTGTCCACCGACCAGCTCGCGCACCGCGTGAACGGCTCGGCGAACTCGATCGCCTGGCTCGTCTGGCACCTCACCCGAGTGCAGGACGACCACGTCGCCGATCTGGCGGGCACCGAGCAGGTGTGGACCGACGGCGGCTGGTTCGAACGGTTCGGCCTGCCGCTGTCGGCCGAGGACACCGGCTACGGCCACGACGCCGGACAGGTCGCCGCGGTGGTCGCGCCGTCCGACCTGCTGCTCGGGTACCACCGGGCCGTGCACGAGCGCACCGCGGCGTATCTGCGCGGCGTGAAGGCCGGGGACCTGTCGGTGGTGATCGACGTGTCGTGGGATCCGCCGGTCACCCGCGCGGTGCGGCTGGTCAGCGTGCTGGAGGACGACCTCCAGCACGCCGGGCAGGCCGCTTTCGTGCGCGGCTGCTCGCGTAGGTGACGTTCGCGGGCCAGGTCAGTCGCGGGCGGGTGGCCCGGCCGACGCGGGTGCGGCGGGGTCGATGTCCGCCACGCGGAGGCGGAACACCTCCAGGTCGAGGCCGAAGTACTTGCTGGTCTCACCGACCCAGTGCATGCCGTTCTTCCTCACCGTGGACGAGGCGCGTGTGTTGCCCGGCCGGACGACGGCGAACACCTCGTACACGTCGTGGCGGAACGCCCACGCCGCGAGGGCGTGGGTCGTTTCGCTGGCGTAGCCGTGGCCCCACAGGTCGGGCCGCAGCTGCCAGCCGACCTCCAGGTCCTCCTGGCCCGGTGGCAGCGGGAGCAGGAGGGCTCCGCCGATCACCTGACCGTCGTCCTTGCGTTCGATCGCCCACCGGCCGGCCGGAGCCGCGAGGCGGGCGCTTTCGGCGATCCACTGCTGCAGCAGCAACTTCATGGCCGTCGCGTCCGGGACCTGGTCCATCTCGGGGCTGAGCCAGCGGGTCACGGCGGCGTCGCCGTAGACCTCCAGCGCGGCCGATGCGTCCTCCACGAGCCAGGGACGCAGGGTCAGCCGGTTGGTGCTCAGCACGTTCATGAGCAGATGCACCCTCGAGTGAGCGCAGAGGCCGTGGTCGCGGTGCAGTACCGCGCGCCGAGCGGGTCGTGCTCGCGCCACAGGTGAGGACACACGACGCAGCTCGCATCGTTGTCGGGGGCTGGGATTCGTGATTCGGGCATGCGGACACTCCGATGATCGGCGCTGGAACGGGACATGGGGTTCATCAGCGCGTACGCCTGACCGGATTCCGCGTCAGTCTTCTCCCGCGTGACGCGGGAGAAGTCGTAGTGGTGCAGAGCTGAGCCGAGTTCATCTCGGCGCTCCTGCCTCCAGCCGAACCGGCCGGGCTTCCTGATGCGCCCAAGGCGGCACCAGCTTGAGCGCTGCTGCACGACGTGCCCTCGGTGACTCCACCGTACTCCGCGGAGGGTGTGGCCCGCTCAGCGCCACGTCGGTGCCAGGTCCTCTTCCGCCTGGACGACCATCGACTCCAGCTGCGGGCCGCCGTACGTGGTGACCATCGCGACGTCGGCCGCGTCCCGGCCCCTGCCGATGACGACGCGACCCTTGCGCGGCTGGTTGTTGCGCGGGTCGAAGGTCCACCACCGGTCTCCCAGCCAGACCTCCATCCACGCCGCGAAGTCCATCTCCGCGTCGCCGGGCGCCACGTCGAGGTCCGGCAGGTAGCCGAAGACGTACCGGGCGGGGATGTTGAGCGCGCGGCAGAACGAGATCGCCAGGTGCGTGAAGTCGCGGCACACACCGAACCCCGCCGCGTTGACGTCCGCGGCGGTGGACAACGCGGTGGAGGTGCCGTAGCCGAAGTTCAGCGACTCGTGGACGTGCCGGCAGATCTCCCGCACCCGCCCGTAGCCCGGCGGATGAGCGCCGAACCGCGACCAGGCCTCGTCGCCGAGCACGTCGGACACGCAGTACCGGCTCGGCAGCGTGTACATCAGCACGTCGTCCGGCAGACCGTCGGGCAGCGTCTCCGGCACGGACTCGTCCACGTCCTCCGTCCTGTCCGGCACGTCCACCCACGCGTTGTAGTGCACTGTGGACAGACCAGGGGGAAGCACGACACGGGTGTTGCGGTTGCCGTACAGGTCGAGGTAGTGCCGCATCGACACGTCCGGCTTCACGTCCAGGTGCTCCTGGCTGACCCGCACGTCCGCGCTCCACAGCGGCCGCACGAGGAAGACCGCCGGTGTGGGCACCTCGGCGCGGTAGGTGAACGCACAGCCGACGCGGAGCAGTCGGGTGCCCCACGTCAGCTGTTCCGCGCCAGTACCGTAATGGCGCGAGTTCAACGCACCTGCTCCGGTATGTGGTCCAGCGCGCGCAACACGCGCACTGCGAGATCCCGCGTCGCCTTGCCGTCGAGCTCGGCCTGGCCGGTCAGCACGTCCTGCACCATCTTGAGCCTGCGCTCGTAGGCGGACGTGTAGGTCGAGGTGGTCATCGAACTCCTTGGAACATCTGTTCGGGTATGCAGGTGCTGCGAGCGTCCACAGTGGATTCGTGCGCCGCGATGCCGTGCAGCAGGACCTCGACGGTGTCGGTGTTCCCGCGCTCGGCGGCGCACATCATGGAGTCGTGAGCGGCGGAAGGTTCGGCGTCCGGCGGAACGAGGAGCAGCGTCAGGCGGCGCCGGTCTCCCGCGACGACGTCCACGGTGTGCGCGGGCCTGGACCAGAACCCGCTGAGCCGCACCCGGACGCCGTCCACGGCGATCTGGCGTGGCGCGGTGTCCCACTCGGTCAGGTTGTAGCTCACCCGAGGGATCTCACCCAGCCGAACCGCCAGCACCGCGAGCAGTGCGGGCAGTTCGGCGGCGAGGTCCCGGGAACGCGGCCACCAGGCACCGTCGACATGCCCCGTGGAGAGCGCATTCGGCCGCAACCGCAATCGCAGCGGAGTCCGGAGCTGCTCGTTGGCCGTGACGGCCGGAGGGGTCGTGGAAAGGTGAGGAGCCGACGTCATGCCGAGACTCCCGTCTCCGGCCCGAAGAGGACCGGTTCAGGTTTCGCCGAGTGCGACGTGAGCTTGAGTGCTCAGGTGCGAGATGCTCTCAGCAAATTCGACACTACACCATTTCCCGCATGATCGGTCGAAAAGGGTCGTCGTTTCCGGAAAATGACGATCCGCCATTCGCCCCGAAATCTCCGGGCGAAAATCATGCGGCGTCAGGGCGCGTAGCGTTCCATGCACTCGGCGAGGTCGGACCACCCCATGAGCGGCGGGCCCGCCACCGGCAACTGCCGGACGCCGGGACGCGTCATGGACTCGGCCACGAGACCCGCCACCGCCTCCGGTGCCTGCACGATGTCCCCGGAGAGCCGGCCGAGCACGATCAGCGGCTCGGCCGGGTCGGTCTCGATCGACACGGCCCAGCCCTGCGTCGCGCTCCAGACGAGCATGACGTCGCGGTCCGGATGAGCCACCGCACGGCAGCCGAGCGCGATGTAGGCGGTGGCGGTGTCGGTGACCTCGAAGCTGGCGCCTTCGCGCGGCACGCCGAGGGCCTCGGCGACCTTCCACACGTAGCGCTCGAGGGCCCCGGCCAGCAGGTGAGTGCCCTCCGACGTCGCCTCCGGCGCGACGTCCCGGCGGCGTGAGACTCGATCATCACTGATGGGCGCGGTCACTGCCATGCGACTCCGTGTTCCTCAGATCGCCGCGGAACCACAGCGGGCGGGCTCACAGACCGCGGAGGTGACGAAGCGAGTGGACGAGCCGATCAACGACTCTGCACCTCCACTGTAACCGCTCGCAACAGAGGCGAAGCGCTCCCCCGCACCCGTTCCGGCAGATTTCCCCGATCTTCGCCGCGGACGCGCGGAGGCGCGCCGCCGCCCGGCCGGCCTCGCCGCGGCGGCGATGTGGGCTCGCCGACGCCCGCCGGTCCCAATGGAAAATCAGGTGAGTTCCAACAAAGACCAGTCGTGTTTTTTGTTGCGAGCGAGTTTCACGCGAGCTACCGGTGAGCAAATGGTCACTCCGCATCGGGCGGAGTTCGCCGGCTCGACCAGTTCGCACTGTCGCGGCTGTAGCGGAGGAGGAACCGGGCGAACTGCTCGCGCTCAGCGGCCGTCCACTCGGTCGTGATGAGCTCGAAGGTCTCGCGCTGCTCCGAGGCGAAGCGGCGGCGTTCGGCCTCGCCGGCGTCGGTGAGCTCGAGGACCGTGCGACGACCGTCCGCCTGCGAGACGGCACGCCGGAGCAGGCCGTCCGCGATGCAGGCGGCCACGGTCCGGCTGGCGACGGGCTGGGCGACCCGCATCTCGGCGGCGAGCCCGCCCACCGTCATCTCGCCGGGACTCTCGTGGACGAGGTTCAGGACGAGGTTGCGCGTGAGGTCCCCGCGTCCACCGGAGGTGCGGCGACGCAGCCGTGACAGTGCGGGCCCGACCTGGTCGAGCAGGTCGTCGTCGCCGGGCAGGGGCGAGTTGCTCATCCGCTCACAGTAGCAACTGTGAACCACATGACATCTACATACCTAGGGTTATTTACATATCTAAAGGTATGTGATTCAGTGGGGACATGAGCACAACCACCATCACCGGCGCCAGGGTCTTCGACGGCGAGAAGACCCTGGGTGTCACCACCGTGTCCCTTGAGGACGGAAAGATCGTCCGGATCGGAGGGGAAGTACCCGCCGGAAGCGATGTGGTCGACGGAACCGGCGCGACGCTGTTGCCGGGCCTGATCGACGCGCACGTCCACACCGGTCCCGAGTCCCTCGCACTGGCACTGCGCTTCGGCGTCACCACCGAGCTGGAGATGCAGGGCCTCAACACGCGCGACCGGCGGGCCGGCATCAGCGAGAACGACGCCGTCGCGGACGTGCGCTCGGCGGGCTTCGGCCTCACGCCACCGGGCGGACATCCCAGCGAACTGTTCCCGCCGGGCTTCACCCCCGGTGGCCGGGGAGGTCCGCGCGAGGCGGGCGAGCCGCCGTTCCACCCGGACGCCACGAGCCCCGAGGGCGCCGCGGCGTCGATCCCCAGGCTGCTCGCCCACGGCTCGGACTACGTCAAGTTCATGATCGACGACGGCAGCGTCGAGGGGCACCCCGGTCTGCCGATGATCGACCAGGCCACCCTGAACGCGGGCGCGGCCGAGGCCAGGAGGTACGGCGCGCTCACCGTCGCGCACACGCTGACCATCGACGCCGTCAGGATGGCCGTGGAGGCCGGGATCGACGGCTTGGCACACGTGTTCGTCGAGCCTCACAACGACGAGATCATCGCCATGATCAAGGACGCCGGCATGTTCGTCGTCCCGTGCGCGGTCCTCAACGCCTCCCTCATGGGCATCACCGGCGGCGAACTCGCCGACGACCCGCGGGTGTCGTCCCGGCTGGACGAGGACTGGGACAAGACACTGCGCTCCAGCTTCAACTGCTACCCGCAGGGCGACATCAAGGACGTCCTGAAGACCATCGAGGTGCTCAACGACGAGGGCGTCGACATCCTGGTGGGCACCGACGCCTCCCACCCCCTGCCGTTCCTCGGCGGTCTCGCCCACGGCGCGAGCGTCCACCACGAACTGCAGTACCTGGTGCAGGCCGGACTCACCCCCGAACAGGCGCTGCGCGCCGCGACCGCCACGACGGCCCGCCGTTTCGCGCTGTCCGACCGCGGCCGCATCGCCGAAGGGCTGCGCGCCGACCTCCTCCTCGTCGACGGTGACCCCACCACCACGATCTCGGACACCCTCAACACGCGTGCCGTCTGGCGCCGCGGCACTCGCCTCAGGCGCTGAACGGGATCACGCCTCGCCGAGTGCCGCCGCCAGGACCGAGCGCAACGGGGTGGCCGGGCGCGGCAGCAGCTTCTCCACCTGGTCCCCCGTCGTCGCGAACTCGCCGCGACGCGAGGCCCGGAACATGCCGAGCAACAGGGTCGCCCGGTCCTCGGGCACTCCGTGCCGCACCAGCGATGCGGCCCACTCCTCGTCCGCGACGACGACCCGCCGGATCGTGCGGCCGGTGAGCTCGGTCAGCATCACGGCGACGTCGTCGAGGTCGTGCGCGTCCGGTGCGGAGAGCGGCGGAGTCGGTCCGTCGAACAGTCCGTCCTCCGCGAGCACGACGGCCGCGGCCTCGGCGAGGTCGGCGTGCGCCGTCCAGGACACCGGGCCGTCCGCGGGCGCGACGAGTTCGCCGGTCGTCAGCGCCTGGCCGAGCAGGTGCGGGACCGTGCTCGCGTAGAAGCCGTTGCGCAGCGCGGTGAACGGCAGACCGGTCCCTGCCAGGTGTTGTTCGGTGGCCGCGTGGTCGGACATCGGTGCGAAGAGCGAGTCGCTCGCAGCACCCTGGTGGCTGGAGTACAGGACACGGCCTGCTCCGGCAGCGCGGGCGGCGTCGATCGCGGTGACGTGCTGCGCGAGCGCGGCCGGGCCCGTCTCGTTCGTCGAGACGACGAGGACCTGCGTGGCGCCTTCGAACGACTCGGCGAGCGAGTCCGGGTCCGAGAAGTCGCCGCGCCGCACCCTGACCCCGCGGGCGGCCAGCGCGGCAGCCCTGTCGACGTCGCGCACGCTCACGCCGACGCGGTCCGCGGGCACCCGCGCCAGCAGCCGGTCGGCGATCTGGGAACCGAGCAGGCCGGTCGCTCCGGTGACGATGATCATTTCCACGCCTCGCTAACGTTGGTAGTAACGCTGATAGTAACCACGTCAGCAACGTTGGCACTAGGGTGGGCGCCGTGATGGAGAGCAGCCGGGGCAAGGCACGCGCGCACATCGTGGAGGTGGCAGCGCGGCTGCTGCGGGAGCGAGGTGCCGGCGCGGTGACCATCCGCGCGGTGGCGCAGGCGGCGGACACCCAGGCGCCGACGATCTACCGGTTCTTCGAGGACAAGGACGCACTGCTCGACGCGGTCGCCGAGCACGTCTTCGCCGAGTATGTGGCCACCAAGGCGACGACAGAGCCCGGCGACGACCCCCTGGCCGACCTCCGGGCCGGGTGGGACACGCACCTCGGCTTCGGCCTCGCCAACCCCGACCTGGTCAGCCTGCTGACGGACCCGGCGCGCGCGGCGCGTTCGCCCGCGATGACCAGCGGGATGGAGGTCCTGCGGGCGCGGGTGCACCGCGTCGCCGCCGCGGGACGGCTTCGCGTCACCGAACGACGAGCCGTCGAACTCCTGCACGCCGCCGGCACCGGCGCGGTGCTGACCCTGCTGTCCACACCGCCACAGGACCGGGATCCCGGTCTCGCCGACGCGATGTTCGAGACGGTCATGCGGTCGGTCCTCGACGACGAGCCGCCCGCCGCGGAGACGCCGTCCACGGCCACCGACACGGTCCGGCGGTGCCTGCCGGAACTGCGGCAGCTGACCGAGGCCGAACGCACGCTCCTGGGCGAGTGGCTGACCCGGCCCTGAGCCCGAACGCCGAAGCCGCAGCGCCGGCGGTCCCCTCCGCGCGACCGAAGCGGCCGAAGCCGTTGGGCACGAACTCCTTGGTGGCGTTGGGCGCGACGTCCTCCCACGTCCCGCCCCACACCCTCGCCGGCCGCTCCTGACTACACCCGCTCGGACTCGACCGTCGTCACCGTCGTCACGGAGTGGCCATCGGACGACTCGCGGTTCTCCAGCGAGATCCCGCACTTGCCGACCAGCGCGGCACCGGCACCGATGGTCGTGACCACCGGAGCGGCGAACGCCGCGATCAACCCGAGAGCGACCGGCACCTCGAGCACCACGTCGTTCTTGCTGTCCCGCACGACGACGCGGCGGTTGAACCCCTCGCTGACCAGTCCGCGCACGGCGTCGACCGCCGAGTCGACGGCGGTACGGGCGGACTCAGGCCTGGATTCGCTCATGATTCTCCTCGCACTGCGGATGTCCCTTGACGACTCCAGAGTGCCCTCGGCCGGGGACCCCGCCATCAGGGTTTCCCCCTGAGCTCCACCTGATCTATCCCTCACCCGCCACCAGGGCGAACTCGGCGAGACCGGAACGCACACCGTTGACCTGCAGCTCGACGGCGTGCTGCCCGGGGTGGTAGCGGCGCGTGGTCAGCACCCGGAACGAGTGCTCCCGGCTGAGCTCGTACGTCTCGCCGGGTTCGACGGTCCGGGTGGTGAGCTTGAAGGTCTTGCCGGTGAGCGTGCCGTTGGCCTTGCGGTGGTGGACCACGTAGTCGATCACCAGCCGCGCGGGCTCCTGGCCGAGGTTGCGCACGGAGCCGGTGAACGACAGCGTCTCCCCGATCACCACGGTCTCGGCGGTGAGCAGCGGGCCGGTCACGTCCAGGTTCGCGGAGGTGAACCCCAGCAGCTCCAGCGCGCCGGGATGGCCTTGTTTGACGAGCGTGCGCAGGCCGTGGCGCACGACGCGTGCGGTGTTGTCGTCGGGTGCGGCCATCCACGCTTGCGCGGTCGCGACGACGAGTTCCGGATCGTGGCGGCTGATGTCGTTGAGGTGGTTGGCGACCGACCGCCGGACGTACTCGCTCTCGTCCCGGTACAGCGCGTCGAGGATCGGCAGCGTGGCCTTGGGTTCGGCGAGGATGCCGGGCACGCGGACGGCCCAGGGCAGCAGCGGACGCGTTCCCTCGGAGGCGAGCCGGCGCACGTCCGCCGACTCCGAACGGGTCCAGGGCCCGATCGCGCCCAGTGCTCGCCCCAGATCGGTGTTGAGCAGGGCCCGCAACGCGAACTCCGAGGTCAGCCGGGGCGTCAGCTCCGCCAGCAGAGCGAGCGCGTCGTCGAACGCGTCCACACCGCCCTCGCCGATCGCCTTCGCGGCGACGGCACTGGTGACCGGCCAGATCATCCATCCGGTGAAGGACGGCGACTCGGCGGCCGCGGCGCGCACGGTCCGCGCGAACGAGGTGTAGTCGCCCGGCAGGTCGGCGAGCAGCGCGTCGCGGATGAGATCGCTGCGTTCCCTGAGCGGCAGCGGCGCCAGGGCGGTTTCGGCCGCGTCAAGCCGGGTCAGGCTCGCTCCCGGTGACACGGTGTGCAGGGCGGCGGCGAGGGCACGAACGGTCTGAGCACCGATCAGCTCATCGGCAAAGGGCATGTCGATCTCCGCCGGAAACTGGTCCGGAGTAGGGGGAAGCCAGGCAGGACAACGCTTTCGGGCTGCCGCTGCCGGCAGCGGCGGGCATGGACGGGATGCTACCCGGCGCGAACATCGGGACCTGGTTCTTCGCCAGATCTCCAGCTAAGCTCGTCCGGTCCGCGGTCTTCACGCGCCGAGCAGCGGCGCCGGCCTCGGATTCGTGATGGACGGGTACGCCGAACATCGCACGATCATCCGGTTCAGCAAGAGCCGGCGGGAACTCTCCCCGCCGTGCGCCTCGTTCCGGAGTCCTCGTCAGACGGCGAGGAGATGATCATGCGAATCGCATTGGTCAGCAGCCACACCGGCAAGGTGCCCCACGAGAACGGGTTCGCGCGAGCGTTGGCCCAGCACGGGCACGAAACCGTCGTCCACGTCCGCAGGGATGACGCACACCTCGAGGAACGCGAGCGCACCAAAGACGGCTACGAGGTCGTGCGCGTGCCTTTCGGGCCTGCTCGCCCGCTGTCCGAGGACGCCGTCTGGGACCACACCGACGACTTCGCCCGGTTCCTCCGTCGCGAGTGGGACCGGACGAGGCCGGACATCGCCCACTCGGACGGATCGGTGGCGGGCCTCGCCGCGTTGCTGGCCGCACGCGAGCACGCCGTTCCTGTGGTGCACACCCACCACGAACCGGCCCCCGAACACGAGCGGATCGCACGGCTGATCTGCCGGCACGCCGCTCACGTCGTGGTGACCAGCAGCGATCAGGTGCACGGCCTGTGTCTGGCGGGCGTGCCCCGCTCCCGGATCACCGTGTCACCGGCCGGCGTCGACTTCGACGGCCAGGACCTGCCCGGTGTCGCCGAGCACGGCTCCGGACCGGTGCGGCTGCTCGGTCTGGGCGGACTGCTGCCCGGTCATGGTTTCGACACGGTCGTCGCGGCGCTGGCCGACGTGCGCAACGCCGCGCTCGTCGTCGCCGCACCGGTCGAGACGCTCGACAGGGACACCGATCTGGAAGCGAGGCGGCTGCGGCACATGGCCGTGCGGCTCGGCGTCCAGGACCGGGTGTCGGTGGCCGGAACCGCGAGCCGGGCACAGGTGGCCGCGCTGCTGCGCTCGGCCGACGTCGTGGTGACCGCGCCGCGGCGGGACCCGGCCGGAGTCGTTGCCCTGGAAGCGATGGCGCGAGGACTGCCGGTCGTCGCCTCGGCGGTGGGAGCGCTCGCCGACGTGGTCGTCGACAAGATCACCGGCCGGCTCGTGCCGCCGGGCGACGCCCGCGCACTCACGCTCGCCCTGCGCGAGCTGGTCGCGGACCGGTCCAGACGGGACGCTCTCGGTCTCGCCGGCGCCGACCGGGTGCGGGCGCGATACGGCTGGGACCGCGTCGCACGTGACGCGCTCCTCGTCTACGAGCGAGCCGCACACCTCGTCCGCGCGTGAGATCGGCTGACCGCGGCAGAACCGAGCCGGTGCGGGCCGTTGAGGACGACAGCACCCCGCTCCGGTTCGGTTTCTCACCTTTCCGCGGCGTGCACGCCGAATCACGCAGGCTTTAACATTCCGAGCGAGCGCGTTGAGCGACCAGCGCCGCGAACTCGATCCCGGAGAGAGGACCGGCGGAATGGACGACTTGACGATCCCACCGAGTCAGGACGGCGCGCACACCGCCGGAGCCGATCGGCAGGACGCGGTGGAGCGACTCGACGACGCCACCTCCGCGCTGATGATGCTGCGGGACGGTTTCTCCGGCGAGGAACCGCTCGACGAGGTGCTCCACCGGCTCAGCGCGACCGCCACGAGAGCGATCCAGGACGCCGACGCGGTCACCGTCACGGTGAACCCTCAGCAGCCGAGAACCGCGGCCGCCAGCGACGCCTCGCTCATCGACATCGACGAGAAGCAGTACAGCGCCAACCGAGGTCCGTGCCTGGAGGCCGCCCGCACGCTCCAGGCCGTGCGCGCCGTGGCCGGCGACGACAGCAACGACTGGCCCGAGTTCGACGCGGCCGCCGAGCAGCACGGTGTGCGCGCCTACCTGTCCGTGCCGATCCTGCTCCCGGCCTCGGACCGCAGCGACGCCAAGCACGTCGGGTCGCTGAACATCTACAGCTACAACGCCTCGGCGTTCGACCCCTTCGACGAAGGCCTGATGCGGCTGTTCACCACCGCCGCCAGCGCCGCGATCGACAACGCGCACCGGTGGCAGCGTTCCCGCGACCACATCGCCCACCTCGAGACCGCGCTCGTCTCACGCGCGGTCATCGACCAGGCCAAGGGCGTGCTCATGGCGGTGCACTCGTGCACCGCGGACGAGGCGTTCGCCATGCTCGTGCAGGACTCCCAGAAACGGAACGTCAAGCTGCGCGAGGTCGCCCAGGGCCTGATCGACAGCGTCGCCCCGCGCTGAGCCCGCGGCCGACGTTTGACGGGCTCCCTCCTGCGGAAACCCCTCTGCACTGATCGAGACGAAGGGGCCGCACCATGCGTTCGTTGCGTCCGGCGAACCTCGGCCGCGTGCGGTTCGCCGCACCGTCGCCGGCGTGACAGGCTTTCCACATGAGCACCGCCCGACACGAGATCGACTCCGACCGGCTGCGCGGGCTCGTGCACAACCTCGGTGTGGTGTTCTGGGCGGCCGACGCCCGGACCCGCGAGCTGACCTTCGTGTCGGGCTACGTCGAACAGCTGCTCGGCCATCCCGTCCGGCGATGGCTGGAGGAGCCCGGGTTCTGGGACTCGGTCGTGCACCCCGACGACCGCGACAGGTCCCAGCGGGAACGCTGGCACCGATCCGGTGACCAGGACGACTACGACCTGAGCTACCGCGCCCTCACCGCAGGGGGTGAAGTCGTGTGGCTGCACGAGAAGGTCCACGTGGAGCGGGACGGGGCGGGCGCGCCGCGGGTGCTCCAGGGCGTGCTCCTCGACGTCACCGGCCAGCGCGTCGCCGCCGAGAGGGAACGGTTCCTCGCCGTGCTCGACCGGGAGTCGCAGAAGCTCGACGACGCCGACGACCTCATGGCGCTGGCGACCCGGATGCTCGGCGAGCACCTCGCCGTCGACCGGTGCGCGTACGCGAGGACGGAGGAGGACGAGAACCACTTCGTCATGAGCGGTGACCACGCCACCGGGCTGCCCCCGTTGCCGGGACGGTTCGCCATGCGCGAGTTCGGCGTGGGAGCGCTGCGCGCGATGCGGGCGGGAGAGCCGTGGGTGGTCATGGACAGCGGAGACGATCCACGACTCGACGAGGACGACCTGGCCGCCTACGCGGTCACGGGCATCCGCGCGGTGATCTGCCTGCCCCTGCTGCGCGGCGGGCGGTTCGTCGCGGCCATGGCCGTGCACCAGGCGCAACCGCGGCAGTGGACCCAGGACGAGATCGACCTCGTGTCCGTGGTGGTCAACCGCTGCTGGGAGTCGATGCAGCGCGCACACTCCGACCGTGCCCTGCGCGACAACGAGCAGCGCCTCCGTCTGCTGATCGACCGGGCAGTCGACTGCATCTGGGTCCTCGACGGCGAACGGCGGTTCGTCGAGATCAACCCGGCGGCCTGCAGGCTGCTGGGCTACCGGCGCGAGGACCTGATCGGCCGCGGCGGCGAGGAGCTGTTCGTGCTCGGCGACGACGGCCGGGAACTGCCGCACGACCAGGAGCAGACCGATGTCTGGAACCTGCGCTGCGCCGACGGGTCGATCGTCGCGCTGGAGCTCAGCGTCCAGGTCACGCCGGGCGGGCTGCAGGCCATCGGGCGCGACGTCACCGAACGGCAGCGCACCGAGGCCGAGCGCGAACTGCTGTTGCAGCGCGAACACGAGATCGCCACCACGTTGCAGCGCAGCCTGCTGCCCCGCGAGCTGCCGGTGCTGGAGCGCCTCGCCACCTCCGCCCGGTACCTGCCCGCGTCGAGTCACGCGCAGATCGGCGGCGACTGGTACGAGGTGCTCCCGATCAGCGGCACGGTGGCCGGGATGTCGGTCGGCGACGTCGTCGGCTCGGGCCCGACGGCCGCGGCCGTGATGGGGCAGCTCCGCAGCGCCCTGGCCGGGTTCCTGGTCGACGGGCACTCCCCCGCCGCCGCGCTGGAACGCCTCGACGCCTTCGCCTCCAGGGTGAACGGTGCCACCGGCAGCACCTGCGCGTGCATCACCTTCGACTGGGCCACCGGACGGCTGTGCTGGGCCAGCGCGGGTCACCTGCCTCCGCTGGTGGCCGACGAGCAGGGAGCCCGGTTGCTCACGAACAACACCGGCGCGGTGCTGGGCACCCCGGGGCGAGCGCGGTACGAGGAGCACAGCACGGCGCTCGCCCCTGGTGCGACGATCGTGCTCTACACCGACGGCCTGGTCGAACGCAGGGGCGTCGTCGTCGACGAGGGTCTCGGCCAGCTGCTGGCGGTCGTGGCGCAGGCGCACCACCAGGCGCCCGCCGAACTGACCGGCACGATCGTCGACGCGCTGCTCGCCTACGGCCACAGCGACGACGTCGCGCTCGTCGTCGCCCGCCACCTGCCCGCGCCACTGCGCGTGACGTCCCCCGCCGAGTCGCACCGGCTGTCGGAGCTGCGAGGTGCCGTGTCCGAGTGGGCCGCCGCCGCGGGGTTGTCCGACGACCTCGCCTACGACCTCGTGCTGGCCTGCGGAGAGGCCGCCGCGAACGTCGTGGACCACGCCTATCCCGGCACCACGGGCACGTTCGACACCGAGCTCTCGCACACCGACGGCGTCGTGCACGTCACCGTCCGGGACCGCGGCAGGTGGCGTCCGGCGCCCGAGGATCCCGGCCACCGCGGCCGCGGGCTCCAGATGATCCGCGCCATGGCCGACGACGTCGAGCTCGACGCGAGCGGCACGGGCACGACGGTCAGCTTCCGGTTCTCCACCGCACCGGCCGACGTACCGCCGGCACCGGCTCCGAAGCTCGCCAGGCCGTCCGACGTGATCGGCCTCGCCGCGCAGGAGGCTCCCGACGGCACGCAGGTGCTCCGCCTGACCGGCGATCTCGACACGCACACCTCCGGCGGCCTGCGCGCCCCACTGCTGGCCCACCTCGGAGCCCGGCCCCAAGGCCTGGTCGACATCGACCTCACCCGCCTCGGCTACCTGAGCAGTTCCGGCGTCGCGCTGCTCCTCGAGGCCGCGGACGCCGTGCGGCGAGCAGGGCGGACGATCAGCGTGACCTGCCTGCCCGGCAGTGCTCCCGACCGCATCCTCACGCTGTCGGGCCTGCGCGACGTCCTCGCGGTGAGCAGCCGGTCCGAGGAGTTCACGTGACCGAGAAGGCCGAGGCCTGGAGCTCCGCGCTCCGCCACGTCGTCAACGGCGCCCACCTGTCGACGGCCGGCGACCTCGCGGAGCTGCTGGACGAGGCCGCCGCCCAGGTGGACGTGACCGCGCAGCTGTACGTCGTCGACATGGGTCAGCAGTGGTTGCGCTCGGTCCGTCCCGGGGGAGGGCCGTCGTTGCGGGTGGACTCCACCACGGCCGGACGTGCGTTCCAGCGGACCGACATCATCCCCGTGGGCGGCTCGCCGCCGTGCCTGTGGCTGCCGGTGCTGAACGGCACCGAGCGGCTCGGCGTCGTCCAGATGGTCCTGCACGGCGACCGGGACCCCGGCGACCGGTCGATCCGCGAGCACTGCTGGGAGCTGGCCGGTCTGCTCGGGCATCTCGTCATGAGCAAGCTCCACTACAGCGACTTCCTGCACGTCCTGCGCCGCACCACGCCGTTGTCCGTGGCGTCCGAGCTGCTGTGGCAGCTGCTGCCACCCCAGACGTTCGCGTGTGACCAACTGACGGTCACGGCGGTGATGGAGCCCTATCACTCCGTGGGCGGCGACGGTTACGACTACGCCGTCGACAACGGACGCGCGTACGTCTCGATCTTCGACTCGACGGGGCACGACATCCACGCGGGCCTCACCACCGCGATAGCGCTGGCGGCCACGCGCAACGCACGCCGCAACGGCCTCGGGCTGCTCGAAGCGGCCGAACTGGCCGACCAGGCCGTGCGGCAGCAGGCGGCCGAAGGACTCAGGGCTCCGTTCGCGACGGCCGTGCTCGCCGATCTCGACCTCGCGACCGGGGCGTTGCAGTACGTCATCGCGGGACATCCGCCTGCCCTGCTGTTGCGCGGCGGCAGGATGGTCAAGGCGCTGAAGAGCCCGGTCCACGTGCCGCTCGGACTCGGCCACCTCGCCAGGACGCCCCGGCGGCTCGGGCGTGAACACCTCCAGGCCGGCGACCGGATCCTGCTGCACACCGACGGCGTCACCGAGGCGCGCGACCCGAGGGGCGAGGAGTTCGGCGTGGAGCGCCTGGTCGACCTCACCGAACGGCACGAGGCGGCCGGTCTGCCCGCACCCGAGACCCTGCGCCGGGTGTCCCGCGCGGTGCTCGACCACCAGCACGGGAATCTGCAGGACGACGCCACCCTGCTCCTGCTCGAGTGGAGCAGGACCGCGGCGCACAACGTGCTGCCCTGACTCGATGAGAGCTGTCACCTGGCACGGCGGCTGTGCCAGATGACGGCGCGGCTTGTCCACAAAGGAGGGTCGGCCGGGTCCTACTCCGCCGAGCCGGGTTCGGACATCTTGCGGTGCGCCTTGGCCTTCACCGGGTCCGGCAGCGCCCGGCCCGCGAGCGCCTGCGCCTTGTTCTTCACCGAGCCGGCGACGACGTGGTCCTCGCCCTTCATCAACGCCTCGAACCCCTCGCGCGCGACCTGCGCCGGATCGTCCTTGGCGGACTGGGCGACCTTGGTGTCCTGCATGCCCGCCCGGTCGAAGAAGTTCGTGTCCGTCGGACCGGGCATCAGCATGGTCACGCTGACACCGGTGTTCTTCAGTTCCTCCCGCAGGCCCTGTCCGAACGAGGCGAGGAACGCCTTGGACGCCGCGTACACGGCCTGGAACGGCCCCGGGGTGGTGGCCGCGATCGACGACGTGAACAGCACGCGCCCTTCCTTGCGGTCCACCATGTCCGAGAGCACGCGGTGCGTCAGGTGCACGGCGGACGTGACGTTCAGGTTGACGATCTCCAGGTTGTCGTCCACGGACGTGTCGCGGACGAAGTCGCCGCCGACCCCGACACCGGCGTTGACCGCGAGCGCGTCGACCGGCCGCCCGCTCGCCCTGATGCGCGCCACGAGATCCTCGACGCCTTGGTACGACGACAGGTCGACCTGCACGGCGTCCACCTGGACGCCACCACGGCCTCGAATCTCCTCGGCGACGGTGTCGATCGCGTCGTCCTCGGCGGCGATGACGAGATCGTAACCGTTGTCCGCGAACACCTTCGCGAGCTCGAGCCCGATACCGCTCGACGCTCCCGTCACGACTGCCTGTGGGTTCACCGATCCTCCTCCAGAGCGCGTGGCCAACACCACGGAGGTACCCCGGACCGCCCGGGGCATTCGCGGGTGCCGGGCTCGGTGCCGCAGGAGCTGTGCGAGCCGGTTGCGGGCGAAGTCGAGGAACGGCACGGCCTCGACGGGTGTCCACTGTGGATCATGGGGCCGATCGGAAGTGGTCTCCACCAAAGGGCGTGAACGAACTCACGTTTAGATCCGGGATAACCGCACATAGGCTCCTTCGGGTCCGGGCCGTGTGGTGTCTGGCCCAATCCCCGTTCGAGGAGTTGTGTTTTGCGGCGAACGATGCCGCCGATGTTCCGCGCACTGAGCCATCGGAACTACCGCCGGTGGGCCGCCGCGGACCTGATCTCCGTGACGGGCTCGTGGATGCAGGTCATCGGTGTGAACTGGGTGGTGCTCGAGCGCACCGGCTCGGTGACCTCGGTCGGGTTCTCGGTGCTGCTCAGCACGTTGCCCAGCGTTCTGCTGGGGCCGTGGGCGGGCGCGCTCGCCGACCGGTTCCCGGTGCGCCGGATCGTGCTCGTCTGCCAGACGCTGCACGCCGTGCTGGCGATCGTGCTCGCCTGCGCCGTCTGGTCCGGGCTGCCGATGGCGCCGGTCTACGCGCTCACCTTCGCCGCGGGGCTGGTCACCGTGTTCGACGGTCCCGCGTTCGGCCGGCTGAGCAGCCAGATCGTCCCGCGTGACGGTCTCGCCAACGCGGTCGCGCTCGGCTCGGTGATCAGTTCGGTCGGCCGCATCATCGGGATGAGCGCGGCGGGCGTGCTCGTGGCGCTGGTGGGCGCACCGGTGTTGTTCGCGCTCAACGGCCTCAGCTTCGTCGCCGTCATCGCCGCGGTGCTGACCATTCGCCGTGAGGAGTTCCACCCCCTCGCCACGAGCGCTTCCAGCCGGGCGGGCGTGCGGGACGGCCTGCGGTACGTCGCCGGCAGCGGGCGTCTCCTGCTGCTCGTCACGCTCGGGTTCGTCCTGTCCTGCCTGGGCCGCAACTACCAGGTCACCATGGCGGCGATGAGCACCGATGCGGCGATGTACGGCCTGCTCTCGTCGGTGTTCGCCATCGGCACCGTGCTGGGCGGGCTGGTCGCGGCGGCCCGGCGCACGCTGTCCGTGCGGCTTCTGCTCGTGTGCGCGGCTCTCGCGAGCCTGCTCCAGGCGGCCGGCGGCCTCCTGCCGGGACCCGTCGCGTTCGCCGTCGTGCTCGTGCCGATCGCCGCGGCGGCGGTGCTGATCGACACGACCATGAGCACCCGTCTGCAGCTCGACTCCGAGGACGGCATGCGTGGCCGGATGCTCGCGATCAGCGGCTCCGCCGGGGCCGCCGCGGGTGCGATCGGCGCGCCCCTGCTCGGCTGGCTGTGCGAGCGGGCCGGGGCGAACACGACGCTGGTGCTGGCGGGCACCGTGACCCTGCTCGCGACGCTGAGCGCGGCCTCGCTCTTCGGCGCGTCCCCGCAGCGGCGGACGGCGTTCGCCCACCGGGTGCTGCACCGGCGGCGCGGTGTCGCGCACCCGGCCGGACATCCGCACCAGCCCGCGCCGGTCACGCGCCCGCGCCGCCGTGCTCGGGTGCGGGCGAGGAGCAGGGCCGAAGCACACGGACGGTGACGGCGGCGTTTCCGACCGCTGTTCGCGGGTAGCCAGCCGCCATGAACACGGATGTCCGCATCACCTCCATGGCCGACAACGAGTACGCCGCCGAAGTGCGCGAAGGAACGGAGACGACCACTCATCACGTCGTGCTGACGCAAGGCTTCCTCGACGATCTCGCGGTGCTGGAGCCGGACGGGGCCACGCTGGTCGAGGAGATCATCCGGTACCTGCTCGACCGCGAGCCGAACACGTCCGTCCCGCACGAACTGGATCCCGCCGCGCTGGTCGGCCAGGACGCCGAGTTCCTGCCGGAGCTGCGGCGGCGCCTGGGTGCGGAGTGAGGCCTCGGCGTGCGCATCAGCCGCAAGCCGACGGGTGCGAGGTTCTTCGAGCTGTTCGCGGAGATCGGGGCGAACATCGGTGCCAGCGTGGAGGTGCTGCGCGAGTTCGTGCGCGCACCCGTCGAGCGGCGTCCCGAACTGGCCGCGCGGATGCACGCGCTCGAGAACGTCGGTGACGACGCCACGCACGCGATCTTCGAACACCTCGACCGGTCGTTCGTCACGCCGTTCGACCGCGAGGACATCTACCGCCTCACGTCCAGGCTGGACGACGTCGTCGACCACATGGACGCCGCGGCCGACCTGACGACCCTCTACCACCTGGGCGAGTTGCCCGAGGGTGTCGAGACGCTGGTGGACCTGCTGTGCCAGGCGGCCCGGCTCACCGCCGAGGTGGCAGAACGCCGAGGTCGTCGCCGGTGCCGAGCGCTACCACCGGGCCATGCTCGGTGGCGGCAGCGAGTCGTGGAACGTCCGCGACCGGCACATGGACCACATGCTCGACCGGCTGCTCAACCGCTACGGGCCGGGCGCCAAGGCCGTCGTGTGGGCGCACAACACGCACGTCGGCAACGCCCGCGCCACCGGCATGGCCGCCCGCGGTGAGGTCAACATCGGCCAGCTCGCCCGCGAACGGTATGGCGAGGACCAGGTGGTGCTGGCCGGGTTCGGCACCCACCGCGGCACGGTGATCGCCGGTGACTCGTGGGGCGCGCCCCTGCGGGAGATGCCGGTGCCACCCGCCCGTCCCGGCTCGCTGGAGGACGTGCTGCACGACGCGGCGCCCGGCCGGCGCTCTTCGTGTTCCCCCGCGTCGGCGGTCCCGGCCTGCTCACCACCGAACTCGGCCACCGCCCCATCGGTGTGGTCTACCAGCCCGCACACGACCGTCGGCGCAACTACGTGCCCACCGTGCTCGGCGACCGCTACGACGCTTTCCTCTGGTTCGCCGAGACACACGCCCTCCACCCGCTGTCCTCCACAGTGGACAGCGGAGCATTCCAGTTCTGACAAAGACTATAGGCGTCGCAGATCCGCACGACGGTCATCACACCATCGCCAGCGACGGCCGGGCGACGCGCAGGTACAGGTGTTCGGTCCTCCGCGCGACCTCGTCCCAGGTGTAGCAGGCGGAGACCCGGTCGGCACCGGCGGTGCCGTAGACGTGGCGCCGGGAGCGGTCCGCGAGCAACACCCGCAGCTCCTTCGCGAGCCGTTTCGGATTGCGCGGCGGCACCAGCTTTCCGGTGACGCCGTCGACCACGGTGTCGAAGAGCCCTCCGACCGCGGATGCGATCACCGGCAGGCCGCACGCCATCGCCTCCAGCGGCACGATGCCGAACGGCTCGTACCGCGGCACGCAGGCGACGACCTCCGCCGAGCGCAGGAGGTTCGGCATGTCCTGGCGGGCCACCTGCCCAGCCAGCCGGACGCGGTCGCGCACCCCGAGGGCCTCCGCGTGCGCGAGCAACCGCTGCGCCTCGCGGTCCGACCTCAGCTTCCTCGCGGGCGGCCCGCCCGCGATCACCAGTTCGGCCTCCGGCACCATCTTCAGCGCGGTGATCAGGTCCTCGAACCCCTTGCGCGGCACCAGCCTGCCGACCGACACGATCCGCCGCGGGTGGGGAGAGGCCGGGGCGGGGTGGAACAGCTCGGGGTCGACGCCGCACGGCACGATGGCGGTGTGCGTGCGCCGGATTCCCATCCGCACCAGCTCGTTCACCTCGTTCTCGCAGGTCGCGGCGATCAGGTCGGCCTTCTTGCCGATGATCCGCTCGATCGCGATCCGCTGGGGAGGACTGGTGTCCGCCTCGTGCTGGTGGCGGCGTTTCACGGTGCCGAGCGCGTGGAAGGTCTGCACCACCGGCACGTCGAGGTCGCGTGTCGCCATGATCGCGGCGAATCCGGACATCCAGAAGTGCGCGTGCACGACGTCAGGTGGCACAGCACGCCAGTCCGCGGCCAGAAAGCGGGCGAACTCCCCCATGAAAGGCAGGAGTTCGTCCTTGGGCACGTGTTCCACAGGTCCGGCGGGTACGTGCACCACCTCGTAACCGGCCTTCGTACGCACCCGATCAGGGAGCTCCCCGTCGTCACGCCGTGTGTAGACCACGACCTCGTGTCCTCGCGCCACCAACGCCTCCGACAGCGCGGCCACGTGCACGTTCTGCCCACCAGCGTCGACCTCGCCCAGCACCGCCAGTGGGCTGGCGTGCTCGGACACCATCGCGATCCTCATGCCCCTCACCTCCGTCGTACAGCCGATCCCCGCCCGCGACATCGGCGTCCACATCGCGTCGTCACGATCGGAGGGCCCCGCGGCGGAAGTCCGGTCCACAGAGGAGATTTATCCCCGGAAAAGGCTTCGAAACACCACTCGCCGAAGCGCTGCCCGGCGTCACCACATCGCGCTCATCCGACGTCATCGTCGTCCGTCCGGACGTCCCACGCTGACCAGCCGAAAGCCCGCCTCGCGGACCTTGTCGGCGGGGACGACGCCTCGGGTGTCGACGAGCACCGGTGTCGCCATCCGGCCGGCGAGCGCCGGCCAGTCGAGCTCGGCGAACTCCGGCCACTCGGTGAGCACCACCAGCACGTCGCGGCCGTCCGCCAGCTCCTCCGGTGTGCCGACGACGGTGATGCCGTCGACCTCCTGGCTGATCGCCGGGTCGTAGGCGCGGATGTCGCCGTCCAGCAGCCGCGCTATCGCGAGCGCGGGCGAGTCGCGCAGGTCGTTGGTGCCCGCCTTGAACGTGAGGCCGAGCAGCCCGATCCGGTCACCCTCGATCTTCTCCGCGATGCGGCGGACCTGGTGGTCGTTGGTGTCGACGGCGGCGCGCAGGGTCGCGAACTCGACGTCCTGCTCCCGTGCCGTGCTGAGCAGCGCGCGGGTGTCCTTGGGCAGGCAGGAGCCGCCCCAGCCGGGGCCGGGCTGCAGGAACGCGGCACCGATGCGCTCGTCCAGGCGCATGCCCTCGGTGACGCCGTCGATGTCCGCGCCGACGCGTTCACACAGCTCGGCGAGGGTGTTGACGAACGACAGCTTCACCGCGAGGAAGCTGTTGCAGGCGTACTTGATCAGCTCGGCCGTGGTGTTGTCGGTGAGCACGACCGGTACGTCACCGTAGAGCGCGGCCACCCGTCTCGCCGCGTCCAGGTCGGCCGAACCGACCACCACGCGTTGCGGTCGCAGGAAGTCCTCGACCGCATGGCCTTCCCGCAGGAACTCCGGGTTCGACACGGTCTGCTGGTGCGCGATGCCCCGCGCGGTGCCGACGGGAACCGTCGACTTCAGCACCAGCACGGTGTTCTCCGGCACCTGCGCGACGACGTCGTGCACGGCGGTGAGATCGGCTTCACCGCGCTCCCCCGCCGGCGTGGGAACGCAGACGAACAGGAAGTCCACGTCACGCGGAAACACCGTGGTGAACTCGATGTCGTGCTGTTCCAGCAGTTCCGCGAGCCCCGGCTCGACCAGGTCCACCTCGTTGCGCCGCAACCGCCCGACCTTGGCGTCGTCCACGTCCGCGCAGACGACGTCGTGGCCGAGGTGAGCGAGGCAGGCGGCCGTGGTCAGGCCGACGTACCCGGCACCAACGACACCGATTCGATGCACGGTCGCCCTCCCGACATGTCCTGTGCTGCGGTCTGCGTCTCGTTCTGGGTCACGCGCACCTGGAACTCGCCACGGACTCGGTGCAGACAGGCGGCCGGCGGGATGGCGGCACTCGTCACGATCATCCGCACGACCTCCGGCGCCGTACGAGGCCCTGGCGCGATGCGCTGCGCCGCGAAGCGCGCTGTCATGGCGGCCCACCCCAGTCCCGCGACGGCCGCGGCACGCCTGTGGCCGGTAAGTTCACAGAGGACGGACGTGACCGCGAGGCCGGTCGTGAGCACGTGTTCGCGCAACCGGCCGCGATGTCCGCCGATCTTCTCCCGCCACCGCGGGCCGTGCACCTTGCGCATCAACGCGTCGTCGGCGTTCCCGCGCTGCTGCTTCACGCTGGTGAAGAAACCGTTGCGCCGCACGGGATGCGTGGTGATCCGGTCACCGAACACGACCCGGTACCCGAGGTCGATCACGCGCAGCGCGAGGTCGGCGTCCTCCCGGTAGGCCCGCGGGAAACGTTCGTCGAAACCGCCCGTCTCCAGCAGCGCGGACCGCCGGTAGGCCATGTCCGCCGTGATCCACTTCGCGTCGGCGAGGCCGGAGGTGTTGCGTTCCCAGTCGGTGGGCCTGCGGTCCGGCGGCAGCGGCACCTCGATGCGTGCCTGACTGGCCGCCACGTCGTCCTCCAGTGCCTCGAGGTCGTCGACGAGTCGTCGTTTCCAGTCCGGCGGCGGCAGCACGTCGTCGTCGAGGAAGACCACCCACTCGCTGGTGGCCCGCCGCCAGCCGGAGTTGCGCGCGGCCGCCGGTCCGCGGCCGAACCGGTCGTACACCACGATGATCTCGTCCGGTGGCGGCCCGTCGCCGTACCGGATGGCGTTCACCACGACGTCGAGGCTCTCTCGGCCGACGGTGGGGATGACGACGGTGTAGCCGGTCATCGCCGCACCACGAACGGGCCGATCGCCAGCAGGTCGACGGGCGACGAGCCGAAGCACTCCAGCGCGTCCCTCGGGGAGTCGACCATCGGCCGTCCGGCCGTGTTGAGGCTCGTGTTGACCACGACCGGCACGCCGGTGCGGCGGTCGAACTCCTCCAGCACCCGTTCCAGCAGCGGGTCGTCCGCCACGGTCTGCACACGGGCGGTGCCGTCCACGTGCACCACGGGCGGTATGCGGTCCCTCCACTCTGGACGGACGTCGTGCACGAAGAGCATGTAGGGACTGGGAACCGGTCCGCGCTCGAACAGCTCGTGCGCCCTGCTCTCCAGCACCATCGGCGCGATCGGGCGGAACTGCTCGCGGCCCTTGACGTCGTTCATCCGTTCCAGGTTCGCGGCGAAACAGGGGTTCGCGAGCAGCGACCGGCGGCCCAGCGCACGTGGCCCGTACTCCGACCGCCCCTGGAACCAGGCGATGATCTTGTCGTCCGCCAGCGCCCGCGCCACCACGGCGGCCAGGTCCGCCGGCTTCTCGTACACGACCTTCGCCGTCTTCAGCACCTGCTCGATCTCGTCGTCGCTCCAGCTCCGGCCGAGGTCGGCCCCCGGCATCGGCGCCAGCGGCTCACCCGACGCCACGTGCAGCGCGGCCCCGAGCGCGGTGCCCGAGTCACCGGCCGCGGGCTGCACCCACACCTCGTCGAACGGTCCCTCGGCGAAGATCCGCGTGTTCGCGACGCAGTTCAGCGCCACCCCGCCCGCCATCGCGAGCCTGCGTTCACCGGTCTGCTCGTGCAGCCACGTGGTGAGCTCCAGCAGCACCTCCTCCAGCCTGCGCTGCACGCTGGCGGCGAGTTCGGCGTGTTCCTGCAGCAGCTCACCGTCCGGCGGCTTGGCCAGGGTGTTCCACTCGATCGGCACGATCTGGAAGCCGCCGCCGGCCGTGGTGATGTGCTCGCGCATGAGGTCGAGGTGCACCGGTTCGGCGTGCGAGGCGAGCGCCATGACCTTGTACTCGTCGCTGGACCGCAGGAACCCGAGGTGCTCGGTCAGGTCCTCGTAGAGCAGGCCGAGCGAGTGCGGCAGCCGTTGCTCGGCGAGCTTGACCAGCTGCTGGTCGTCGTACCGCCCGGCCAGGTAGGAGCCGCACTCGCCGCGCCCGTCGGCCACCAGCACCGCGCAGTTCCCGCCGAACGGTGCCGCGAGCCCGGTCGAGGCCGCGTGGGCGGCGTGGTGCGGCACGAACCGCACGATCTCCGGGTCCAGGCCGGGCAACGCGGTGGCCAGGAACTGCGGGGCCCGCCAGGCGTAGGTGGTGCGCAGCTCCTCCCACGGTGCGGTGTCGTCCTCCGCGAGCGCCGGATCGTAGGAGTACGCGACGGCGTCGAGATCGGCCGGCGTGAGCCCTGCCTGCTCCAGGCACCACCTCGCCGCCATCTCCGGCAGCTCCCAGGCCGAGAACGGGACCGGCCGCTTGCCGTGCTTGCGCCGGGAGAACCGTTCCTCCTCGGCGGCCGCGACCGTGTGCCCGTCGATCACGAGGGCGGCCGCGGGGTCGTGAAAAATCGCGTTGATGCCCAGAACCCGCATCACGCCTCCTTCGCCATCAGTCGAAGTCCTCGTTCCAGCGGGATCTCCGGCTCCCAGCCGAACAGCTCCCGCGCCCTGGTGATGTCCGGCCTGCGTCGCCGGGGGTCGTCGGTCATCGCACCGACGTGCAGGATCTCGGAGCCGCTGCCGGTCACCTCGATGACCTGCTTGGCGACCTCCAGCACCGTGACCTCCTCGGGGTTGCCGAGGTTGACCGGCCCGGCCTCGCCGCTGTCCGCCATGGCCAGCACGCCGCGCACCAGGTCGTCCACGTAGCAGAGCGACCGCGTCTGCGTGCCGTCACCGTGCACGGTCAACGGCTCGTTCTTGCGGGCCTGCGCGAAGAACGTCGGTAACATCCGGCCGTCGCTCGACTTCATCCGCGGCCCGTAGGTGTTGAAGATCCTCACCACGCCGACGTCGAGCCCGTGCTCCCGCCGGTACGCGAACGCGAGCGCCTCGCCGAACCGCTTCGCCTCGTCGTACACGCTGCGCGGCCCGATCGGATTGACGTTGCCCCAATAGGTTTCCCGCTGCGGGTGCTCCAGCGGATCGCCGTACACCTCGCTGGTGGAGGCGACGACCACCCGCGCGCCGATCCGTCTGGCCTCCTCCAGCACGTGATGGGTGCCGAACCCGCCCGTCTCGAGCGTGCCGACGGGGGACGCCAGGTAGGCCGACGGCGACGCGGGGCAGGCGAAGTGCAGCACCAGCTCGCTGGGCGGCAACCGGAACGGTTCGCGCACGTCGACGTGCATGAGGTCGACGGCGGGGGGCACGTTCGCGGGTTCTCCCGTGCTGAAGTCGTCCACACAGGTCACCCGCATGCCGCGCGCCACAAGGGCATCGCACATGTGCGAACCGAGAAAGCCCGCACCTCCGGTCACCACAGCACGTTCTGCCATGAGATTGAGCTACCCGGCGAAACGCTCCCTACACCGCTTCGCGAAAAAGCAGGCGACTTGCCAGCCGCTCCATGTCGTTCGGCATGTAGTGCTCAGTTCGCGAGACGGTCGACGGGGATCCGCTGTTCCAGCACGTCGCGCGACACCGCCACCAACGTCCGGTGCTCGGCGAACGCGTGCGCCCGCAGCCTCGCGAAAGCCTCTTCAAGACCGATCTCCAGTCCCGCGGCCAGCACACCGGTCGCCAGGCGGACGTCCTGATAGGACACTTCCATCCGCAGCTTCTCGTGCTCGTCCGCGAGCTCGCTCTCCAGCAGCGCGAGGGCCGCCAGGTCAGCCAGCACCGCGGCGTCCGCGAGCGCGTCCGCCGACAGACCACCGGGGCGCCGCCGGTAGAGGTTCAGCGCGCCGAGGCGGATACCGCCGACGTGCAGGGGAAACGCGAACATCGCGCCGAGGCCGGCCTCGGCGCTCGCGGCGGCGTACCAGGGCCATCTGGCGCGCTCGGCCTTCATGTCGGCCACCAGCACCGGATCACCGCCGCGGCGAGCCTCCGCCACGGGCCCCTCGCCGAGCGAGTACTGGAGCTCCTCGATCGCCTCGCTCCACCCGTCACTGGCGGTGACCATCTCCTGTGACCGCTCGTCGACCCGCATGACCAGCGCCGCGGCGTCCACCGGAAGCACCTTCACGCACACCGTGCACAGCGCCTGCGCCACTCCACACCCGTGGCGCACTGCGCGATCATTCGCTCAAGCCGATCCCTGCGCTGTCCGTCCGCCCTCGGCCTCTCGTGCGGCTGCCCACTGGATCGCGAATCCGGTACCGCTCCCGATTCATCCACAGTGGACTAGTCGCAACATGTGACCTCGCCGAACAGTACCCCGGCGACATCGGCCGGGCACAGGGTCGCTATTCCCGGCGATGAGGAGGAGGCTGGACACATGACCTCATCCAGCCGCGGTTCCGGCGATGCCGCCGCGGCACAGCGCCTCGTCGAAGCGATCACGAGGCGAGCGGCACTGCACGAAGCCATCGGCGTCGTGCAGGCCTGGAGTGGCGACCAGGACGACGTGCTGGAGCGGTTCGGCGACCGGCACAGCGACGCCGAACGCGAGGCGGAGGTCGCGCGGGTCAACGCGGTCGTGGACGCGGCGGCCGAGCGGCGCGCGGACCCCGACTGGGGCGACTAGGCC
>NZ_JAXAVV010000060.1:0-7740 GCF_033949925.1 Lentzea kristufekii
AAAGGGGTTGCTGGACCGTTCCGTCCGGTGAGTCGCGCCACTGGTCGAAAGGGCGGTCCAGCCTCCACCCCGCGCCGTCGTGGTCAAGCACGCGGTTCTCGCACGTGTCCGGATTGGACAGTGACTCGAACAGCTCGATGCTCCAGTCGAAGAGCCTGCGGCACAGCAACCTGATCGTCAGGCCGTGCGACACGACCAGCACCGTCTTGGGATGCTCCTCGTCCTTGTGCATCCGGACTTCCAGGCCGTCGAGGAACGCAGCCACCCGGTCGTCCACGTCCGCGCCGGACTCGCCGTTGGGCAGCCGGAAGAAGAAGTGGCCGAACGCGTGCCGCTGGTGCTTGAGCACCTCCTGCTGCACCGGGTCCTGGAGGTTGCCCCAGTCCTGCTCGCGCACCCGCGGCTCGGTGACGATCCGCTCCGCCTCGATGCCGAGCAGGTCGAACGTCCGCTTCGTCCTCGTGTACGGGGAGACGTAGGCCGCGACCGGGTTGTCGCCGATCAGGGCCTTGATCGTCGGACCGGCCGCGCGCGCCTGGTCCTCGCCGGTCGCGGTGAGCGGGAGGGCGTGGTCGGGGATGCGGCAGTAGGCGAGCTCGTCGACGTTGCCGAGGCTCTGTCCGTGGCGCAGCAGGATGATCCGCACCCCACCATCGTGCCTCAGCTCCGCGGGTGGTCCGGGCGTTACAGTGCTCGGCGAGTCGAGGAGGATGGTGTCACATGATCAAGTACATCGCGCTGTACAAGAAGCCCGCCGACCCCGAGGGCTTCGACCAGAAGTACTTCGAGTCGCACCTGCCGATCGTGAACTCGGTTCCCGGCCTGGTCCGCGCCGAGGTCGCCAAGGTGCAGCAGGTGTTCCTGTCGGGCTTCCTCGGTGAGAACGAGCCGCACCTGATCGCGGAGATGTACTTCGAGTCCGAGGAGTCGTTCAAGGCCGTCCTGCAGTCGCCGGAGTGGGCCACCTCGGGCGCCAACCTGGCCGAGATCGGCGGCATGGAGCTCGTCGCCATGTTCAGCGCCGAGGTGGTTTCGTGAAGGCCGTCGTCATCGGTGGCGGCACGATGGGCGCGGGCATCGCGCACCTCCTGCTCGCGAACGGCCACGAGGTCACGCTGTCGGAGGCCGACGCCGAACGCGCCGAGCAGGGCAGGCAGGCGGTCAGGCGCTCGCTCGGCAAGGCGCAGGAGAAGGGCATGCTCTCCGACGCGGAGACGGTGTTCGCGAACCTGAGCACGGGGGAGCTGCCCGCGGACGCGGAACTGGTCGTCGAGGCCGTGCCGGAGAACGTGCCGCTGAAGCAGAAGGTCCTGGGGTTCGCGGCCGAGAAGTGCCCGCAGGCGGTTCTCGCCTCCAACACGTCGTCGCTGTCGATCTCCGACATCGCCGCCGGTCTGCCCGGCGAACGCGTGCTGGGCATGCACTTCTTCAACCCCGTCCCGGTCCAGCAGCTCGTCGAGCTCGTCCACCACGAGGGCGTCGACCCCGCGAACGTGGCCAAGGCGCGGACCTGGGCCGAACAGATGGGCAAGACCGTCATCGAGGTGCGCGACTCACCGGGGTTCGCCACCTCACGACTGGGCGTCGCCGTGGGCATGGAAGCAATTCGCATGCTGGAAGAGGGCGTCGCCTCCGCCGCGGACATCGACACCGGCATGAAGCTCGGCTACCGCTGGCCGATGGGCCCGCTGGAGCTCACCGACCTGGTCGGACTCGACGTGCGGCTGGCGATCGCCGAGCACCTCGCGGCCGAGCTCGGGCCGCGGTTCGACCCGCCGCGGCTGTTGCGGGACAAGGTCGCCCGCGGCGAGCTGGGGAAGAAGACGGGCCAGGGCTTCTTTTCCTGGTAGATAGGTGTGCGTGCACATCCGTGAGTTCACCGAGGACGACCGCGACGCCGTGTTCCGGCTCCGCAGGGTCGCGTTCAACGGGACGAAGCCGTCGGGGCCGCTGCTCAGGCCGGGTTCGCACGGTCTGCTCGCCGAGATCGACGGACGAGTCGCGGGTGTGCTCGGCATCGGCTCCTACGCGCAGTTCTACGGCGGCGCCGCGGTTCCCATGGGCGGGATCGGCGGCGTCGCCGTCGACGGGGCCTACCGCGGCCGCGGGATCGCGAACGCGCTGCTCGACGCCGCGCTGATCACGATGCGGGAGCACGGCCAGCCGCTCTCGGTGCTCTACGCGACCGTGCCGACCCTGTACCGGCGCCGCGGCTGGGAACGCACCGGCGTCCTCGAGTGGGTCGAGCTGCCGATGGACAGGCTGCTCACCGTTGCGAAGCCCGCCGAGCCGATCCCGTCGCGCCCGGCGGAGCAGAGCGACCTGCCCGCCCTGCACGAGTGCTACCTGGAGGTGGCGCGGACGATCGACGGCATGGCCGACCGCAGGCCACCGCGCATGGACGTCGACAAGGTCCTGGAGATGGACCTGGTGACGGTGCTGCCCGGCCCGAACGGCCTGCGCGGCTACCTGACGGCCACTCGCGAGCCCGGCGGCGACATGGGCCGGCTCAAGGTCCACGACCTCATCGGCGTCGACGTCGACGCCCAGCTCACCCTCCTGGCCTCCCTCGCGTCCTGGGCGGGCACGCTCGAGGCCGTCGACCTGCGGATCACCGACCCGGCGACGCTCAACTTCCTGGGCGGCACGCCGTTGCGCTACTCGGTGTCGACCTCGACCTGGATGCAGCGCGTCGTCGACCTGCCCGCCGCCGTCGCCGCCAGAGGCTGGCCGCGCCTCGCGAACGCCGCCGTGGACCTGGAGGTCGTCGACGACCACGCGCCGTGGCACGCGGGTCTCCAGCGCGTCGTCGTCGAGGACGGCTCGGTGCGCGTCGAACCCGGCGGCACCGGCGCGGTGCGGTTGCACGCGCGGGCGTTGGGACCGTGGTTCTCCGGCGCGCAGAACACGCATGCCCTGCGGCGCGCGGGTTTGCTGGAGGGCGACCCGGCCGACGCGGTGGTGCTCGACCAGCTCACCGGCGCGTCCGGCATCCCCCGGCTCGCGGACTTCTTCTGACGACCGGCCGTTCGCAACGGGATTCTCACCTGTCCTTCGGTCACAATGGACGCGTGGCGGGGGACCAGGACGAGGTCAGGCATGCCTACGGCGACAACATGGGTTGGCGCCTGAAGGGCTACGCGAAGCACCGCAGCGGGTCACCGGTCAGCGAGCGGGAGATCTCGCGAGCCCAGTTCCTGGCGATCAGACCGTTCTTCGACGCCGAGGACAACCCGTGGCTGGTGGACCTCCACGAGGTGCTCCCCCCGATCCGCCCGTGCATCGAGCACGTGCTCGGCCCGCTGGACCCCGACCAGGACTACTACGTCACCGGCCACCCGCTGGACTGGGACAAGGACCCGGTGCAGGTCGCGCGGGACCTGCTCGACGTCAAGTACCCGCTCGCGAGGGCGGCGTTCCTCGGCGGCAGCGTGGCGGCGGGCACCTACACGGCGAACTCCGACCTGGACATGGTCGTGATCGTCGACGACCTGCCCGGCGCGTTCCGCGAGACGCTGCGGTACCGCGGCTGGCCGGTCGAGCTGTTCTGTCACACGATCGAGTCGTTCCAGGACTTCGTGGCCCGGGACACCGAGGGCCGGCGGCCTCCGTTGCTGAACATGTGCGCCGAGGGGTTTCTCATGCTCGACGCCGACGGCACTGGTCAGCGCATGAGGTCCGAGGCACGCGTCCTGCTCGACGCGGGACCTCCTCCCGCGACGGTCACCGAACTGGAAGACCGTCGCTACGGCACCACGGACCTGCTCGAAGACCTGATCGGCGCACGGGACGAGGACGAGCGTCTGTTCGTCGCGGCCCGGCTGCTGAGCTGCGCGGGAGAGCTCGCGCTGGTCATGCAGAACCGGTGGCTCGGGCACGGCAAGTGGCTGCTGCGCCGGCTGCGCGACGCCAAGGAGGACGAGCTCGTGGACGCCTACCGGGCGTTGGTGCGGGGCGAGGGCGCCGAGCGGTTCATCGCCGTCGTGGAGGCCGTGCTGGTGTCCGCGGGCGGCCGGCTGGACGCCGGTTACCGCCGCGCGGCGCCGCCCCGATGACCGGCACTACCCTCTCCGTTCGTGCTGCTCATCGTCCTGGAGCTGATCGGTCTCGCGGTGTTCGCCGCCTCCGGAGCGGTGGCCGCGGTCCGCGCTCGCCTCGACGTGTTCGGCGTGATCATCCTGGCGCTCACCACGGCGCTGGGCGGCGGCATCATCCGTGACGTCCTGCTCGGCGTGCACCCGCCGACGAGCCTGCGGAACTGGTCGTACCTGCTGGTCGCGGGCGGTACGGGCCTGATCGTCTTCTGGTTCCACCCGCACGTCGCCAAGCTCCGCCGCAGCGTGCTGCTGCTCGACGCCGTGGGCCTCGGCCTGTTCGTCACGTCCGGCACCTCGACGGCGTTGGCTCTCGGTGCGACCCCCTACGCGGCGTGCCTCATCGGCATGACGACGGGCATCGGCGGTGGCGCGGTTCGTGACGTGCTGCTGCGTGAGATCCCTCTGGTCCTCAAGAGAGAGATCTACGCCGTGGCAGCGCTGTGCGGCGCGGTCGTCGTGGCACTGGGCGAATGGGCGGGGCTGCCGAAAGGCCTCGTCTCGCTGACCGGTGCGTCACTGATCATCACCATCAGGCTGATCGCGCTCTGGCGGAAGTGGAACGCACCGGTCGCGAGGGGCTTGGAGGGCTAGCAAGAACTAACGCAGTACTCACACCTGCAGTTAGGGCCCTTCTCAGGCACTTCTCAGATCCCTCGGCAAGACTGCCCCCATGCGCATCCTCGTTGTCGATGACGATCGGGCGGTCCGGGAGTCACTCCGCCGCTCGCTCCAGTTCAACGGCTACCAGGTCGAGACTGCCGGAGACGGCATGCAGGCCCTGGAGTCGGTGACCGCCGCCAGGCCGGACGCGATGGTGCTCGACGTGATGATGCCCCGCCTCGACGGCCTCGAGGTGTGCCGCAGGCTGCGCAGCACCGGCGACGACCTGCCGATCCTCGTGCTGACCGCACGGGACGCCGTGAGCGACCGGGTGTCCGGTCTGGACGCCGGCGCCGACGACTACCTGCCCAAGCCGTTCGCGCTGGAGGAGTTGCTGGCCCGGTTGCGCGCGCTGCTGCGCAGGGCCGCCCACGACGACGACGCGGCCAAGCAGTCCGCCGCCGTGTTGAAGTTCGCCGACCTGGAGCTGGACCCGTCCACCAGGGACGTCCGTCGCGGCGAGCGTCCGATCAGCCTCACCCGCACCGAGTTCGCGCTGCTCGAGCTCCTGCTGGCGCACCCGCGCCAGGTGCTCACCCGCAGCCGCATCCTGGAGGACGTGTGGGGATACGACTTCCCGACATCGGGCAACGCTCTCGAGGTCTACGTGGGGTACCTGCGCCGCAAGACGGAGCTGGAGGGCGAGCCGAGACTGATCCACACGGTGCGCGGGGTGGGCTACGTCCTGCGGGAGACCCCTCCGTGATCGTTGAACCACAGGGACGCCTGCAACGGGCGTCGTTGCGGGCACGGGTCACCTGGCTCGCGGCGTTCTGCGTGGCCGGAGCCGTCGCGTTGGTGTCTCTCGGTGCGTACATGGTCGTCCGCAAGAGCACGTACGACGCCCTCGACGACGGTCTGCGCCAGCGGGCCGCCACGGTGGCGAACGGCACGAAGGTCACCACGCCGGACGAGGTCGCGAACTACCCGGCGGCGTTCCTCGCGGCGGGCGACGTGAAGATGGGCGTGCTGCTGGCGGACCCCGGGAAGATCATCTACCCGAAGGACTCCACCCCGCCGCCCAGCGTCCAGGAGGCCTGGGACGTCGCGGACGGCGACCGGCCCGAGGTCATCTGGACCGACCACAAGACCGAGACGCGGGTCATCGCCGTCGCGTACCAGCCCGGCCAGGCGATCATCATCGCCCAGTCGATGGTGCCGCAGCGGACGACGCTCGCGAAGCTCAGCGTGGTCCTGCTGCTCATCGGCGGCGCCGGCGTGCTGCTCGCGGCCATCGCGGGCACGGCCGTCGCACGCACGAGTCTGCGGCCCGTGCAGCGGCTCACCGAAGCCACCGAACGCGTCACGAACACGGGTGACCTGACCCCGATCCCGGTCGCGGGTGACGACGAGCTGGCGCGGTTGACGCACAGCTTCAACGCCATGCTCGGCGCCGTTGCCGAGTCGCAGGAACGGCAACGCCGCCTGGTCGCCGACGCGGGCCACGAGCTGCGCACGCCGCTGACGTCCATGCGCACGAACCTGGAGCTGCTGCTCGCCTCGGAACGCCCGGACGCCCCGACGTTGTCGCAGGAGGACAAGACGGAGATCCAGGCGGACGTGCGCGCCCAGATCGACGAGCTGACCACGCTCATCGGCGACCTGGTCGAACTGGCCCGCGAGGACGCGCCGCAGGTCATCCACGAACCGGTCGACCTGCACGAGGTGGTGGAACGGTCGCTGGACCGCGCGCGCCGCCGCGCCTCGAACGTCACGTTCGACGTGCAGCTGCAACCGTGGACACTTCTGGGTGATTCCAGCGCTCTGGAGAGGGCGGTGCTGAACCTCCTCGACAACGCGGTGAAGTTCAGTCCCGCGGGCTCGGCGGTGCGGCTGAACCTCCGTCAGGTGGGCGACGGCAGCGCCGTGGTGGAGGTGGCCGACGCGGGCCCCGGCATCGCGGACGCCGATCTACCTCACGTTTTCGAGCGGTTCTACCGTTCGACCGAGGCGCGGACCCTGCCGGGTTCCGGTCTCGGACTCGCCATCGTCAAACAGGTGGCGCAACGGCACGGCGGCACGGCCATGGCGGGCAGAGCCCCCGAGGGTGGAGCCCTGTTCACGTTGCGCCTACCCGGACGTCCGTAAGGTGGGGCGTGTGAGTCATCGCGTGAACGACGATTCTTCGTCGACCTGGGAGACGACCCCTCCCTCCGGAGACGGCCCCGAACCCACGTCGCGTTTCTCGACGTCCGGTTCGTCCGCTTCGTCGTACGAGGACCGCTCGTCGCGTTCCTCCGCCTACGAGGACGACCCGGCGCCCAGGTTTCACAAGAAGAAGCCGAAGAAGAAGCAGCCGTTCTGGAAAGAGCTGCTGGTCATCTTCAGCGTCGCGCTGCTGCTGACCGTCGTCATCCAGACGTTCGTCGCGCGCGTGTTCGTCATCCCGTCGGCCTCGATGGAGACGACGCTGCACGGCTGCACGGGCTGCGTGAACGACAAGGTGCTGGTCGAGAAGATCACGTACCTGTTCAACGACCCGCGCCCCGGTGACGTCATCGTCTTCCGCGGCCCGCCGAACTGGACCGGTGGCAAGCAGCCCCCCAACTTCGTGGTCGGCACCCTGCAGGACCTCGGCTCGATGGTGAACCTCTCCGAGCCCAGCGGCACGGACTTCATCAAGCGCGTCATCGCCGTCGGCGGCCAGACCGTCGAGTGCTGCGACGAAGAGGGCCGCGTCATGGTCGACGGCAAGCCGCTGGACGAGCCGTACCTGAACTTCGGTGGCGGTCCCCGCCAGCAGGACTCGTTCGAGAAGGTCACCGTCCCCGCGGGCAAGCTGTGGGTGATGGGCGACAACCGCAACAACTCGTCGGACTCGCGCAAGCACGGCGACCCGACGCCGGCCGACGGCGCGATCCCGATCGACAACGTGGTGGGCAAGGCCCGCGTGATCGTGATTCCCGTCGGGCGCTGGGGTTCGATCTCCGACTACAACCCGCAGACCGGCGGGAACTAGCACGCGAAAGGGGCGAGGTGCCGG